>CANPFO010000005.1 GCA_947573555.1 uncultured Clostridium sp. | reverse complement strand
TTCAATATTTTATTTTCAATCTACTTGTGACATATCTATTTTAAACCTATATTTTTATAAAAAAATTAATTTTATAGTTAAAAACATACTCAAAAGGAGCTAAATAATTTTAGCTCCTTTTATTGATTTTATGAATTTGTTCCATCATACGGAATAAATTTATTAACAATACTTTGTTGTTCTATTCCTTCTGTTCTAAATGTCATAAAAGATGTATTTATTTTATTTTCAATTTGTTGTTCAACCTCATCTTGGTTAGCATGTTCTGCTAAAACTAATTCACTTATTAAAATTTGTTTAGCATTATTTAACATTTTCTTTTCACCTGTTGAAAGTCCTTTTTCTTTTTGTTTAAAACTTAAGTTTCTAACTACATCAGCCACTTCATATATGTCTCCACTTTTCATTTTATCCATATTATCTCTATATCTTTTGTTCCAATTCTTTTCCATTTCGGTTTCATCTTCGCTAAGTACTTTAAACACTTTTTCTGCTGATTGTTTATCTATTATATTTCTTACGCCTACTTCTTCTGCTTTTGCTGTTGGTATCATTACTTTTACGTTACTTGGCATTTTTAAGATATAATATGATTGTTTCTCACCTAATATATCTTTTTCTTCTATTGAATCTATTGTCCCCGCACCATGCATTGGGTATACTATTTTGTCTCCTACACTAAACATGTAAGCCAACTCCTTTCCGCATTGTTCTTCATACATATATTTTCTTAATCTATAAATGTATTTTCAGCAAAAAAATATTATAAAGTTATGTCAAAATATAGTAACTTTATTGGATTTTTTAACCATTTCTATTATACTATAAAAAAACTAAAAAGTCAAACATTTTATTTTGACTTTTTATGTATTATTTAACCTTCAATTCCTTGTATCTGTATGTTTATAGGTTTTCTCTTCAAAAATATTTTTTAATTATTTTTTGTTGTAGAACCAAATCCTCCTACTCTTTCTCCTTCTGCAACATCATTATCTACTACTAAATATTTTTGAAAAATAGCTTGACCTATTGCTTCACCTTTTTTTATAATTGTTTCTTCCTCTTTTATATTATAAAATGCAAACATTATATGCCCATCATTATCTTGATTTTCGTAATAATCTTTGTCAACAACTCCCACACTATTTGCTAATATTAAACCTTTTTTCTTTGGATTAGAACTTCTATTATATAATAATAGCATTTCATCATCTTGCATATATGCTTTTAACCCTGTTTTTACTAATGTTGGTGCATCTCCTTTTTTAAAGCTTGGTATTATCGTATCTTCTATAGCTTCTATATCATATCCTGCTGAATACTTTGTTTTTCTTATTGGTAAATTTACTCCTTTGTCTTCAAATCCTTTTGCTACTTCAAATCCTCTTATTTTTTCCATTTTATTTTTCTTCCCTTCTTTGTGTTAATTTCTTTATCATTTTCACATACTACTTCAAAAATGTCAAGCAAAAAATCCCCTTTCAAGCTTTCGCATTTTTCGAATGTCGTTATTTGGTCAGCCTAATTTGCAATATATATTAAAATAAAGTGATGCGCAATTGGAAGGATGGATATCTATATAGATAAGCTAGGTTAACTAATGGAAAAGTTTAAAAGGATTCCAGAATAGAATATGCTGCATTTCTACCAGCTCTAGCTGCCCATGCAACTGTACTTTTTGTTCCTGCTACATCTCCACCAGAAAAAATATTTTTCTTTGAAGTCTTTCCATTATCATCTATATGTATTTTTCCATTACTACTTAACTCTAAGCCTAATGTACTTGTAATATCTTCTTCAACATTTGAACCAATAGCCATTATTACATAATCAGCATCTATATAGTAATTAGTTCCATCTATATTAACAGGACTTAATCTATTTTCTCCTTCTTTTGATTTTAACTCCGTTTTTATACACTCAATTTTTTGTACCTTTTTATCTCCTAATATTTTTAAAATATTATTTTGAAATAAGAATTCTATGCCTTCTTCTTGTGCTTCTAATAATTCTTTCCTTTCTGCTGGCATTTCTTTTTCACTTCTTCTATATATAACAATTACTCTTTTTGCTCCCATTTTTTTTATAGTTCTTGAAACATCCATTGCTACATTTCCACCACCACTTACAACTACTGTTTTACCAACATAATCTGGATGGTTTCCATTTTCTAATAGTTCATTTCCACCATATACTCCTTGCAATTCTTCGCCTTCAATTCTCATTTTGCTTGAAATATTTGCCCCAAATCCCAAAAATATTGCATCATATTTTTTTTCTAATTCTTGTATACTAAAGTCTTTTCCTAATTCTTGGTTTAATTTAGTTTCTATTCCTAAATCTAGTATTTTTTGAATCACCTCATTTACAAGTTTCTTATCTAGCCTAAATTCTGGTATTCCGTGTTGCAATATGCCTCCTAAATAATTATGTTTTTCATATATAGTAACATTAACTCCATTTTTAGCTAAAAAAGCTGCACAAGTAAGTCCAGAAGGTCCTCCTCCTACTACTGCTACTTTTTTATTTCCTTTTATTATTTTTTCTTCTGTTATGTTCCAACCATTTTTTATTGCCATGTCTCCTATAAATGATTCTAAATCGCCTATTTCTACTGGTGTAAATGCTATTCTTTTTACGCAACTTCCTTTACATTGTTTTTCATGTGGACATATTTTTCCGCAAATAGCTGATAATACTGTTGTCTCTGTTAATAATTGATATGCTTCTTTATATTTTTCTTCTTTTATAAGTTTTATAAATCCTGTTATATCATTATTAAGTGGGCACCCTTGTCTGCATGGTTTTTTTATACAACTTGCACAATAATTCGCTTTTTCTAATATTTCTTTATTGGTCATTATTTTGCCTCCTATTTTATTATATCTTTTATTACTTCTCCTGCTAAAATTAGCCCTGCAACTGATGGTACAAACGATATACTTCCAGGTGTTCTTCCCTGTTGTTTTATAGGCTCTTCTTTTGAATAAACTACTTTTAATTTCTTTATTCCTCTATTTTTTAGTTCTTTTCTCATAACTTTTGCTAATGGACATACACTTGTCTTATATATATCTGTAACTTCAAATTTTGTTGCATCTAATTTATTTCCTGTTCCCATACTAGATATAATAGGAATATTTGCTTTGTTTGCTCGTATCACTAATTCGATTTTTGCTGTTACTGTATCTACTGCATCTACTATATAGTTGACAGTATTATCTATTATATCTTTACTTTCTGGCATAAAAAATTCTTGATATGTTTCTACTTTTGCATTTGGATTTATCTCTAAAATTCTTGTTTTGGCAACTTCTACTTTTGAGATTCCTATTGTTTTTTTAGTTGCTATTATTTGTCTATTTATATTTGTTTCGTCTACTATGTCTTTATCTACTAATATAAATTTTCCTATTCCTACTCTTGCTAATGCTTCAACTACATAAGAGCCTACTCCACCTATTCCAAATATAGCTACTTTTGAATTTTGCAACTTTTTTATTGCTTCTTTCCCTATTAACATTTCTGTTCTTGAAAATTTATTTTGCATTTTATTCATCCTTTTTATCATAATAGTTTAAACAATTTTAAATCCAACTTCTTCAATTACTTCTTTAATTTTATTTTCGTTAATTTCATTTTCAAACTCTATTATTGCATTCTTGTTTTCTAAATTTACTTCTACTTTTTGTACTCCTTCTATTGTCATTAATGCCTTTTCAACACTCATTTTGCAATGATTACATTGCATTCCTTCTATATTTACTATTTTCTTATTCATTTTTTTCTCCTCCTCATATTTATATGGACATTTAAGTTCACAATTATTATAATTACTTTTAAATTTTCTAAGTCTTAATGCATTTGCAACAACACATACTGAGCTAAAGCTCATTGCAGCAGCTCCAATCATTGGATTTAATTTCAATCCTATGCTTAGATAAAATACTCCTGCTGCTACTGGTATTCCTACAATATTATAAAAGAATGCCCAAAATAAATTCATTTTTATATTTTTTATAACTGCTTTGCTTAAACTTATTGCTGTTACTACATCTAATAAACTGTTTTTCATTAAAACTACATCTGCTGACTCTACTGCTATATCTGTTCCTGCAGCAATTGCTAATCCTACATCTGCTTTTACTAAAGCTGGACTATCATTTATTCCATCACCTACAAATGCTACTTTTCTTCCTTGTCCTTGTAATCTTGCTACTTCTCTTTCTTTGTCTTGTGGTAAAACTTCTGATATAACTTTATCTACTTGTAATTTTTCTCCAATTGTTTTTGCAACTGTTTTGTTGTCTCCAGTAAGCATTACTATATCTATATTTCTATTTTTTAATTCTTTTATAGCTTGATAACTTGTTTCTTTTATTGTATCAGCTACTGCTATTATTCCAATAACTTCTTTGTTATTAGAAAAGTATAAAATTGTTTTTCCTTGTTCTTCTAATTTATTAGTTTGGTTTGTAATGTATCCTATATGAATATTATTTTCTTTCATTAATTGAATATTTCCACCAAAGTAATTAATTTCTTTAATTGTTCCTTTAACTCCTCTTCCAGGAATAGTCTTAAAATTTTCTACTTTTAATTTTTCTGTGTTTTCTGCCTTTTGAATTACCGCTTCTGCTAATGGATGTTCGGATTCTTTTTCTAAACTACTAGCAATAGTTAATAGCTCTTTCTCATCTATTAAACTAATAATATCTGTTACTTCTGGCTTTCCTTGAGTTATAGTTCCTGTTTTATCTAAAACTACTGTATCTATTAAATGTAATAATTCTAGGCTTTCTGCTGATTTTATTAATATTCCATTTTGTGCTGCTTTTCCAGTACCTACCATAATTGCTACTGGTGTTGCTAATCCCAATGCACATGGGCAAGAAATTACTAAAACTGCTATTCCTATACTTAATGCAAATTCAAAAGATTGGCCTTGTATAATCCAAAATATTGTTGCAATTATTGCTATACAAATAACAATTGGTACAAATATCCCACTTACTTTATCTGCTAGTCTTGATATTGGTGCTTTAGAATTGCTTGCTTCTTGTACTAATTTTATAATTTGCGATAATGTCGTGTCATTTCCAACTTTGGTTGCTTTTATTTTTATAGAACCATTTTTGTTAATTGTTCCAGAAATAATATTGTCTCCTATCGTCTTCTCTACTGGAATACTCTCTCCAGTTATACTAGATTGGTCTATACTTGTATTTCCTTCTATTATAGTTCCATCAACAGGAATATTTCCTCCTGGTTTTATAACTACAATATCATCTATTTTTATCTCTTCTATATTAATTTGTTGCTCTTTTCCATCTCTTACAACTAATGCAGTTTTAGGTGCTAAATTCATTAGTTTGCTAATTGCTTCACTTGTTTTTCCTTTTGATTTTGTTTCCAAATATTTTCCAACTGTAATTAGAGTAAGTATCATTCCTGCTGATTCAAAATATAATTCTGTATTAAAAATTCCATATGTAATTGCTGCTCCACTTCCTATTGCAACTAATGAATCCATATTAGGTGTACCTTTTAATAGTCTTTTAATTCCAACTATAAAATAGTTTCTATTTACATATACTATTGGAACTAATAACATAAGTTGTAAAGCAGTAAATTTTTCTCCTAACGAATGATTCATCGCTATAAACATTAGTGGTATTAAAAAACATATGGAAATTATTAATCTTACTTTCATTTTTTGTATTTGTTCATTATTATTTACTTTTGTTTTCTCTTCGTTTGACACTTTTGCTGAATATCCTGCATCTATTACTGTTTGTATGATATTTTGATTATTTATTTGATTTTCATCATATTCTACTATCATATTGTTTGAAAGCAAATTTACATTTACCCTTTGTATTCCATTTAATTTTTTTACTGCCCTTTCGACATGTGCAGAGCAACTACTACATGTCATTCCTTGAATATCAAACTTTATTTTTTTCATAGTTTTTATCTCTTTCTTTTATAATATTATTTTCCCTCCACCAAGTACAATGTCTTCAATATAAAACACTGCTGATTGCCCTGGTGTTATAGCTCTTTGTGGTTCTTCAAACTCTACATATATTTCATTTTTATTTTGCATTATTATTGCTTTTGCTGATTTTGAAGAATATCTTGTTTTTACATCTACATACATTGGCTCTTTTATTTCATCTACTAATAATAAATTTATATCAGTTACTTTAATATTTTTTGTATATAATTCTTTTTCTTCTCCAACAATTACTTCATTATTACTTGGATTAAATCCTAATACAAATAGAGGAACTTTATATGCTATTCCAAGTCCTTTCCTTTGTCCTATTGTATAATTATATAGTCCTGTATGCTTTCCTAGAATTTCGCCTCTTTTATTAACAATGTTTCCTTTTTTTGGTTTAATATTCGAATTAGTTTCTAAAAATTTTTTATAATTTCCATCTGGAATAAAACATATATCTTCACTATCTGGTTTATTGGCTACTTTTAAATTATTTTTTCTTGCTATCTCTCTTATTTGCTCTTTGTCCTCAAAATCTGATAATGGAAATATTATATGTTCTATTAGTTCTTTAGGTATGCTCCATAAAACATAGCTTTGGTCTTTTTTTCCCGCTTCTGACTTTTTTAATACCCATCTTTGATATTTATCACTATATTCAGTTTTTGCATAATGTCCTGTTGCTATATAATTGCAATTTAATTCTTTTGCTTTTTCCCACATAAATCCAAATTTCATATGTTTATTGCATTCTATACATGGATTTGGTGTTTTGCAATTTTTATAACAATTTATAAAATCTTCTATTACATTTTTTTTAAATGTTTCTTTACAATTGTATATAAAGTGTGGTATCTCTAAAGAATTACATACATTTTTGGCATCCATATATGTATTTGTATTACAACAACTGCTTCCTGCAAATAGTTCTAGTGTTGTTCCTATTGGCTCATATCCTTGTTCTTTCAATAATAATGCTGATACTGAGCTATCAACACCTCCACTCATTCCGAATTAATACTCTTTTATTTTCCATATCTTTCTTCTTTCTTAAAGTGTGCCAAAAGTGGATGCTCCTAATGCTACTTAAGTTAAGGTTAATGGCAATAATATATTAATATTTTTGTCAAAAACATAGCTAGGGTCTACCTATGGGTCTTTGACTTCAAATATTAATATATTATTGCCATTAACCTTAACTTAAGTAGCATTAGGAGCATCCCTTTTTGTCACATTTCTATTATATCTTTTAACATTTTTAACGATTTATTTATGTACTTTCTATTTATTCCTATTATTGGTATATTGAATTGTTTTATTTTTTCATATAATTTTTCAATAAATAAGCCTTTTCTATTTTCCATTCCATTGTTAGTGTATATGTAGTTTACACAACAAGATGGTGATTGTTCTATTCCTAAAATAGCTAATATTTCATATCCATTTTTACAAATATTTTCAATTTGAGTTGCAACTTGAGTTGCTAGAATTTCACAATGTTCATTAAATTCTTTTGTATCGTATTTTTTTATCCCTTTTGGTTCTCGTATTAAACTATTATTATAAGTTGCTTCTGCACAAGGCATTTGAATAATATTAATGTTATTTTCAATCAACAATTCCATAAAAGGTTTGATTGATGCTTTCCATTCATATTTTACAATTCCTTGCGCTTGATATGCTTGTGCCATTAAACAAAATGGTACTAATACAAACTTTGTGCTTCTATTATCCATTATATATATTCTCCTGATATTTCTATATTTCTATATTTTTGTATTAAATTTTTAGATTTATCTTTTAATAATTTTTCATATACATTTAAAATTGAACTTATTATTTCATTATCTATTTCATCTTTTTTCAATGGTAATCCTAATAAGCATTGAGGCTCTATCGTTTTAGGTACAAATCCTCTTATTAGTAATTGATTTTTTAATTCATAATCATCTTCGAAATCTTTTAATGGATACATCATTTTTATATTATATTCTTTAAAAAGTTTTTCAAATCTTTCTAATAATTCATTTTGCTCTATTGCAAATAATTGACTTTTTCTAGCTCCATCAACAACTGTATCAATATTATTTTTAAGGCATATAATTATAGACACCACATACATTGCCATTCTACATGATAAACAATTAAATTGAGATATTGGAACTTCTCCATATAATTCTAAAATATCACTTGTTTTCAAATTATAATATGGATATATGAACTCTCTCCATATTGATTCTGTATTTTTTATTCCTATAATATTAACTTTTTCTTTTCCATATTTTTTTAGTATTCTTTTGGCAGTATGTAATGCATTAGTTGCTTTTAATCCACATCCATTTTCATAAGTAACAAGATTGACTTTATATCCTTTTTCTATCATTAATAAAGTTGCCAAAAAAGAATCTTTTCCTCCTGAAAACAATGCTAAAGCTTCTTTCATATATTTTCCTCCATTTGATTTTTTATTTTTTATTTATCATATCTTCTATTGTATGCCAAGCAAGTAATGCACATTTTACTCTAGCAGGCATATTTGATACATTTTTAAAAGCAATTGCATCTTCTAATTTTCTTAGTTGTTCTTCATCTTTTATTTCTCTTTTTATCATTTCTATAAATGTTTTAATTATTTCTTTTGCTTCATCTATAGTTTTTCCTTTTAATGTATCTATCATTATTGATGTAGAAGCCTGAGATATCGCACACCCATGTCCACTAAAAGCCATATCTTCAATTATATTTCCATCTAGTTTTATTTCTAGTGTTATTTCATCTCCACAATTTGGGTTATGTCCCATCCTTGAGCAATCTGCTTTTTCTAATTTCTTTTTGTTGTATGAATTCATACTGTGTTCCATTATTAGCTCATTATAAACATCTGTTAAATCTTCCATTTCTTACCTTCTTGTTACTGGTTAATGCTTTTTTATATTTAATTACTTAAAATAGTTGATATATTAATATTTTGACGGCAAAGACCCATAGGTAGACCCCAGCTATGTTTTTGCCAAGAAATATTCATATATCAACTATTTTGGCAACTTCTTTTTAAAGCATTAACTAGTAACACCTTCTTTTACTTTATAATATATTTCTTAAACATATTGTATGCTTTTTCTAATGCATTAATTAATTTATCTACATCTTCTTTCGTATTATAAAAACAGAAACTCGCCCTGCAAGTTGAATCTATTCCAATAAATCTCATAAGTGGTTGTGCACAATGATTTCCAGAACGTACACATACACCTTCTGAATCTAATATACTTGCTACATCATGTGGGTGTACACCTTTTATATTAAAAGATATTACTCCTGAATGATTCTCTTCATTAGGCGTCATATATAATTTTATATAATCTAATTTTGATAATTCTTGTCTTGCATATTCTACAATATTTTTTTCTAGTTCTTTTATTTTATCATATCCTAAGTTATCTATATAGTCAATTGCAGCACCTAAACCGACTACTCCTTCTATATTTTGAGTACCAGCTTCAAATTTATTTGGAAGTGGTGCAAATGTTGTATCTTGTTCATACACATACTCAATCATATCTCCCCCCATCAAAAATGGATTCATTTTATTCAACATCTCTCTTTTTCCATATAATACACCTATTCCTAGTGGTGCAAGCATCTTATGTCCCGAAAAAACTAAAAAATCTGCATCTAAGTCTTGTACATCAATTTTCATATGAGGAATACTTTGGGAACAATCAACTACTACAATTGCACCTTTTTTATGTGCATATTTTATTATTTTTTTTATATCATTTATTGTTCCAAGGACATTTGAAATATGTGTAATTCCTACTATTCTTGTCTTATCTGTTATTTTGCTCTCTATTTCTTCATCAGATAACTCAAACTCATCATTTATGTACATATATTTCAATTTACTTCCTGTTGATTTAGTTACCTTTTGCCAAGGTACTAAATTAGAATGATGTTCCATAATTGAAATTACAACTTCATCATCTTTTTTTAAATTATCCATTCCATAAGAATATGCAATTAAGTTTAAGCTTTCTGTTGCATTTTTAGAAAATATAATTTCTTCATCACTTTTAGCGTTTATAAATTTTGCAATTTTGGTTCTTGTATTTTCATAAACTTCTGTTGCTTCCATACTTAAAGAATATGCTCCTCTATGTATATTTGCATTGTATTTTCTATAAAACTCTTCTACCGCCTCTATCACTTGTATTGGCTTTTGTGTAGTCGCTCCACTATCCAAGTATGTTATTTTATTATTTAATAAAAGTGGAAAATCTTTTCTTATTTTTTCTATACTCATTTATCTATCCCTTCATCTTTGTATATGTATTTGAATTTCTTTCCATCGTAAACTTTTTCAATGTCATTTTCGACATTCTTCTACAATTTTATGAGACAAATTGTGACTGTCCCAATTGTCTCAATTTAATCGACTATCAATTTCATGCAAAATATCTTCCTTCAAATTCTCATCTTTAATATTTTGCAATATTTTATTAAATTTAGCTCTAACCATTAACTTCATAGCCTCTTTAAGTTCAAAACCTCTACTCATAATATAAAATAACTCTTTCTCGCCAACTTTTCCTACTGAGCTACTATGATTTCCTTCAATATCTTCCTCTGAACATAAAAGCATTGGTAAAGCAAGTGACCTAGCAGTATCTGATAGCAACATACACGAATCATTTTCATTTCCTTTTGCTTTTTTACAACCTTTTTTAAAATCAATTGTACCCTTAAAATGTTTTTTAGCCTTATCTTTTAAAGCCCCTTGAACATCTATATCTATATTAGACTTTTCTCCTCTTAGTTCCCCAATATAATTCAAATCAAATAGCTGATCTTGTCTTCCTAAGTAAATTGTATTTAAAATATTCTCAGATTTATCACCTAATAAATTTGAATAATAATTTGTAATACTATTCTTTCCGCCAAAATCTACTATGTAATAATTTATCTTTGCTTCTTTTTCTACATTATTTTCGATAGCCATAAAATTATTTGATTTTGTATTCATCAAATTAACTAATATTATATTAATCTCTGAATTTCTTTTAGCTGTTATCCTTATAATTCCATTATGATAAGCTTCTATATTTTCATCACTCAAATATTTTACTATAATAGTCGATTTTGAACTTTCATTCGCAATAATTTCTATATCTTCTATTAATGATAAATTCTCTTTATCAAATTTAAATTCAACCATTTGAGAAGTCTTTGATTTGACTGATTTGTTTGAAAGCTCTAATCTAATTTTTCTATTTGCTTGCTCTTTTACTTGATTTGTAAAATATTCACTTATTCCATATGCTAATTTTATATTGCTTGTATTACAATCTATTTTTAAGTCCTCTCCTGTTATCATCATGTTTTCGAAGTTTTTTATTTCTTTTGGAATATCAATGTTTTCTAATTTAATATTATTTATATTAAAATTTCTGGATGTTCTAACAGGTGTTTCATTTAATTTTAAATTAATCATCATTTTCCCTTTCTGAGACAAATGGGACAGGTTTTGTTTGTCTCACTTTTTTGTCATATTTTGTTATTATTTGTAATTTTAGTAATATTCTATTTTTTGACTTTTTCTGAGCTTTTTGTGAGACAAACAAAACCTGTCCCAACTGTCTCATTCTAATTCTAAATTTATAAGGTTATTCATTTCCACTGCATATTCCACTGGCAATTCTTTAGCAATAGGATGTGCAAATCCTCTGACAATCATTGCTTTTGCATCTTCTTCTGATAATCCCCTACTCATTAAATAAAATATTGTTTTGTCACTTATTTTTCCAATTTTAGCTTCATGTGAAAATTCCACTTCATCTGTTCTTATATCATTTGTTGGTATTGTGTCTGAAATTGATATGTCATCTAACATTAATGAGTCGCATGATACTGATGATTTAGAATTTTTAGCATTTTCGTTTATTCTAACTAAACTTCTATATGTACATTTGCCACCATTTTTAGATATTGATTTTGCGTTGACAACACTTGATGTATTAGGTGCATTATGAATAACTTTAAATCCATTATCTAAATTTTGTCCTACTCCCGCAAATGATATTCCTGTAAATTCTGTTTTTGATCCTTCTCCATTTAGTATACTCATTGGATATAACATTGATATTTTTGATCCAAATGAGCCAGATACCCAATCCATTTTTGCATTTTTTCCTACAATTGCTTTTTTGGTATTTAAGTTTAACATATTTTTTGACCAGTTTTCTATTGTTGAATATCTTAGATAGCTATTTTCTTTTACATATAATTCAACACAACCAGCATGAAGATTTACTTTATTATATTTTGGCGCTGAACATCCTTCTATAAAATGAAGTGATGCTCCTTCATCAACTATAATTAATGTATGTTCAAATTGTCCTGATTCTGGTGAGTTTAGTCTAAAATATGATTGTAATGGTATATCTACCTTTACTCCTTTTGGTACATATACAAATGAACCTCCTGACCAAACTGCTCCGTGTAGTGCTACAAATTTGTGATCATATACTGGAACACATTTCATAAAATGTTCTTTTACTAGCTCTGGATATTCTCTTACTGCTGTTTCCATATCTGTATAGATTACTCCTTGTTTTATTAAGTCTTCTTTCATACTATGGTAAACTACTTCTGAGTCATACTGTGCTCCTACTCCTGCTAAAGATGTTTTTTCTGCTTCTGGTATTCCTAATCTGTCAAATGTATTTTTTATATCTTCTGGTACATCTTCCCATGAATTTGAAAGTCTTGTTTTGGGTTTCACATATGTTGCTAGCTCATTCATATTTAGTTCTGATAAGTCTGGCCCCCATGTTGGAAGTTCTAACTTATTATAAACTTCTAATGCTTTTAATCTAAATTCTTTCATCCATTTCGGGTCATTTTTTTGTTTTGATATTTCTTCTATTATTTCAGGTGTTAAACCTTTTTTTATTTTAAAGTCATATTTATCTTCGTTTTTTATATCATATATACTTCTGTTTATTTCATCTATATTTGTTTTTGACATCATCAAAAATTCCTTCCGTATAATTTTTTTAAGAAATACCTTATGTATCTCTATGCTAGCTGATTTATTTCAGCTAGCATTTTCACTTATATTGAGCATATCCATTTTCTTCAATTTCTTTAGCCAATTCTTGGCTACCCGTTTTAACAATTTTCCCATTAACTAAAATGTGTACATAATCAACTTTTAAGCTATGCAAAATTTTAGTATTATGAGTAATAATAAGAACTGCATTATTTTCATTTTTAAACATTTCAATTCCTTTAGAAACTGTTTTAATTGCATCAACATCTAGTCCAGAATCTGTTTCATCTAAAATAGCAAGTTTTGGATTTAATACAAGCATTTGTAGAATCTCGTTTTTCTTTTTCTCTCCACCTGAAAATCCAACATTTAAGCTTCTTTCCATATTTTTCGAGTTCATGTTTAATTCTTCCATATATTTTTTTAACTCTTCTTTAAATTCAAAAATTTTAACAGGCTTTTCTGTAATTTTGTTTTTAGCATATTTTAAGAAATTCGTAACAGAAACTCCTGGTATTTCTTCTGGAAGTTGAAAAGACATAAAAATTCCTTTTCTTGCAATTTCATCTGTTTTTTCATTAGTTATATTCTCATCTTCAAATATAATATTTCCATTAATTTTTTTATATGATGGATTGTTTAATATAGCATTTGCTGTCGTTGTTTTTCCAGAACCGTTTGGCCCCATTATTACATGTATTTCTCCTTTATTTATAGCTAAATTTATTCCTTTTAATATTTCTTTTTCTTCAGCATTTACATACAAATCTTTTATTTCTAATATTTTGTTACTCATATTAATTTCCTTTCATAAAGTGTGCCAAAGGGGGCGTCCCTTTTTGTCACATTTTTCTTTTTATACAGCATCTACATTTTTCTTTGTTTATGTCATAATTACAGTTTAAGTTGCTTAATCCTAAAACTTCGTGAACATATTTTGCTAATTTGTTTATTGTATTATCAGATATTGTAGATTTTATTTTTTCTGCCTCTTCTTTTGCGTTTTCTTCTTCTAATTCTAATACATCTTTTAAAAATACATAAATTATGTCATATGCTTCTAATATCTTTTTGGCTAATTCTTCTCCTTCTTCTGTTAATTCTATTGTTCCATATGATTCATAATTAAGTAGTCCATTATCTTTTAAATTATATATTGCTTTGTTTACACTTGGCTTTGTACAGTTCATTTTTTTTGCAATGTCCGTAACTCTAATATTTCCGTTTTGTTTTTTTAATATATACATTGTTTTTAAATATTCTTCTAATGCTTTTGATATCATACTACTCTCCTTTTGTTAACTATGGTTAACATTATAGTACATATATATTTGTTTGTCAAGGTTAACAACATTTAAGTTTGGTTTTTTTTGAGATTCTATTTCCTAAGTGTGTAAATGGCGTTTCTATTATATAAAAAAATAAACACCTATATTGAATCTTATTTTATTCAATATAGGTGTTTATTTTTTTATTTATACTAAGTCTTTTTTGTTTTTCTTTCTTGCTTTAATCTCATCTCTATTCTCTTTAGTATATCCTAAAAGCATTTTGTCATTTTTGCTTGCTATTGTATTCCATATTTCGTTATACATCTCTTTTTTAGCTTTTGTTACAGCATCTATTGTTGCTATTGTATGTACTTTTCCATTTTCTGTCATTATTTTTATGGCTTGACATGTTTTTATACCATTTGTTCTTTGTTCATATGGGTACATCCAAATAACATCACTATATTTTGTGGCTATAAATTTTCCGCTGAAATTTATTATATATTTGTTTGTTAAATATAAGTGTAATTTTTCATAATAGAATGCATTTTCATCATTCATTTCATTGTCTAGTTCTTCTATTAGTTCTGTTCCAATTTTTGATATTCTTGATTTTAGGCTTATAATCTTAATAATCATAGTTAATGTTCCTAATGTACCTACTAGGGCTAATACTACATATGCACAAGTCATTAGGGCTGTTTCTGTTGTTATATTTGTTGTCATATCTAAGTATACACTTCCAAAATAACTGTTAAATTCTCCTAATGTTATTTGTTTTTCTTTTTCTAATCCTTTATTGTATGCATCAACAGCTAATTTTTTTATCTCTTCCGATGTTGTTTTTGTTATTCCTTCAATTCTAACAGGTGCTGTTTCAATTTCTTTATTATTTAGCTTTTGAAAATCTGATGGTGCCATATATGCTATATATAGATAATTTTCATCTGCTACAATGTAAAAGCTTTTTGTTGTTTCATTACTTACTGCAAATTTGTATGGTATCATATTTATATCAACATATGTTTTTTTATCAGTTTTATCTTGGTCACTTATTATAATAGAATTTAAATCTGTAATATTATCATTTATGTCTTTTATCTTCTTTTGTTCCCAAGCTCCAACTCCAAATGAAACTATAAGAATTAATATAAATATAATCATTCTCTTTATCATTGATTTGTTTTCTTTTTTTATATTTTTATTTGTAAATTTATTCATTTTAATATCCCCCATTTTATTTATTATTCAATTTCTATCTTCTCTTGTTTTTCTTTTAGTATATCTCTAATTTCTTCTAGCAAAAGTATTTGATCATCTTTTTTTACTTCTTTTACTTGTTCTGTTTTTTCACTTTTTCTATTGAATTTTTCTAAAATCTTAATGATTGTAAATATACATACAGCTACAATTAAAAAGTCAATTATATTTTGAATAAATGCCCCATATTTTATAGTTGATTTTCCTATTTGTATACTTAATCCAGAAAAATCTACTCCACCGCTTATAGCTCCAATAATTGGCATTAAAATATCATTTACAATTGATGATACTATTTTTTGAAATGCCGAGCCTATAATTACACCTACAGCTAAGTCCATTACATTGCCTCTTGATATGAACTTTTTAAAATCATTTAGTACCTTTTTGCTATTTTCTACTATTTCCTCTTTTATTTCATCTTTTTCTACCATTTTCTTTTTCATATCCAGTATTCTCCTATTGCTTCTTATGTATATATTTATATCATAAATTAGTTTCATATGCAATATTTTTTATAAAATATTTATCATATTTGTTATTAGTCATCCTTAAATTTTCTATAATATCTAAATCTCATCATTTTAACATTTTTTATTATTTAAGACGACTGATAACTTATTTTTAAAACTCTTAAAGCATTTACAATTGCAATTATAGATACTCCAACATCTGCAAATACAGCTTCCCACATTGTAGATATTCCAAATGCACTTAATATTAAAACAAATACTTTTATAAAGATTGCAAATATTATATTTTGCTTAACTATTCTCATTGTTTTTTTAGAAAGTTCCATAGTATATCCTATTTTAGATGGTTCATCTGTCATTATTACAATATCAGACGCTTCTATAGCTGCATCAGATCCCAATCCTCCCATAGCTATTCCAATATCCGATAATGCTAAAACTGGACTATCATTTATTCCATCTCCTACAAATACAATTTTTCCTTTTTTACTTTTTGTGTTAATGATATCATCTAATTTTTTAACTTTCCCATCTGGTAGTAACTCTGAATAAACTTCATCTATCTCTAATTTTTTTGCAACATCTTCTGCTACATTGTTTCTATCTCCAGTTAGCATTATAACTTTTTTTATATTATTTTCTTTTAATAATTTTATTGCTTTATAAGAATCTTTTTTTATTTTATCTGCGATTAATATTGATCCTACAAATTTATTGTTGATTGCTATATATAATACTGTTCCAATTTCTTCACATTTTATATATTCGATATTATATTTTTTCATTAATTTTTCGTTCCCGATTAGAACCTGTTTATCTTCTATTTTTGCTAGTATTCCTAATCCTGATATTTCTTCTGTTTTTGAAATTTTCTTTTCATCAATCTTTTTATCGTAAGCTTTTTTTATAGATTGTGCTATTGGATGATTTGAGTAATTTTCTGCTTCTGCTGCAATTTTAATTAATTCTTGTTCTGATATTTCATTTGTATTATTTACTTTTTGTACTTCGAAAACACCTTCTGTTAATGTTCCAGTTTTGTCAAATACTACTGTTTCAGTACTAGCTATTGCCTCCAAGTAATTACTTCCTTTTATTAAGACCCCTATTTTTGATGCTGCACCAATCCCTCCAAAAAAACTTAGAGGTATTGATATTACTAATGCACATGGGCAAGAAACCACTAAAAATGATAATGCTCTATATAGCCATTCAGAAAATACACCGAAATCCTTTAATATTACTGGTGGCAATATGGCTAATATTACAGCTATTATAACTACAATAGGTGTATAATATTGTGCGAATTTTGTAATAAAGTTTTCTGATTTTGACTTTTTATTACTTGCATTTTCTACTAAATCAAGTATTTTGCTAACTGTTGATTCATCAGATTCTTTAGTTACTTTTATTTTTAATATTGAATTTTTATTAATACAACCACTTAAAATTTCATCTTTTTCTTCTATCTTTCTAGGAACAGCCTCTCCTGTTAATGCCATTGTATCAATCATTGAGTTTCCTTCAACTACGATCCCATCTACTGGTACTTTCTCTCCAGGTTTAACTATTACTATGTCTCCCACTTTGACTTCATCTAGGTCAACTTTCTCTAATTCATCATCTTTTAATACATTTGCAAAATCTGGCCTAATATCCATCAAGCTAGATATTGATTTTCTTGATTTCCCAACAGCATAGCTTTGAAATAATTCTCCTATTTGATAAAATAGCATTACTGCCACTGCTTCTGGATATTCTTTAATTGCAAACGCACCTAATGTTGCAATTGTCATAAGAAAATTTTCATCAAATACTTTTCCTCTAATTATATTTCTTATTGATTTTTTTAGTATTTCTATTCCAACTATTAAATAGCTTACTATAAATATTAAATTATTTACTAAATCATTGTTAAATTTTCCTACAATAGCTATTATAAATAAAATAAGTGAAATTACTATTTTATATATTTTTTTCTTCATCATTAGCTCCTCCTATAGTTCTTCTATTTTTACATCTGATTCTACTTTTTTTATAACTTTTCTAATTTTATCTATTATCTCTTCTTTTTCTTGTTCTTTACATTCTATAATTAACTTTTCTGTTATAAAACTTATTGAAGCTTCACTTATCCCTTCTACTTTTTGAATTGCTCTTTCTAATTCTGCTGCACAATTTGCACAGTCTAATCCTTTTATTCTAAATTTTACTTTCATATTTCTCTCCCTTTCTATCTTTTATGTTCTATATGCTCTATGCCAACTTCAAATACTTCTTTTACGTGCTCATCATCTAACATATAGAAAACTTCTTTTCCTATTTTTTTACATTTGACTATCCCACTTCTTCTTAATGTTCCTAATTGATGTGAGATTGATGATTTACTCATTCCTAAAACATTTGCAATATCACATACACACATTTCATTTTTATCTAATGCAAATAATATTTTTGTTCTCGTTGTGTCCCCTAATATTTTAAAAAATTCTGCTAATTTATTAAGAACATCTTCTTCTGCCATTTGCTTTATTGTATGCTCTACTATATCTTTATGTATTACATTACAATCACATATAAATTCGTTTTTGGACATTTTCATTATCACCTCTTCCTTTATTAGTTGAGTATCTATTCAACTATATTATAATTGAATAGATATTCAACTGTCAATATATTATATTAACTTTTTTCTAATTTGTGTTATTGGTATTTTTACAATATTATGGTATAATTATTCTGGAAAATAAATTTGTTTGTATTATAGGAGGTATTGCAAATGCAAGAACGGATTTTAGAAAATTTGATATTGAAAAACGAAAATTATGTTTTAGATGGTAACTTAACTATTACAAGTAAACTTAAAGTTGTAAATGGAAGTATTATAGTATCTGGAAAATTATTCTTGAAAGGAATTTCTGAAAGAATTAATTCTATTAGTGTAATCAATGGAAACATTATTGCACATTCATTAATCTCTTTGGTTGACCTTAGGATTTATAAAGGTGATATTATTGTTGAATCTGATGCTAAGTTTGCTAAAGTAGTTTCTACTGGTGATATTAAAGTGGGGGGCTCTTGTTTTGCTCATAATGTTAATTGTCGAAACTATCTTGTTTCATGTTCCAACACTTCTGATGATGTTACTACTACAGAAGATATTTATATCTTAGGTTATAATGATTCTGGTGACTTGAAAGCTAGAGAAATTTTCCTTGGAAGTTTTTCAAAGTTTTCTCCTTATGGGAATATAACAGTAATCGCTAAGCATTTTGAATGTGTTGGACCAATTAAAAATTGTCGCGGAATGCTAATTGGTTAACCATTATTCAAAGTCAAATTTATCTATATCCACAGTTTTATACAAAAAGGAGACATTGATATTTCAATGTCTTCTTTTTTTGTATAGTAGAAATCAATATTTTCCTATTAAATCTATATCCTATTGTTCTTGAAGGCACTACTCTTATACTTATAGGTGAATTATTTATCATTTGTTATATCTCCATTACCACTTACTGGAATAGTATCTCCTAAATATGTTGGTTCTGGTTTAAATATACATTTTATAAAATCTTTATTTCTTGCTAAAATTTCTCTTAATTCTCTATATGTTGCACCAGTATATTGCCTTGGATCTGAGCCCACTCCATAAGCTTCAATTCCTAATTTGTTTGCAATATGTAAAGCTCTATATAAATGATATTTCTGTGTTACTATAATAATTTTCTTTGCTCCAAAAATTTCTTTTGCTCTATATATGCTTTCATATGTTGAAAAACCTGCGTGATCCATAAAAATATTCTCTGATTCAATTCCTTTTTTGATTGCATAGTCTTTCATAACATTTACTTCATCATAATTAGATTTTGAGTGGTCTCCACTCATTATAAGTTTTGAACATATGTTATCTTTATATAATGAAATTGCTTCTAATAGTCTATCTTCTAGCATTGGGCTAGGTTTATCTCCCCATATTCCAGCACCTAATACAAGTATACAATCTATATTTTGTAGTTTTGAATAATCTTCATTGTCAATTATTTGTTTATTAGTCGATATTTTTATATATTGATTTATTCCTAAAACTATAATTGCTATTATAGCTATTGTTATCATTACTACTATTATTAAATATTTGAATTTTTCCATTATATTTCCCCTTATTTATTCAGTTCTTAATGCAACTACTGGATCCTTTTTGCTTGCTATTTTAGCTGGAATTAGACCTGCTATAATTGTTAATAACATACTAATAATAACTAATATTACTCCTGCCTTAAATGGTACTGCTGTTACTACTCTAACTCCTGTTACTAAAAATATTATACTATTTATTGGAATTGTTAATAATATTGTAATTCCTATTCCTATAAGTCCTGATATTAGTCCCACTATTAATGTTTCTGCATTAAATACTCTTGATATATCTTTTTTAGATGCACCTATTGCTCTTAGTATACCAATTTCTTTTGTTCTTTCTAATACTGAAATATATGTTATAATTCCAATCATTATAGATGATACTATTAATGATATTGCTACAAATGAAATTAATACATAACTTATTGTGTTTATTATTTGGCTTACAGATTTCATCATAGTTCCCACAAGGTCTGTATAATTGATTGTATTTTCTTCTTTTCCTTGTTCTCTTTGTTTTTGATTATATTCTTCAATTGCTACTGCTATTTTATCCTTTGACTCAAAATCTTTTGGATATATATTAATTGAAGTAGGTGTTTCTATATCAATTGCACCTAATGTTTTTAGGTTTTTTTCATAACTAGCATTTTTATTTGCTGTGTATGTTTCCATCATTTTGGCAATTTCTTCACTACTTAATTTACTCATAGCTAATTTCTGTTCATTTGTCAAATCTGCCATTGTTTTATTACTTTCTTCTTCTGTTGGAAATTTTAATCCTGAAAATACATTTATTTCTTTATTTGCTTTTTGCTCTTTTACAATTTCTGCTTCATTTGATTTATTTATAACATATTCTTTTAATTTTTTGGTATATCCTATTCCACTTGTTACTGATGATGCTACACTTTGTTCATTTTGCTTTATTATACCAACTATTTTTATGCTTTCTGCTTTTTGTATTTTTTCTTTTAGAAAAGTTTCATTGTCTTGTTTATTAATCCATAATCCATTTTGTTTTTCATAATAATCAGAATTTAATAATAACTTAAATGATAGATTTAATAAATCATCATATGTATATGATGTTACATTTTCTGTTTCTTGTATTTTTTCTCCGTTTTCTACTGCTTTCCATTTATCTTTTAGTTCTTGTTGATTTTTTAGACCTAATGAGTATAATGTATAATCATCTATTCTACCATCTTCTTTTAAAATTAAAACAACCTCATTGTATTCTTTGGGCCAATTTCCCTTTATTAAATCAAATTGTGATTCTAGTAATTGTTGATTATCTAACATTTCTATAAATACATCTGTATTTGTCATCATTGAACTCCCAAACATAGATGCCATTGAAGAATTATTTTGTGCTTCTATCATTTCTTCCATTCCAAATGCATTCATAACTGTACTAGGATTTACTCTAACTATTCCATCTTCTATATTTTCCTTGTATAAGTTTATTTTTAGGTCATATCCATAGCTTATACTATTACTATTATTTGCTATCCCATTGTTTCCATTTTCAATATATTTTTTTAGTTCTAATAAATTGTTATTTTCTTTTTTATTAGAAAGCATTGTAATCATTTGGTTCATAATATCTGCTGAATATACTTTTCCATCTTCTTGTTTTTCATCTTTATCTGATGTTCCTAGCATTGATTCCATCATACTTGCCATATCTATCGTTGACTCTTCTATTGTTATTGGATATGAAGATAATGTGTCTTCTTCTACTTTATTTATATAGTTCTGTACACCTGTTGATATTGCTAAAATTAATGCTATACCTATTATTCCTATACTTCCTGCAAACGATGTTAAAATTGTTCTTCCTTTTTTAGTCATCAAGTTGTTTAAGCTTAGTCTTAATGCTGTAAAAAATTTCATAGATGTTCTTTTTTTCTTTCCATTGTCATTTTTGCTATCTATTTTTTTATTTTCTTGTATTGGATTTGTGTCATCCGTAATTTGGCCATCTAATATTCTAATTATTCTACTTGAATATTTCTCAGCAAGTTCTGGATTATGAGTAACCATTATTATTAATTTATCTTTTGATATTTTCTTTAATATTTCCATTACTTGCACACTTGTTTTTGTATCTAAAGCACCTGTTGGTTCGTCTGCTAGAATTATGTCAGGATTATTTACTAAAGCTCTTGCTATTGCAACCCTTTGCATTTGACCTCCAGATAATTCATTTGGTTTTTTGTTTATTTGTTCTTTTAATCCAACTTCTTCTAGCGCTTTTATTGCTCTATTTCTTCTTTCTTTTTTAGAAACTCCAGAAATTGTTAATGCAAGTTCTACATTTGATAATACAGTTTGATGTCCTATTAAGTTATAACTTTGGAAAACAAATCCTACTGAATAATTTCTGTATGCATCCCAATCTCTATCTTTAAAATCTTTTGTCGATTTTCCATTTATTATTAAATCTCCTTGTGTATATCTATCAAGTCCTCCTATTATATTAAGTAATGTTGTTTTTCCACATCCACTTTGTCCTAATATAGATACAAATTCAGATTCTCTAAATTCTATACTTATACCTTTTAATGCATCTACTTTTTCATCTCCACTTTTATACATTTTAGTTATATTACTTAGTTTTAGCATTTTTTTCTCCTTTCATTTTTATGTTTTGCTTATTATAATATACTTTTGTGTTCATATTGTGAAAAAATAAAATGGGCTCAATTTTTTAAAGTCCCATTTTTATATTTATATTTTTACTATTTTTTCCCAAGGTAAATTTACTTTTCCAAAATGTCCATAATTTGTTGTATTTTTATAAATTGGCTCTCTTAATTTTAAGTAATTTATAATTCCATCTGGTGTTAAGTCAAATTTTTCTTTTATTATATTACACAATTCTTCTTCTGATTTTTCACTTGTTCCAAATGTATCTACATATAATGAAAGTGGTTCTTTCATTCCTATTGCATATGATAATTGTATTTCACATTTTTTTGCATATCCGTTTGCTACTATATTTTTTGCAATATGCCTTAACATATATGCTCCACTGCGATCTACTTTACTAGAATCTTTTCCTGAAAAAGCTCCTCCACCATGTCTTGCATATCCCCCATATGTATCTACTATTATTTTTCTTCCTGTTAATCCTGTATCTCCTAGTGGTCCTCCTATTATAAATCTTCCTGTTGGATTTACATATATTTTTGTGTTTTCATCCATCATATTTGCTGGAATTACTTTTTTTATTACTTTTTCTATAATATCTTTTTTTATTTGTTCTGTTTCTATATTTTCTAAATGTTGTATTGATATTAATACTGTTTCTATTCTTTTTGGTTTATTGTTTTCATATTCTACTGTTACTTGTGTTTTTCCATCTGGTCTTAAAAATTCTATTTCGTTGTTTTTTCTTACTTCTGTTAGCCTTCTTGATAATTTATGTGCCATTGTTATTGCGTATGGCATATATTCTTCTGTTTCATCACATGCATAACCAAACATTATTCCTTGGTCTCCTGCACCACCTATGTCAACCCCAAGTGCTATATCTGGACTTTGTTTTGTTATTTTTTCGATAATTTCACATGTTCTATAATCTATATCTGTATTTTCATTGTCATATCCAACTTCTTTTATTATATTTCTTACTATTTTTTCTATTTCTACTTTTGCATTTGATGTTACTTGCCCTGCTACTACTACTGTATTTCCTGTAACAAATGTTTCTACTGCTACTCTAGAATTTTTATCTTGTTTTATATATTCATCTAATATGCTATCAGAAATAAAGTCTGCTAATTTGTCTGGATGACCTTCTGTTACACTTTCTGATGTAAAATAATATTTGTTCATTTTATATTCCCTCTCTTTGTTCTTTTTTATCTATTTTTGAATTATATCATAAAATTTTAGAAAAATATAGTATTTTTATAGTATTTTTTCATATTCTGCAAAATTAGGTTCATATTTTTTTATCATATTAGTGAATGATTTTGAATGTGTTTTATATTTTAGATGACAATATTGGTGTAGTATTATATAATCTATGATATTTCTATTGTATTTTACTATTTCTGGATTTATTATTATTTTTTTGTCTTCACATTTTCCTAATGTATTCTTTATTTTCTTAATTTCATAGTCTTCTGGTGCAAATCCTAATAGTAATCTTGTTTTTTCCATTGCTCTTTCTACTTCTATTTTTGCTATCTGCTCATACATTTTGTCTATTGCTATATCTAATATTTTTTCATTGTTTTCTTTTTTGTATTTGTTTGGTAGTGATATTTTTATAATTTTATTCTCTACATCTAATTCAGCAACCTTTATGTTTTTATATGTAATTTTTACTTTATAATCCGTTCCTAATATAGGTACTGGATGTCTTTCTGCTGCTTCTTCTATTGTTATTTTTAATTTTATTTTCTTTGTCATTATTTTCATTTTAATACCACTCCTTGCAAATTTACGTTTCACGAAACATTGTTCGTTTTGTTGTTCTTATTTTATATTCTATTTTTTATTTTGTCAATACATTTTTTTAAATTTCATAAAATTTTTGTTCGTTTTTTATAAAAACATTTATTTTACTAATTATTGTTGTTACTAGTGCCACTATTGTAATAACATTTTATATCATCCTATATTTTTTACAACAAAAAGATAGTAAATTTCAATCTGTATATATTAAAAATACAATTTGAAATTCACTATCTCTTTTTAGTTTGTAGATTACTGTTTAAAATTTTTTATAAAATTAATTCTTCATAGCCTCTTCTACCGCTACTGCTACTGCAACAGAAGCTCCAACCATTGGATTATTACCCATTCCAATTAATCCCATCATTTCAACGTGAGCTGGAACTGATGAACTTCCTGCAAATTGTGCATCTGAGTGCATTCTTCCCATAGTATCTGTCATACCATAAGAAGCTGGTCCAGCTGCCATATTATCTGGATGTAATGTTCTTCCTGTTCCTCCACCTGAAGCTACTGAGAAATATTTTCTACCTTCTTCAATTCTTTCTTTCTTGTATGTACCAGCTACTGGATGTTGGAATCTTGTAGGGTTTGTTGAATTTCCTGTTATAGAAACATCAACATCCTCTAGCCACATTATAGCAACACCTTCTCTAACATCGTTTGCTCCATAGCATCTAACTTTACTTCTTTCTCCATCTGAATAAGCTATTTCTTCTACAACATTTACTTTTCCTGTGAAGAAGTCAAAATCTGTTTTTACATATGTAAATCCATTGATTCTTGAAATTACTTGTGCTGCGTCTTTTCCAAGTCCATTTAAAATTACTCTTAATGGTTCTTTTCTAACTTTATTAGCTGATTTAGCTATACCAATAGCACCTTCTGCTGCAGCAAAAGATTCATGTCCTGCTAAAAATGCAAAGCATTTTGTTTCTTCAGATAATAACATTGATGCTAAATTTCCGTGTCCCAATCCAACTTTTCTATCATCTGCAACTGAACCTGGAATACAGAAAGCTTGTAATCCTTCTCCTATTGCTTTTGCTGCGTCTGCAGCTTTAGTACAATCTTTTTTTATTGCTATTGCTGCACCTAAAGTATATGCCCAAGCTGCATTTTCGAAACAGATTGGTTGTATTCCTTTTACTATTTCGTATGGATTAAATCCTTTTTCTTTGCATATTTCTAATGCATCTTCAAAATCTTTTATTCCGTATTTTTCCATTACTGGTTTTATTTGTTCTATTCTTCTTTCATAACTTTCAAATGTTACTGCCATTTTTATTCCTCCTTATATTTAATGTCCAAACAGAACCGTCCCTTTTGGACATTATTCTTCTCTTGGATCTATTTTTTTAACTGCTTCGTTAAATCTTCCATATGTTCCAGAAGCTTTTTCTATTGCTTCTTTAGGATCAATTCCTTTTTTGATGTTATCCATCATTTTTCCTAAATGAACATATTTATAACCAATAATTTGGTCATCTTTGTCTAATCCTAATTCTACTATGTATCCTTCTGTTAAGTTTAAATATCTAGGTCCTTTTAATTTGCTTGAATAAATTGTTCCAACTTGGCTTGTGTGTCCTTTTCCTAGGTCTTCTAATCCTGCTCCTACTGGAAGTCCTCCTTCTGAAAATGCTGATTGTGTTCTTCCATATACTATTTGTAAGAATAGTTCTCTCATAGCAGTATTTATAGCATCACATACTAAGTCTGTATTTAATGCTTCTAATATTGTTTTTCCTACTAATATTTCTCCTGCCATTGCAGCTGAGTGTGTCATTCCTGAACATCCTATTGTCTCTACTAATGCTTCTTGAATTATTCCTTCTTTTACATTTAATGTTAGTTTGCATGCTCCTTGTTGTGGTGCACACCATCCTATACCGTGTGTTAGACCTGATATATCTTTTATTTCTTTTGCCTTAACCCATTTTCCTTCCTCTGGTATTGGTGCTGGTCCATGGTCTACTCCTTTTGCTACTGTACACATTCCTTCTAATTCTTTTGAATAAATCATCTTTTTTTGCTCCCTTCACTTCGTTTTTTATTTTATATTATATTAGAATTTCTTCTAAAAATTAATAACTACTATAAATTTTATTTTTTTAATTCTTCCATTTGCTCAGTAGACATTATTATCTGATTTCTGACTTTCTCGTCTCCTGTCGCTATATATTCTATATTTTGCTCATATAAATAATTTCCAGTATCATAATCAACAATGTTTTTTATATTTTTTATGTATATACTTTCTTCATACCTTTCTCTTCGTCTAATTACTTTCTCTCCTATTAAATATGTTTCTAATATGTCCCTTTCTTTTCGATTCAACTGCTCTAACTTTATTCCAAGTACATTATATCTCCATATTATATGTCTCTCATAACTAGAAAATCTTGATTTGCTTAAGTCTTCATAGTCATATTCAACTTTAAATTTTATACCTTCTATTTTTATAGTTAAATTTGTCCAGGTTGATGTTAGTTCTATTTTTTTAAACTCTTCCCTTAGTTGTACTATTTTTTTATATAAAATTTTTACCAATTTTAGATATTCTTTTTCGTCTAAGTTAAATTTCTGTGGTATTTCATATACATTAACAGGGTTCTTTTTCAATATTCCTTTTGGAATATAGTAAAAGAATAATTCCCCTGTTTTCTGTCCATTTTCTGATTCTGATACTTGACAATATAAATACATTTTATCCCATTTTTCAGGTATCATATAAAATATACGTTTTTGTATATCTTCATACATCTCTTTTATTTTCTTTGTGTGTTTTAACATATTTAGTCTCATTCTTTCTTAAGATTATTTTTCAAATTTACCCCTATTCTTTGACCAATAAACTTTCTCCTGTCATTTCTTTTGGTTTTTCTATACCCATTAAATCAAGCATTGTTGGTGCTAAATCTGCTAATTTTCCATTTTCTTTTAATTTAATATCTTTATTTTCTGTTAGTAATACTATTGGAACTGGATTTGTTGTATGTGCTGTATGTGGCTCCCCTGTTTTATAATCTATCATTTGTTCTGCATTTCCATGATCTGCTGTTATTATTAAGTTTCCTTTTTTCTCTTCTATAATTTTTATAACTCTTCCAACACATTCGTCTACTGTTTCAACAGCTTTTATTGCTGCTTCTAAACTTCCTGTATGTCCTACCATATCTGTATTTGCATAGTTTAATATAACTACATCATATTTATCATTTTTTAAAGCTTCACATACTTTGTCTGTTACTTCATATGCACTCATTTCTGGTTTCATATCATAAGTTTCTACTTTAGGTGATGGTACTAATATTCTGTCTTCTCCTTCATATTGTTTTTCTTCTCCGCCATTAAAGAAGAATGTTACATGTGCATATTTTTCTGTTTCTGCAATTCTTAATTGTGTTTTTTTGTTATTACTTACTACTTCTCCAAATGTATTTTTTAATGCTTCTTTTTTGAATGCTATTTGTACATTTGGCATAGTTTCATCATAATTTGTAAAACATACATAATACAAATTCATTTTCTTAGTTTCAAATCCATTAAATTCTTGGTCTACTAATGCTCTTGTTATTTCTCTAGCTCTATCTGGTCTGAAATTGAAGAATATTACAGAATCATTTTCTTCTATTTTTGCAACAGGATCATCATTACTATTTACTATTACTGTTGGCTCAACAAATTCGTCAAATACTTCTTTTTGATATGAATCTTCAATTGCTTTTATGCAATCTCCTGCTTTTATTCCATCTCCGTTTACTAATGCATTATAACATTTTTCAACTCTTTCCCATCTTTTGTCTCTATCCATTGCATAAAATCTTCCTGAAAGTGTTGCTATTTTACCAACTTGTTTTTCTTTCATTTTCTCTTGTAATTGTGATATATAACTTTCAGCTGATGCTGGTGGTGTATCTCTTCCGTCTAAAAAGCAATGTACATATACATCTTCAAAGTCTCTTCTTTTAGCCATCTCTAATAAAGCATATAAATGTCTTATATGACTGTGAACTCCTCCATCTGATACTAATCCTAAAATATGCAATTTTGAATTGTTTTTCTTACAATTTTCTATTGCAGCTATAAGTTCTTGATTGCTAAAGAAATCTCCATCTTCTATTGATTTAGTTATTCTTGTTAATTCTTGATATACTATTCTCCCAGCTCCTATATTAGTATGCCCTACTTCAGAGTTTCCCATTTGTCCTTCTGGTAATCCCACATGTAGTCCACTTGTATATATATCTGTGTTAGGATATTTTTTCATTAGTCTATCTATATTAGGTGTATTGGCTAATTTTATTGCATTTCCATCTTTATTTTTATTGTCGCCAAAACCATCTAATATCATTAGCATTGTTACTTTATCATTCATCTTTATGATTCCTTTCTTTTATATAGATATCAAAATATACTTAACTAATCTGTATAATTAACTATTTTTGCAAATTCATCTGGCTTTAAGCTTGCTCCTCCAACTAATCCTCCATCAATATCTGACATCTCAAATAATTCTTTTGCATTTGATGACTTTACGCTACCGCCATATTGTATTATAACTCCGTCAGCCACATTTTGTCCATAGATTTGACAAATTTTGTCACGAATTGATTTTATTGCATCATTTGCTTGTTCAGATGTTGCTGTCTTTCCTGTTCCTATTGCCCAAATTGGTTCATATGCTATTATTGTATTTTTAACTTGTTCTTCTGTCAAACCATCTAAAGCTAATTCTGTTTGTTTTGTAATAACTTCTTTTGTTTTATTTTCTTCTCTTTGTTCTAAAGTCTCCCCTACACATACAATTGGTTTTAACTCATTTTGAAAAGCTGTTTTTATCTTCTTATTTACTGTTTCATCAGTTTCATTAAAGTATTGTCTTCTCTCAGAGTGACCTATTATAACATATTCAACACCAATTGCTTTTAGCATTTTTGCTGATACTTCTCCTGTATATGCTCCACTTTCTTCAAAATGCATATTTTGTGCACCTATTTTAATATTTGTACCTTGTGCTGTTAGCAAAGCATAAAATAAATCTGTATAAGGTACACATAATATTACTTCATTTTTTGTTTCCTTTACTTGTGGTGCAAATTTATCTATAAAATCTATTGCTTCATTTGGAAGCATATTCATTTTCCAGTTTCCTGCAATTACTTTTTTTCTCATCCTTTTCCTCCTTTGATATATTGTTTTTTCCTGTCTCCTTTTTTGTCTATTTTTGCCAAATTTCCTCTCTTTTCTGCTTCAACATATTTATTTTCTCATCTATAGTATCCCATTTTACAAAAGTATAATTTTCATCATTGTTTCTTTTTATTTCTTCCATTTCTTCAATTGAAATATATTTTAAATCACTAACTTCTTCCTTTTGCATCGTATATTCTTCTATTTTATATTTTACACATATAAAATAATTATATGTAAAATGATGATTATATTCGTCTGCTTCTAGTTTTTCTATATTAAGTAATTCGAATTTTTCTGTAGGAATTCTTCCTCCTATTTCCTCTTCAACTTCTCTTTGAATTCCAATAAGTGGAGATTCTCCACTATCTACGTGTCCTCCTGTTCGTGTCCATTTATTAGGATTTCTTTTTTTAGTTGATGTTCTTTTTTGAAATAGTAGTTTTCCTTCTTCATTCATAATCCATACTCCAACATGTATGTGCCATAATCCTTTTTCATGTACAATCTTTCTATCTTCTATTCCTATTACATTTCCATCTTCATCTAATATATCTAATAATTCCATTAATTTCTCCTTATATGTGTGCCAAAAAGGGACGCCCCCTTTGTCACATTATTTATCTTGAAGACATTCTATTCCTGGTAATTTTTTTCCTTCTAAGAATTCTAGAGATGCTCCACCACCTGTTGAAATATGTGTCATTTTATCTGCTAATCCTGCTTTTTCTACTGCTGCTCCTGAATCTCCTCCTCCTATTATTGTTGTTGCATCTAACTCAGATAGTGTTTTTGCTATTGCATTTGTTCCTATTGCAAATTGATCAAATTCAAATAATCCTAATGGTCCATTCCAAATTACAGTTTTTGCATTTTTTAATTCTTGTTTAAACATTTCTATTGTTTTTTCTCCAATATCAAATCCTTCCCATTCATCTGGGATCTCTGTCCATGCTACTGTTTTGCTTTCTGTATCTGGTTTGAACTCTTTTCCTACTTTTGTATCTATAGGTAATACTAATTTTACACCTTTTTGTTTTGCTTTTTCCATAGCATCTAATGCTAAGTTTACTTTGTCTACTTCACATAGAGAGTTTCCAACGTTGTATCCTTGTGCTTTAAAAAATGTATATGCCATTCCTCCACCAATAATTAATGTATCTACTTTGTCTAGTAAACTGTCTATTACACCAATTTTATCTGATACTTTTGCTCCTCCAAGGATTGCTACAAATGGTCTTTCAGGATTGTTTATAGCATTGCCTAATACTGTTAATTCTTTCTCTATCAAAAATCCTGATACAGCTGGTATATAGTCTGCTATTCCCGCTGTTGATGCATGTGCTCTATGTGCTGCTCCAAATGCATCATTTACAAATATTTCTGCCATAGATGCTAATTTTTTTGCAAATTCTGGCTCATTGTCTGTTTCTTCTCTATGAAATCTTACATTTTCAAGAAGTAATATTTCTCCTTCTTTTAAATTTGATGATTTTGTTGTTGAATCATCTCCAATTACATCATTTGACATTATTATTTCTCTATTTAATAATTTTGATAATTCTTTTGCTACTGGCTTTAATGAGTATTCTGGTTTTACTTCTCCTTTTGGTCTTCCTAAGTGTGATGCTAATATTACTTTACAATTTTGTTCTAATAAGTATTTTATTGTTGGTAGTGCTGCTACTATTCTTGTGTTGTCTGTTATATTTTGATTGTCATCCATTGGTACATTGAAATCACATCTTACAAATACTTTTTTTCCTTTTAAATCAATATCCTTCACAGTTTTTTTATTCATATTTCATTCCTCCTGGTTTTATAAATTGGTACTTTTTATAATATTTACCTAATTTATGATTATGATACAATTTTATACTAAAAAAGAATACTTTTCAAGTATTCTTTTTCTATAATTCTTAATTATTTTTTTAATTCTGCAAAATATTTTATAGTTCTTACCATTTGGCTTGTATAAGAATTTTCATTATCATACCAAGAAACTACTTGAACTTGATATAATCCATCTTCTATTTTTGTTACCATTGTTTGTGTACTATCAAATAATGAACCATATCTCATTCCTATTATATCTGAAGAAACTAAAAATTCCTCTGTATATCCAAATGATTGATTGCTTTTTGCTTTCATTGCCGCATTTATAGATTCTTCTGTTATATCATTGCCTTTTACAACAGCAACTAATATTGTTGTTGAACCTGTTGCAACAGGAACTCTTTGTGCAGAACCTATTAATTTACCGTTTAATTCTGGAATAACTAATCCAATTGCTTTTGCAGCTCCAGTTGAGTTTGGTACTATATTTATAGCTGCTGCTCTAGCTCTTCTAAAATCACCTTTTCTATGTGGTCCATCTAAAAGCATTTGGTCTCCTGTATACGCATGAACTGTTGTCATTATTCCTGATTCAATTGGTGCATAATCATTTAATGCTTTTACCATTGGAGCTAAGCAGTTTGTTGTACATGATGCTGCTGATATAATTGTATCTTCTGGTGTTAATATATTTTCATTTACACCAAACACTACTGTTGGTATATCTTTTCCAGCTGGTGCTGAAATTACAACTTTTTTAGCTCCAGCATCTATATGTGCTTGTGCTTTATCTTTTGCTGTGTAAAATCCTGTACATTCTAATACTACATCTACATCAAGAGCTTTCCATGGTAAGTTTGATGCTTCTTTTTCTGCATATATTTTAATTGTTTTTCCATCTACTGTTATTGAATCTTCTCCTGCTACTACTGTATCAGCTTTTTCATATTTTCCTTGTGCTGAATCATATTTCAATAATTGAGCTAACATTGCAGGACCTGTTAAATCGTTTATTGCAACAATTTCATATCCCTCTGCTCCAAACATTTGTCTAAATGCTAGACGTCCTATACGTCCAAAACCATTAATGGCTACTTTTACTGACATAATTTTTCCTCCTTTTGATTTAAGCTAGCTGTTGAGGCTCTGCCGATTACAGATAACTTATGCAAAATGCTTTAGCATTTTGTATTCATTTAAGTAATTTAATTTATACCTCTTGCTACTTTATATTATTACCCACTTTTTTTTAGGCAATTCTATTCTATATTAAAAAACATTACTTTTCAAGTATTATTATAATTTTCTTTATTTCATTTAAATATATTGTTACTGGTCAGCCTTAGATAGTAAAAATACTTAAAATGCTGATATATTAATATTTTGAAGATAAAGACCCAATGGTAGACCCTAGCTATGTTTTTATCAAAAAATATTAATATATCAGCATTTTTTTGCTATCATACAAATTTTAAGACTGACCAGTAACAATATATTTATAATAATTTTCGACTTTTATCTACATATTTTTTGAGACAAACTTAACCTGTCCCAATTGTCTCAAGAACGATAATAAACATTGCATGGGCCCAGCCTAATCCAATAACCCAGTTAGGTTTTAAAGTTTCATTATCCACTTGTTCTCCTAGAAAATAATGTTTACCTGCTGTTTTTATAACAAAGTCAAAACATTCTTTAGCCTTTTTCTTTTCTCCACTTTCTAAATAATATAAAGTCATCCATAAATTAGCAATAGGCCATGGATTTCCATTCATATAATTATCATTTTCAAATCTTTGATATCCACCTGTATATGTTCTTAATGATAAGTTTATTCTTTCTATTGTATTTTGTATTTTCTTTTCTTTAGGTTTAAATACATTAAATGGTGTTATAGCTCCTAATATGCTTATGTCCATCTTTTTGTCTTCTGTATTTCTTACATATGATTTTTTTTCTTCATCATATAAATTATTGTTTATATATTTTTTTACTTCAGTTTGTAGTTTTTCTATTTCTTTTCTAGATTTTTGTATTTTTTCTTCTTTTAATCTATTATTTTCAAATTCCGAAATATCATCACCCAAAGCATCATATATTCTTAATATACATTCAAATGCTGAGTATATACTTGCTAATGAATATAAGTGTTTTCCCTCACACATTTCCCACAAATCATAACTAACATGATATTTATTAGTTTCTTCAAAGATGTCTTTTACATATCTTTTTAGAAAGTCAATTGCTTTTTCACACATTTGTAAATTGTCTTTTAAAAATTTTTCAGATTTAGTATATTTATAGTGTTCATATACACCATATACAACACTTGCTGTTTCGTCAATTTGATATCCCCAACATGGTGCTAATTTTCCATCTGTAAAAAATCTTTGTTCAAACATTCCATTCTTGCTTTGCACTTTTTTACAGAAAATCTTGTAAAATTTTTCTGTTTCTTTTTCCATTTTTAAAATGTCCATTGCTTTTGTTATAAATACTGCATCTCTTGGCCAACAATATGCGTATCTTCCACATTTTGTGAAGTCTTCATCTATTTCGGGCGATGCTATAATTGCTCCTGTATCTGGATTTGTTAATAATGGGAATAATAGAATACTTCTTTTGTATATTTCAAATATTCTTTCTTCATAACTATTTTGTGGTTCTTTTATTTTTAACCCATTATGCTCTTTTACATATTTTCTCCAATATGTTTTGGTTTTTATGTATTCTTTACTATAATCTATTCTTTTGACTCTTTCAATTTCGTCTTCTATATCTGATACATTTCTATTTTCATCTGCAAAAATACATATTTGTAATTCCTGCTTTTCTCCTGGTGTTATTTTTCCTATTTTATATGCTATTGATGAGTCATTTGACATTCCAATATAATCTTTGTCATATATTTCTGTTCTTTTTATATTGTTTTTACTACCATTTATTTGATGTTTTATTATTTCTTTTCCTTTTGCTATAGTTGAAAATGCAAAATCATGTGCATATTGCATCATTCCACCATCAACTATTTTACATCCTACAAAATTATTTTTATCAGATAAAAGCTCAGAATGTATATAAAATTCAATATCTAGGTCTATTGTTCCTTCATTTATAAATATATATTTTTTTGATAGTATATTTTCTTTAATTAATATATAATCTGTTTGAACTATTTTTAAGTTAAAGTATGTATTTGTTATTTCAGTATTTAATATATTTGTGTCTGTATCATAGTATTGTTTATATATATTATTTATGTCATTATGTAAATATATTAAATCAGAGTCATTTATTTTAACTCCTGTATGAAAAAAGTTTATATATTGCCTATTGTCTTTATTTGGGAAATAGATTCTTTGTAATTCTCCTTTAGCTGTATATGTTGCTGTCATTTTTTTATTTCCTATTATTGCTTCATTTAAATATTTATTTTCCATTTTGTTTCCTTTCTATGTGCGAAAGAGGGACTAAGGGACACTCCTTTTGCAACTTAAATTGAGCAATGGAATGATGATATTGATTTTTATTAATACCTTCAATAGCAGGGTCATTTTCAACCCCTTAAGTCCCTTCTATAAAAGCCTGTTGTCGGGTTTGAAGCCTAAAGTGGGTCTTTGGGAACGTTCAGGCTATTAATAAAAATCAATATCATCATTCCATTGCTCAATTTAAGTTGCAAAAAGAGTGTCCCTTAGTCCATCTTTCCCTTTTTTTCTATGCTTCTATCCTTCTATTACATTTAATATTTGTTTCTCTAAGTCTTTTATTTTCTCACTGATTCTAAAAATATCTTCATCTTTCAAATCTTTATTTTCCATATCTTCTCTTACAGATGTTTCCATATCTACTATTTCATATTTCAATTTTTCTAATCTCTTTAGCACTTCTCTTCTATTATTTACTGGTAGCTCTTTGTCTATCTTTGTTAATAATTTTGCATATTCCTTATTTAATTCATAAGTTTCTCCAAACTCTGCGATGCTTACTTTTAAATCAGTTTCACTTAATATTTTATCCTTTAATATTTCTTGTGATTCTTCTTCTCCGTGAACTAAGAATATTTGCTTTGGTTTTTTTATAAATGAATAAATAAAGTTCATTAGTCCTTTTTGGTCTGCATGGCCTGAATATCCCTCTAGATATTCTATTTTTGCATTTACTGCTATTTCTTCTCCAAATATTTTTACTTTTTTTGTTCCATTTACAATACTATATCCCAATGTTCCAGGTGCTTGATATCCAACAAATAAGATAGTTGAATTTGGATTCCATAAATTATGTTTTAAATGATGTTTTATTCTTCCTACTTCACACATTCCACTTGCTGATATTATTATTGCTGGTTCTGTACTTTCATTTAATGCTTTTGATTCTTCTGCTGTTACTGTAAATTTTAGCCCAGGAAATTCAAGTGGATTATCTCCTTTTTCCATTTCTTGTTGTGTTTCTTCATCAAATAAGTCCATATTTTCTTTAAAGACTTCTGTTGCTGATATTGCTAATGGACTATCTACATATACAGCAGACTTCATTAATGTTTCATACTCTTTTAAGAATTTTTCATCATCTCTTGTTTCTTTTATTTTATTTAATTCATATAGTATTTCTTGTGTTCTTCCTACTGCAAATGATGGAATTACTACTGTTCCACCTCTCTCTATTGTCTCTGAGACAATGTGAAGGAACATTTCTGCTTTTTCTTCGTTTTTTTCATGTGTTCTACTACCATATGTTGATTCCATAATTAAATAGTCTGCATCCTCTATCATTGTAGGTTCGCTTAGCAATGGTATATCATTATTTCCTAAGTCTCCTGTAAATACTGTTTTAGTTTGTTCTCCATTTTCATTTACCCATAATTCTATTATACTTGAGCCTAGCATATGTCCTGCATCATTAAATCTTACGTGGATTTCTGGTGTTATTTCTATTATTTCATCATATTTTACTGGCTTAAATATTTCTAAACATCTAACTGCTTGTTCTGCAGTATATAGTGGTTCTCTTGCTGATAGTCCTTTTCTTAATCTTTTTCTATTTTTCCACTCATTTTCCATTTCTTGAATATGTCCACTATCTGGTAACATTAATGCACATAAATCACATGTCGCTTTGTGTGCATATATTGTATTTTTAAATCCTTCTTTATATAATTTTGGTATTCTTCCAGAATGATCTATATGTGCATGTGTTAATAGCATAAAGTCTATTTCAGTAGGGTTAAATTCAAATTCTTCAAAATTTTCTTCTTCTAGTTCTTTTTTTCCTTGCCATAATCCACAGTCAACTAAAAATTTTTTTCCTGCAGCTTCTACTAAAAAATTAGAACCTGTAACTGTCTTGGTTGCTCCTAAAAATGTAATTTTCATAAATTCCTCCTTTTCCTAAATTAGGCTAACATCATTGTGTCTTGCCCTTCAAGGGACAATTGATACTTTTTTGTTTAATTTAATTAATAAATCTTTTGGTTTCTGTATTTCAATTTTTTCTTCAAATATGTTTTCATCAAATATTTGAAGAAAATATTTATCGTTTTCATTTATGATTTTTAAATATGCATCTTCCATTTTTATTATTCTAATATGAAATATATTCTTTAATATATTATAATTAGTTTCGTCTTGTTGTGAAACTTTTTCAATTGCTTTAAGTTTTATTGCCTTATTGACTATAATTTTTGATACTTCTTCTATTTCTTCTTGTAATTCTTCTACCTTTTCTATATTACTTTTATAATCATATGGTATTAACAAATAATATCTAAAGTCATATATAACTTTTTCTATTTCCTGTTTTGTTTCTATCTTGCTTATTTGCATTTTAAGTAGTTCTAAAAATAACATTTGAAATTCTTTTTTTAATATATCTAGCTTTGTGTTCTTATCTTCTTCATCTAATATTTCTAGGTAATAATATTTTTCTTCTAGTTCCTTCTTATATGTTACAAATTTCTGTGGATTTAGTATTTTGTTTAATTCTTCAATTTCTTTTAAATATTGCTCTTTCTCATTATCTAATATTTTTGATAATATTCTCATGCTAAATATTTTCTTTTCTAGTGGAAGTTGCTCATTCCTTGAGTTATATTCTTTTTCTAATAGTTTTCTGCTGTTTATAATAGTATCAATTTCTTTTATTTTATTAGAAATTTCTAGCTTTCTTTTGGTTTTCTTTTCTACAAATGCTTTTCTATCTTGTATTTCTTGTAATTCAGATTTTACAATTTCTTTTTCTAATATTATTTTGTCTATTTTGTCTATATTATATTTATAAGTCAATAATATAGAAATTTTTGATAATTTTTCTATTATTTTTTCCACATTTTCTTTATCATATTTTTTTTGTAATTCTTCTTTAAAAGTCTCAAAATAATCTATTATGAATTCATTATTGTTCACCCACTTATTTAGTAATTTATCTCCTACAAGTATTCTTAAGTTTTGATATATTAAATTGTGGTCTATGCTTTCTATTTCTTGTGGTATTGTAGACCATGAATAACCATTAAAATCTCTTAGTGGTTCTACCATATTTATACAATTTCCAACATTTATAAGTTCAGATAATGTTTCATTTAAGAATGTGTATTTTCCTTTTATTATACATTCTTTTTTACTTATTTTGAATATTGCGTATAATAGCTTTCTTTCTATTGGATATGAAATTATAGATTTTGTATTTTTATCAATAATATAGGTTTTGTTTTTAGGTATTATATCTTCATGTTCACTCATATTTAATATTTTTATCGAATTACATTGTTCTTTTATATTTTTTAATATTTTTGTTATATATTCTTCTTTTGTTTCTATATTCTTTTTTACAGTTTCTATATCTTTATATGCTACTTCTATTTTATATAAAATGCTTAAAAGGGTACTTTTTACGTTTTCGTCAAAACTTTTTTCTTCTAATATTTCTTCTAATATATTGTTATAATTTTTCTTAACAATTTTATCTAAAATATTTTTCTTTTGTATCATTTTCCCCTCCATTTCATTATTTTTCAGTATTACTAATCCACATATTGTTCATTTTCTTTTATATCTGTCCCCATTTTTAATTCTTCTAGTCTTTCTTTCGTGATTAGAACTTCTCTTGGTTTACTTCCTTGGTATCCTGAGATTATTCCTCTTTCTTCCATTTGGTCTATAATTCTTCCTGCTCTTGCATATCCTACTTTAAATCTTCTTTGTATAAAAGATGTTGATGCTTGTCCTTGTTCAACAACCGCATCAATTGCTTCCATTAAAAATGGATCTGTTTCGTCATCTTCTGCTTGTTCTTGCATTAGTTCTTTTTCAGTTTTATTATTATTTTCAATTCTTTCTAATATATCTTCACTATATGTTGCTGTTCCATTTTGTTTTACAAAGTCAACTATTTTTTCTACTTCATCATCTGACACAAATGCCCCCTGAACTCTGACTGGTTTTGGTGCTCCAGATGGGAAGAACAACATATCTCCCTTACCTAATAATTTTTCAGCTCCTACAGAATCTAATATAGTTCTTGAGTCTACTTGTGATGATACTGCAAATGCTATTCTTGATGGTACATTTGCTTTAATTAGTCCTGTAATTACATCTACTGATGGTCTTTGTGTTGCAATTACTAAGTGCATTCCAGCAGCTCTAGCTTTTTGTGCTAATCTACATATTGCTTCTTCAACATCTTTTGCAGCTACCATCATTAAGTCTGCTAACTCATCTACTATTATTACTATTTGTGGTAATTGTCCAATTCCTTCTTCTTTCTCTATTGCTTTATTATATCCTTTTAAGTCTCTTACTCCTTTAGTTGCAAATAAATTATATCTATTATCCATTTCTTGTACAGCCCACGCTAAAGCTCCTGCTGCTTTTTTTGGATCTGTAACTACTGGTATTAACAAGTGTGGTATTCCGTTATATACAGATAATTCAACTACTTTTGGATCTACCATAACCATTTTTACTTCACTTGGCTTACTATTATAAATTATGCTGGTTATTATAGTATTTATACATACACTCTTTCCAGAACCTGTTGAACCTGCAATTAAAACGTGTGGCATTTTAGCAATGTCTGCTAATTGTACATTTCCAGCAACGTCTTTTCCTAATGCTACTGTTAACTTTGATTTATTATCTTGAAATGCTTCACTTTCTAATACTTCTCTTAAATGTACTGCTTCTTTTTCTTTATTTGGTACTTCTATTCCGACAGCTTGTTTTCCTGGTATTGGAGCCTCGATTCTTATTGTTTCTGCTGCTAAATTTAACGCTATATCGTCTGCTAAATTAGCAATTTTACTTACTCTTACTCCTTCTGCTGGTTTAAGTTCATATCTTGTAATGGCTGGTCCAACTGAAACATTTTCTACTTTTGCAGATACTCCAAAACTATATAATGTTTTTTGCAATTTTGTTGCAGTTTCTGTTAATGCTTTTGCTCCACCCTTTAATGTCTTTTTATCTGGTTTACTCAATATTTCTATAGGTGGATATTCATAATTTTCGTCTTCTACAACCATTGCATGTTCTAATTGTAAAACTTCTTTTGTTTTATCTTCTTTTTTCTCTTCTTCTTGTTTAAATAAATTATTTTCTATTACATCTGGTTGCACTTTCTCTAGTTGTGCTTTTTTTGTTTCTTTAGTTAATGGCTCTAAATCATCATTTTGGTGGTCATATTTTTTTCTTCCTTTGGAATCATTTTCTTCCATAATTCTTCCACCAAAGTTAATTTTAATTTGCTCACCTACTTGTTCGTCTATAAAATCATCTTGCTTTAATGATTCTCTCATCATTTCCTTTTTTCTTCTTCTTTCTTCTATTTCTGCTTGTCTTGCTTTTTGTTGTTCTTCTCTTAATTGATGTTTTCTTTCTAGTCTTTCTTCTCTATTTTTTTCTGTTTTTTGTACAAAATTATTTATTATATCTGACATACTAATTCCAAATGTAAATACTGCAAACATAGCAACAGCCCCTATGCATAATATAGCAGCTCCAACTTTTCCAAGTAAATTAACTACTGGTGTTGCTATAATTGCTCCAAGAGCTCCACCTCCATTTTCTTGAGTTCCTAAAGCATATGCCTCTTTAACTATGTCTGACATTTCTTTATTGTTTATTGTTAAATCTCCTATGTCTATTTGATACACACTTACTAATACTGAAAAGCTTATCAATAATATTGTATATTGTATTAATTTTGATGTTATATATTCATTATCTTCACAAGCAATTTTTATTCCAACTGCAAATATTCCAATTGGTAGAACATATTTTATTATTCCCATCATTCCACCTAAAATTTCGCTTAATTTTGCTCCTACTACTCCTGATTTTCCATATATTAATACTGCTAATAATATACTTAATACTATCATTCCTACTACAGTTAGATCTATATTTGATGATTTCTTTTTTGATACCTTTTTCTTTGTATTTTTTCTTTTTGCCATTGCTACCTCCATTTAACTTGTATTTTATCTAAACTATATTTTACATTTTTTTAGGAGGGATTTTAAGCTTGACCCCTGTAATCCCTCCTAATTTTTTATTTTAATTCTTTTCTACTATTTTGCACTGTTTTTATTGTATCTTCTATTGATAGTTCCATTAAATTTAATGCTTCTGAAATATTTTTTCCTAGATTCTCTAATGTTTTTGTTAGCACGTCTTCTGTTTGTAATAATAACTCATCTGCATATTCTTTAGTTCCATTTGAAATTTCTCTAGACCTTTCATTAGCACTTTCTATTATTTCTTTCTTTTGCTCATATGCTTTTCTTGTAATTTCATGTTCATCTATCATAGAAATAATTCTATTCTCTGCTTCCTTTACAATTCCATCTGCTTCTTTTTGTGCTTCAACTAATATACGTTGTCTTTCTTCTTTTACCCATTTAGCTTGTTTTAACTCATCTGGTAATTTTAATCTAATCTCTTTTATTAAGTCTAGTATATCATCTTTATCAATTACTCCTTTATTTGTAAATGGTACATTTTTTCCCTTTTCAATTATGTCTTCTAAAGATTCTAGTAGTTCAAATATTTCCATGGTTTACCCCTTTCTAATTTTTAAAAAGATTAATGTTGCTCTTCCATATTTTCTTTCATCTATAGTTGTAGTAGCTAGTTTTTCTAATTCATTTTTAATCTTAGTAGCATTGTCAGTCTCTATAATTATTATTGAGTTTTCATCAATTATTTTTTCTTGTATTATTAATTCTACTGCTTTTATTGCAAAATTTGAATTGTATGGTGGATCTATGTATATTATATCAATTTTTTCTTTAATTTTTTGTTTTAATATTTGTTCAAAGTCTAAATTATATAATTCTATTTTTTCTTCTAAATGTGTTTTTTCAATGTTTTTATTTATTATACATATCGCATCTTTAGATTTATCACATAATATAACTTTTTGTGCGCCTCTACTCGCAGCCTCTAATCCTATTGCTCCACTACCTGCAAATAAATCTAAAAACTTTGAGTTTAATATTTCATTTTGTATTATATTAAATAGTGATTCTTTTACCCTATCTAACGTTGGTCTAGTAGTTTCTCCTTCTAGTGTAAATAATTTTGTTCCTCTCGCTATCCCACTTATTATCCTCATTTTACTTTTCTCCTACGATATAATTTTATTCTTTTTTTTATCAAAGTCAATAGTATTAATAAAATTGTAATATACATTTAACAGTTCTGTAACATTATTCCTAAATTGTAATATTTTTCTATTTTATTTTACTTTTTATATAAAAAATTTCTAGTAATTAGTCTAATAAAAATGACTACTAACTAATAAAAACTACCTTTTGTAAGGTAGTTTTCTTTAGTAATTTGTGTCATCTTTATTAACATCTTTTAGTAATTCTAATTGTGAAATTAACAATGATTCCATTTTTGCTTTATATATATCAAATTGTTTTTTTATATCTTCTAATTCTTTTTGTTTTATAAGTATTTCGCTATTTAATTCATCAACTTTTTTTTGAGCGTTTGATTTTGCATCTTCCACTATTTGGTCTGCTTTTTGTTTTGCAACATTTTTAACTTCTTCTGCTGTTGTTTGTGCCATTACTAATGTATTTTGCAATGTTGATTCTATTGTTCTATATTGAGCTAAACTATTATTTAATTCATCAACTTTTACTTTTAATTCATTAACATCTTTGTAATTTTTAGTATAATCTTCTGTTAATTCATCTAAAAACTCATCAACTTCTTCTACACTATATCCGTTCATCATTTGTTTTGCAAATCGTTTATTTTCTATATCTAAAGGTGTTATCATTTTTTCCCCTCCTAAATAGTATAAAAATACTAGTTGTTTATATTGTTATTATTTCTTAACCATGAAACAGATAATTTACTTTTCATTTCTTCTCTTGCCATTTCATTTGTTATTTCATAATTTGATGGTGCTACCAAGAATATTGAATTTGATACTTTTTGTATATATCCATCTAATGCATATACTCCACCGCTAATAAAATCTACAATTCTTCTAGCAACTTCTTTGTTAACATATTCTAAATTTACTATTACAGATTTTTTTTCTTTTAAGAAACTGCAAATTTCATCTGATTGTTCAAATGTTGTTGGTTGTGATATAACCATTTTTATTGCTTGTCCTTGTGCCATGTTTATAACTTTAGAATTGTTTCTTTTAGAACCAAATATTTTTCTATCTTCTATTTCTTCTTCCTCTTCATCATCATATTCATTTTCATATATATCTTCATCTTCATATTCTTCTGATTCAGCTGTATCCATTCCAAATAATCCCCATACTTTGTCCATTAATGCTCCTGACATAAAAAAACCTCCTAAAAACTTTTTTCACATATTATTTGATATTAGTATCTACTTTTTTTCATTTATTGTCAATACTTTTATTAAAAGTAATATTTTTTTAATATTACTGTAATATTATTGTAATATTGCATAAAGATATTATTCAATCTCGTTTAAATTTGGATTTAGCATTAATTCATCATATAATGATATACTTTTCATTTGACTACTTGGTATTCCTAATTCTCTAAATTCGTCTATACTATAATTTGAAACTATAGAATATTTACCATTCGTCTTTTTTATTTTTATTAAAACTTTACTTAAGTAACCTGCTCTATTTTTAACTACATAATTTAAACCATCTTGTTCTATTATTGCTTGATTAGGTACTTTTAATCCTTTATCATTCCACCAGATTAAATCAAATGAAATTTTCCTATAATTTGCCAATTCCTTTATCTCTCTATTTATCATAAAAATAATTAATTTTTCATCTTCATTTTCTTGTGATATATATTCTATTTTTGAATCAATAATCTTATTATTTGATAGCCTTATTTGTACTTTATCTCCTAACTTTGCATTTTTAGATGCTTCTGAATCTGTTATTGTTGCTATATAGCATTTGTCACTATTTATTATTTTTCCACATTCATTATTAGTTGCAATTAGTTGACCTGTTTTAAGCTTTAAATTTTCTAACATGTGTTTACTTAATGAAGAAAAGTTATCTGGAACTAAAATTTCTTCTAATCCATCTACTTTATATGATACTATTCCACTTACTGGAGCCGATATATATTCTGCTCCTGAATTTAGCTGTTCTTCTAATTTTGTTCTCTCATCATATAATTGCTTTAAATATGTACCTGCTGTACTTAATTCACCTATCATTTTTGATTTTTTAGTTACTATACTACTTATCTTTTTATGATATTCTGTTATTGCTGATATATCTGTCTCTTTACTTAATAGTTGTATTCTTTCATCTAATTGATTTTCCAGTAGTTTTATATCTATAGGATATTTTAGTTTTTGTCCTTTTAATGCTTCTTGTATTTTTTCGTCTAGTTCAGAAATTTGTGTTTTCAGTTTTTCTTCGTTTTTGCTGTAATATCTATATATAGAATCATTTTTTGCTGTTTTTTCTCCTTCATTTTTTATTTGTTCCATTCCATTTTTGTAATTGTTTCCTTTTACAACTTGTTCTTCTCTTATTACATATCCTATTTTAGTTTCTTCTAAATATAATGTTCCGCTGTTCAACAGTTACTTTGTTTATAGGTTCTTTTGCAAGCAAATATACTGCATATATTAAGTATATTAATAATAGCGAAAAAGCAAAATATATAATTAACCTTTTTCTATTTAATTTATTTTTTCTTTCTGTAACTTTATTCAATTTATTTCCTCCAAAATAATATTTATATTACTCTGTACATCATTTGTTCCGTCTATCCATATTGTTTGTTTATTTTTTCTAAACCATGTTAATTGTCTTTTAGCATATCTTCTTGTTTCCATTTTTATTTTTTCTATCATTTCTTCTTCAGTATATATTCCATTTATATAATCAACAACTTCTTTATATCCTAATCCTTGCATTGCTGTAGGGAATTCATTATATTGGTTAATAATATTTTTAACTTCTTGTATTAGACCTTTTTCTATCATTATATCTACTCTTTTATTTATTCTTTGATATAATCTTTCTCTTTCCCAATTTATTGCAAATACTTTATAATCATATTCAATTGGTTTTTTTCTTGATTCAATTTCTTGTTCTGTTTTAGTTTTTCCTGTTGCTTTATATATTTCTAATACTCTCATTATTCTTTTTTTATCATTTGGACTTATTTTTTGCATTGCTTGACTATCTATCTTCATAGCCTTGTCATATAGTACTTCTAACCCATCATTTTCTGCAATTTTTTCTAATTCTCTTCTATATTCTTCATCTAATTTAATATCATTATATTCTATTTCATATATTAAACTATCTACATATAGGCCTGTTCCCCCAACTATTATTGGCGTCTTTCCCTTTGATATTATTTCTTTTATTGCTTCCTTTGCATCTAGTTTGTATTGTGCAACACTATATCTGACATTTGGTGAAACAAAATCTAGTAGATAATGTTTTATTCCTTGCATTTCATCTACAGTTGGTTTTGCTGTTCCTATATTCATGTCTTTATATATTTGCATTGAATCTGCTGATACTATCTCTCCATTTATCTTTTTTGCAACTTCGATTGAAAGTGCTGTCTTTCCTGATGCAGTAGGTCCACATATTACTATAACTTTTTCTTTCATATTACTTCCTTTTCTATACTTATTTCATTGCTAAAATCCTTTGTTGAGTATTACCAAAATATATACTTTCAAATATAAATAATGTAACAATTATTATCAATAATATTATTAAACTTCTTTGAAATTCATTTTTCTGTATTTCATCATTATTTATTTGATTTATTTTCTTAAAGAAATATGGTAATAATGCATAGCTATTTATTATTGTAAATAGCATTACAAATACGCTTCTAATATTTTTCATTACTTTTGGATCTTCATATATAATTCCAATTTTGGATATATTAAATATTATAAATGTTATTATATATACCATTACAATTCCTATAATTATTGATATTGTTTTAGTTTTATTGTCTATATTTCCTAATTTGCTCCAGATTAATGCTATTAGGTTTAAAAACATTATTGCTATTATTATTGTTATTACAATTAAAATTGCTTGCATATTTTCTCCTTATTTTCTTGCAAATTTTCTTTCTATCTCGTATTTGCTCATTTTTATTGCTGTTGGTCTTCCATGTGGACACGTAAATGGATTTGGTAATTCTAATAACTTATCCATTAAGCTTTCTACTTCTTCTTTGGATAATACCATATTTGCTTTTACTGCTGCTTTACATGCAACTGTTGCTATAAATTTTTCTTCTTTTTCTTGTTTTGCTGTTCTTGCAACAGTATCTATTTGGTCTAATGTTTCTAGAAATAGTTCTTTATTATCTATATCTATACATACTGTTGGCACTCCTGTTAGTTTTATAGTATTTTCTCCAAACTCCTCTAAGCTGAACCCTGCTTTTTCAAACATTTGAAGATTTTCTTTTGCTATTTGCATCTCTTTATGTGAAAGTGTTATTATATCTGGCAATAATAACATTTGTGAATCTTTTGATGTATCATTATAATAGTTTTTCTTAACTTTTTCATACATTATTCTTTCATGTGCTGCATGTTGGTCTATTATATACATTTCTTTGTCTATTTCTATTATTATGTATGTGTTAAATACTATTCCTATAAATTTGTATTCTTGTTTCTTATATTCATCTATTTCTTCAAATACAGAAATATTATCTTTTTTTAAGTCTATTGTATTTTCATTTAATGTTTCATCTTTTTCTGTGTTTGCTGTTGGTGTTGTTCCAAATAATTTTGTATACATCTCATTAAAGTCTACTTTTTCTTTATATTGCATATTTTCAATTGTTTTTATTTGTTCTTTTACTTCTTCTAATTTTTGTTCTGCCTCATTTCTATTCACCTTTTCTATTTGTTGCTCTTCTTGTACACTTTCTTGCTGTTGTATTTCTTCTTGTACACCCTCTTGCTTTTCTTCTTTTATATCGTTCTGTTTAGCTTCTATTGTTTCTTCTTTTACATTTTCTTGTGTGTTATCATCTTCTATTTTTGCTGTTTCATTTTGTTGTTCTTCTATTTTTTCTTTTTGTATTTCGTCTTTATTTTCTTCTTCTTTTTTATTTTCTATTTCTTTTTCTTGTTCTTGTTGCTTACTTTTCATTTCTGTATATGTGTTATTTAGTTTTATTTTTGGATCTTCTTCAACTTGTTTTTCTAAGTCCTGCTGCATCTTTCTTAGTTGCTCTAAAACATCTGCAGTATTTATTGGTCCACCTTGTCCAACATTTATCATATTTGTTTTTATTTTACTTTCTTCATTATTATATTGTTCTATTTTTTTAGTTTCATTTTTTCTATAGTCAAATAGTCCTTTAGATTCTTCTTTTTCTACTTGATTATCTGTATTTGCAACTAGCTCATTTTTTAATAATGTATCTTTTATTGAATGATATATTGACTGGAATATAGAGCTCTCATCTTGAAATCTTACTTCTAATTTTGCTGGATGCACATTTACATCTACTTTTGATGGATTCATATCTATATTTAATATAACAAATCCAAATTTTCCTAATGGTATTAGTCCTTTAAATGCTTGTTCTGTTGCTGCTGTTAATGTCTTATCTTTTACATATCTTTTATTTACGAAAAATAATTGGTTTGCTCTATTTGACCTAGCTATTTCTGGTTTTCCTATAACTCCTGTAATTCTCATATCTTCATATGTATATTCTACTGGTAGAATTCCTGTTGCTACATCTTTTCCATAGATACTGTAAATTACACTTTTTATATCTCCATTTCCATTTGTTTGTATTACTGTTTTTCCCGTATTTATTAATTTTATTGCTATATCTGGATTTACCAATGCAATTCTTGTTATTACATCTTCTACATATCCTGATTCTGTATAATCTTTTTTTAAAAATTTATATCTTACTGGTGTATTAAAGAATAAGTTTCTTACTGTTATTGATGTTCCTGTTTGGCATCCTACTTCTTTTTTTTCTAATATATTTCCTGCTTCTACTACTATTTTGTATCCAGTTTCTTGTCTTTCAGTTTTTGATACCATTTCTACATTTGCTATTGCTGCTATACTTGCTAATGCTTCCCCTCTAAACCCCATTGAGGTTACTAGATTTAAATCTTCTGCTTTTCTAATTTTGCTTGTTGCATGTCTTTCAAATGCTATTTCTAAGTCATCTGCAGCTATTCCTTTTCCGTTGTCTGTTACTTTTATTAGTGATATTCCTCCATTTTTTATCTCTACTGTTATGTTGTTTGCTCCTGCATCTATTGAGTTTTCTACCATTTCTTTTATTACTGATGCTGGTCTTTCTATAACTTCTCCAGCTGCTATTTTATTTATTGTTAGGTCATCTAGTAATACTATATTTCCCATTGTTACTTTCATTCCTTTCGCTTATCCCTATTTTTTATTTGATGTTATTATATCATTTCTTCTTTAATTTTGTATAGTTATTTTTTAAATTATATTATTTTTTGCTTACTAGTAGTTACAATTTATAGTCCAAATTTTATTTTGTCTTGTAACTGGAAAAGGGTGACGCTCCTTTCAAATGTGTTAATCCTATATTCCTATTTTCTAATCCATATTTGCCAACCTTTTATTATATAAATATATCTGGTAATGCTTGATTGGAATGAAAAATAGAAGCTGTTATATAAGAAGTTGAGGAATGTTCACGGGAAAAAGCTATATTATATTCCTTT
>CANPFO010000004.1 GCA_947573555.1 uncultured Clostridium sp. | reverse complement strand
TATTATATCTATCTATAAATACTAAAGAATTATTATAAATATTAGTACCAATAAATATTCCCTCTTCATCAAAAATACTTGAAGATACAAATGGATATGTAGATATAAGTCCAGCTGTTAAAATATTTCTTCTTGCTGCTTCTTTTAATATTTCATAATTCTCCATTATAGGTAATGTAGCTATAAAACTTTATTCTTGTCTAAATGTTGCTCTTCTTGTTTGCATTCCTTTACTTTGCAAAATTCCTTCTAATTTATTTAAATTATATTCTAATTCTTTAATATCTTTTGAATATATATTTATATAAATATATAAAAAATATAATTCTTCATTATTTACTTGCATTTCTTTTCTTATATATTTTGCATCATTATATGTGAAAGATGCTATATCCATATCTTGTCTATTCTGATTTGCTTCCTTCACTTCTACTCCTATATTCCCTATATGATAAGTTAAATCTTTTATTGTTTTATAGCTATCTTGTTTTTCATAAAAAATGGAAATATTCATATTTATATTTGTTTCAATTAAATTCTTTAATAATAAATCTGTTTGTTCTCTATAATAATTTACAACTATTAATGACGAATAATATAAACTATCTATTTCTAAATATTTTGGATTTTGCATATTAATATATGCTGGTGAAATTAAATCTTTTTTTGAAAAAATTCCTGAAAAAAAATTATTTATTTTTTGTTTTTTATTATTTTTTATTATTTTTATCTCTCCTTTTCCACATTTTTATTCTATTCTTAATTATTTTTCCACATTTTATTAACTCTTCTTTTCTATTTTTTACTATTTTTTTCGCTTTTTTTCTAATTTATTTTTATTTTCCATTTTAATTAATTTTATATTTTTATTATTAAATACTATTAGTAAAATCTAAAATCCTTTTATTTTTGATTTTAATTGTTTAAAAATTTTCTAGTATTTAATAAAGAATAAAAAATTTTAATAACTTCTTCTTTATTATCTATTTCTTTTGTTTTATTTCCACACCTAGATAAACATTCTTTTATTTTAAAATATTTATCTTTTAAATCTTGTCCTACTATCTCAAGAGAATTAATATTTTCTATTTTTTCACTAGCTATTATTATATAAAAATCTTTTGAGGATAAATTTGTTGAATAATTTAATTTTTGAATAAATTTAATATAATTTTCTGATATTTCTTTTAGATAAAAATTATTTTCTTTTTGAACGTTTTTTCTAATATTTAAAATATGCTGATTTAAATCTTGCTTATTACTTTGAATTAAAATTTGTATATCAAAATTACAAGTCTTTAATAAAATTTTATATGAACTTAAAATTGAATGTTTTTCTAAATCTGATTTTAGATTATAATTAATTGGATTTACTTTTAATATTTTTATATATTTGTTTTTATTTATTTTTATTATTCCATTTTCAAATATTTCTTGTATTGGAATCCAATCTTGTACTATTTTATTTCTTATTTTTTTCACCTCCATTGTTTTCATATTTTATATACTTTTTTGTACTTTGTCAATAAAAACTTTTTGACATTTTTCGACTTTTAAATTTGTTCAAAAAAATTTTTTTATTTTTGTATATTTTTTTATTTTTGGAACATAATAATCATATAAGGTTGATGATAGTTGAGCAAAGAGTAATATTAGATTTGTTTTTAGTTTAATATTATTCGAACAAAGATGTATATTGGTGTAGAAATTATATCATTATATGTCGGCGATAAGAGTATATTATGTGTGTGTAGGCTATATTTTATCTTTATATATGGTCAAAATATATGTAATATATTTGAGCTAAGATTATTCTTTTATCTAGTTTTTAAGTGGTTGTTATTAGTCCTACTTTAGGATGAATATAGTTACTTGTGGTGGATTAATAGTCGAGTGAGTGATTAATATATGTGGTATCGAGCTTATTTATGTAGTAATATATATTAGGTTTTAATATTAGATATATTAGTTTTAGCTAAGATTGTTATTGGCTTTATAGATTAATGGCAGGTTGTTTTTAATAACCTGCCATTAAATTTGTCTGGATTAGGAGACGTTCCTGAAAATTTCTCTAAATAGGGACTTGGGGACACTCCTAATAAATTTTAAATACATCTTTTTATATAATATTAAAGATTTATATATTAATATTCTTATCCAAAACATATATGTGGCCTACCTATAGGTCTTGGATTTCAATATTAATATATAAATCTTTTTAATAATTAAAAAGTATCATCAAAATTTATTAGGAGTGTCCCCAAGTCCCTATTTAGAGAAATTTTCAGGGACGTCCTCTAATCTGGGTTAAATATCTAAATTTTTAACATATTTTGCATTTTGTTGTATGAAGTCTCTTCTTGGTTCAACTTCATCTCCCATTAACAATGCAAATGTCTCATCTGCTTGTATTGCATCATCCATGGTTACTTTTACAAGAATTCTTGTTTCTGGATTCATAGTAGTTTCCCATAACTGTTCTGGGTTCATCTCCCCTAGACCTTTATATCTTTGTAATCCTAATTGATCTCTAGTAATTCCTTTTTCTTCTAATTCTTTATATGCTTTATCTAAATCTTCATCTGTATAACAATAAACATCTTCCATTCCTTTTTTTGATAATTTATATAGTGGCGGTTGTGCTAGATATACATTTCCATTTTCTAGCAATGGTCTCATATATCTAAAGAAGAATGTTAATAATAATGTTCTAATATGTGCTCCATCTACGTCCGCATCTGCCATTATTATTACTTTTCCATATCTTATTTTTGTAATGTCAAAGTCTGGTCCTATCCCAGCTCCAACAGCTAATATTACAGGGTTTAATTTGTCATTTCCATATATTTTGTCAGCTCTTGCTTTTTCTACATTTAACATTTTTCCCCAAAGTGGTAATATTGCTTGAAATTTTCTATCTCTTCCTTGTTTTGCACTTCCTCCTGCTGAGTCTCCCTCTACTATATATACTTCACATTCTTCTGGATTTTTACTACTACAATCTGCTAATTTTCCTGGTAATGTTGCGGCTTCAATTGAATTTTTCTTTCTTACTAATTCCCTAGCCTTTCTTGCTGCTTCTCTTGCTCTTGATGCACTTATACATTTTTCTAATATTGCTTTTGCGACATTTGGATTTTCCTCTAAAAATGTTGATAATGCATCGTTTACCATACTTTGTACTACACCTGTTACTTCACTATTCCCCAATTTAGTTTTTGTTTGTCCCTCAAATTGTGGTTCTTTTACTTTTACAGATACTACTGCAGTTATTCCTTCTCTTATATCTTCCCCTTGTAAATTTGTATCTTTTTCTTTTAAAATGTTATGATTTCTTGCATAATCATTAAATACTTTTGTTAATGCTCTTTTAAATCCTTCTAAATGAGTTCCACCTTCTACTGTATTTATGTTATTTACAAATGTATAAATATTTTCGTTGTATGCTGTTGTATATTGTATTGCTACTTCTACTGGAATTTCTCCAGTTTTTTCTATGTATATTGGTGTTGGATATATTTTCTCCTTATTTTTATTTAAAAATTCTACAAATGAATTCAATCCACCTTCATAACAGAATTCAGCTTTTTTAATATTTTCTTCATCTCTTTTATCTTCTAATGTTATTTTTAAACCTTTTGTTAAAAAAGCGATTTCTCTTAATCTCTTCTCTAATACTTCGTATTCATAATTTTTTGTTTCAAATATTGTATCATCTGCCAAAAACCTTACTCTTGTTCCTGTATTTTTTGATTCCCCTATTTTTTCTAATTTTTTAACTGTTTTTCCTTTTTCAAATTTCATTTGATACAAGCCACCATCTCTTTCAATAGTAACTTCTGTCCATTCAGATAATGCATTAACTACTGATGCTCCAACTCCATGAAGTCCACCTGAAACTTTATATCCACTATCTCCACCAAATTTTCCACCTGCATGTAAAACAGTATAAACTGTTTCTGCTGTTGATATTCCTGTTTTTGGATGTATTTCTACTGGTATTCCTCTACCATTATCTTGAACTGATATAACATTTCCTGGCTCTATTTCAACATTTATTTCTGTACAATATCCTGCTAGAGCTTCATCTACTCCATTATCTACAATTTCATATACTAAATGATGTAATCCTCTTACAGATGTACTTCCTATATACATACCTGGTCTTTTTCTTACAGCGTCTAATCCTTCTAATACTTGAATTTGTTCAGCGCCATATTTGTGTTCATATTTTTCCATTTGTCTTCCTCCTATTTTTATTTTATAACTTGTCCGTTAGACACATTATATTCCAAATAATTTAAATTTTCAATATCTAATTTTTCAGTTCCTGTTATTATCACTTGAGTATCCCTAATATTTTCTAAGAAATTTTTTCTTCTTGTTTTATCTAGTTCGGACATAAAATCGTCTAATAACAAAATTGGATATTCTCCAACATCATCATATATAACTTGAAGTTCTGCTAATTTTAAAGTCAACATCGCTGTTCTATTTTGTCCTTGTGAACCATATATATTTATTTCCTTATCATTTATATATATCATAAAATCATCTCTATGTATACCTTTTGTTGTAAAACCTTTTATAATATCTAGCTTTCTTCTTTCTTTTAATAATTTTAAATATTTTTCTTTATCATCACATTCTGTAATATATTTTAATTCTATTTTCTCTTTTTTATTTGTTATTGCATTATGAATTTTTTCTATTTTTTTAATTATTTTATTTATAAATTCTTTTCTATATTCATATATTTTAATTGCATAATCTGCTAATTTTTCATCCCAAATTTCTAATAGCTCTTCTTGTTTTTGTTCTTCTCTAATTTGTTTTAAATATTTATTTCTTTGTTCCATGGTTTTTAAATATAAATTTAAAATATGAATATAGTTTGGTCTTAATTGGCTTATCATTATATCCAAAAATCTTCTTCTATTTTGTGGTTCACCTTTTAAAATATTTATATCATCTGGCGTAAATATTACTATATTCAAATTTCCCAATAATTCACTTAATTTTTTTATTTTTATTTCATTTAAATATATTTTTTTTTTATTTTCTAATTGTATTTTTATTTTTCCATTTCTATCGGTTTTTTCAAATTCTATCTCCACCACTGCGTTTTCTTCATTTAATTTTATCATTTCAAAATCTTTTTTGGCTCTAAAAGATTTTCCTAATCCGCATAAAAAAATAGCTTCTATTATATTTGTCTTTCCTTGAGCATTTTCTCCATAAAAAATATTAATATTTTTTTCTAATTTAATTTCTTGCTCTTTATAATTTCTAAAATTCTTTATTTTTATTCTTTTTATCCACATTTTTCTCTCCAGATTTTAATAATTTCCACATTTTATTAACTAATTTAATCTATTTTAATCTATTTTTTTCTATTTTTTACTAATTTATTCTATTTTTAATCTTTTTTATTTAATTTTTTAATAATTAAATTATATTAACAAAAAATAAAAATGGCTTATTTTTGATTTTAATTCGTCGTTTCTTATTTTCATTATTTTTTTTATCAATTATTTTTTCAATTTTTCATATTTTCTAATTTATTCTATTTTTTTCTAATTTATTCTATTTTTTTCTTTTTTATATATTTTTACTAATATTGTTTTACTAACTAACAATTCAAGATATTTTATTTTCTTTTTTTATCTAATTTAATCTAATTTATTCTATTTTTTTCTATTTTTATATTTTAATAATTGTCCACAAATCATTAATAAATTGTGGATAATTATTAAATAAAATACAAGAATTTCTAAAAATATTATTTAGAAATTCTTGCTTCTTTATTAATCTTCCTTTAATCTTATTGGTAATATCATATATACATAGTCTTTATTTTCTATTGATTTAATTAAACATGGTGATATGCTAGTTCCAAATTCTACAAAAATTTCTTCATCATCAATTGACTTTAAACAATCTAAGAAATATTTTGGATTAAATCCTGCTTCTAAATTTTTACCTTCTGTTGATACAAATAGTTCTTCCTTTGCATCTCCTGTTTGATTTGTGCAAGAGATTATAACTTTCCCTATATCAACATTAACTTTTACAGGATATTTTTTTTCTTTTTCTACTGATGATGCAGATATTAAACTAATTCTTTCAAAACAATTTTGTAAATTACTCTTATTGGCTTTTACTCGTGTTTCCCAATTTTCTGGAATTACATTTTTATAATTTAGAAATTCTCCATCTAATACTCTTGTAACTATTTTACAATTATCCATTTCGAATAATGCTTGGTTTTTAGAAACTCCAATTTTTATTGTATCATATGAATCTGCTAATATCTTGTTTACTTCATTTAATGTTTTTCCAGGTATTACTGCACTAAAATCATTTGTTTGGTTGGTTAGAAATACACTTCTTAAAGCTAATCTAAATCCATCAACAGCCACTATATGTAATTTATTTTTTTGTATTTCAAATAAACATCCAGTGAATATTGGTCTATTTTCTTCTGTACTTACAGCAAATATTGTTTTTCTAATCATATTTTTTAGTGTATTTTGTTCTATTTCTATTGAATTTTGAACTTCTATTTGTGGAAGTTCTGGAAATTCTTCTGGATTCATTGTTGCTAGTTTATATAATGAACCTTCACATTCTATTTCTAGTAAATTCTTTTCATTTACAGAAATATAAATTTCTGTATCTGGTAATTTTCTAATAATTTCACTAAACATTATAGCATTTACAACTATACTTCCTTGTTCTTTTACTTCACATTCCATAATGTATTCTATTCCTATTTCTAGATCATATGTTGTTAATTTTATTTCATTATCATTTGTTTGAATTAATATTCCTTCTAATATTGGCATTGTTGTTTTTGAAGCTACACCTTTTACTACGGAATTTATAGCTTTTAGTATTTTATCTTTGTAACAAACTATTTTCATTTTTTTTCCTCCCTTATATATAATAAAATAATAAATATATTTAGTAGTATTAGTATTAGGTACTGTGGAAACTGTGGAAAACTATGTTGAAAGTTGAAATCCCTAGAAAAATTATTGTGAATAAGTAGGTGGATAATTTTGTATTTTTTCCACATATAAAAATTACAATTGTGTATAATCTTGTTTTACACAGTTTTTACACAGGATATTCACAGTAGACTGTGGATATCGAATCTCTTTCTTCCGTAGGAAGAACTTCGAATTTTTTTAACAAACAATTTTTTTTACAAACATAAATTTTAAAATACTACTCTTTATATTGCTATTCTCTATTTTTTGTCACTAGTAATTATGTTTTTCACACTTTCCACAATTAGTTTAGTACTATTCTTTTCTTTTATCTCTTTTGATATTTTGTTGTAACCATGCATTACTGTTGAATGGTCTCTATTTCCAAAGTCATTTCCTATTTGTGGAAATGACATATTAGCTACTTCTCTGCATAAATACATTGCGATTTGTCTTGGAAAAGCAATATCATTTGAACGTTTACTTCCTGCTAATTCTTCTTTGTCAATACTAAAATACTTTGCGACAGTTTCTTTTATAAACTCACTTGATATTACTTTTTCACTTTCATATTTGAATTCATTTATAATATTTTCTGCTAGTTCTATTGTTATAGGACTATGTGTTAAAGAAGCTCTAGCAACAATTTTATTAAAGACACCTTCTAATTCTCTAATGTTTGAATCTATTTTTGTTGCAATATCTGATAATATAGCATCTTCTATTATTATATTTTCATCTTGAGCTTTTTTTCTTAATATTGCTAATCTTGTTTCATAATCTGGACAAGAAATATCTGCTAAAAGTCCCCATTCAAATCGTGATTTTAATCTGTCTTCTAAAAATTCTATATCTCTTGGTGGTTTATCACTTGAAATTATTATTTGCTTTCCTTCTTCTCTTAATGTGTTAAATGTATGGAAAAATTCTTCTTGAACTCTATCTTTTCCAGCTATAAATTGAATGTCGTCTATTAATAAAGCATCTATATTTCTATATTTGTTTTTAAATATTTCTGTTTTATTATCTTTTATTGAATTTATAAATTGATTTGTAAATTTTTCTGAAGTGACATATAAAACATTAGACTTTGAGTTGTTTTCTAATATTCTATTTCCAATAGCATGCATTAAGTGAGTTTTTCCTAAACCAACTCCTCCATATAAAAATAAAGGATTGTACGATTTTCCAGGTTCATTTCCTACTGCTAATGCTGCAGCATGTGCAAATCTGTTATTGTTACCAACAACAAAAGTCTCGAATGTATATTTTGGATTTAAAGTTTGATGATTTGTTTCTAACTCTGCATCTGAAACATTATGTGTTTTATCTGATATAACTGTTCCTTCTGATTTTTTTTCTTTAGATACATCTATAATAGAAAATGTCCATTCTTTGTTTGTGATATATCTTAAAGTGTTAAAAATTAGAGTATTAAATTTATTTTCAATAAAATCTCTTTGAAAATCAGAAGTAACAGTAAAAACAATATGATTGTCGTTAATACTGTTTATATCTAAAGGTAAAATCCAAGTTTCATAAGATATTGTTGAAAGTTCATCTTTTAGTAATAGCTTTAATTTGTCTAAAAGCTCGTCTTTATCAATTGGCATTTTATTCACCCTTTCCAACAAAACTTATCCACAAAGTTATCCACAACTGTTGATAAGTATGTAATATTTTAGTAAAAAAAGTACAAATTTTACGAACATTATTTTTCCTTATTTGTCAATAAAAAACTTGTCTTTTTTTGTAATTCATATAATAACAAAAAAAAATATAATAAGTCAATAGTATTGTGGAAAAAAAATTTGTAACTGTGGAAAAATTTTTAACATGCTGTGGATAAATTATAATTATTACAAATATGTTACAAAAAATATTCTTTGATAATGTTTAATTTAACTTATTAATATATATTTAAATTCCTTTTGTTGTTGGTCAGATTAATCATAATAAGTTATTTGCAAACTGTTCAAATTTTAAAAAAACTATTGACAAACTGTATTTTTTTACTGTATAATCGATATACTGATTAATTTGCAAGAAATTTCCAGCAATGGAATTTAATAAAACAAAGCTAGTAGGAGGTGCGGATAAATGAAAAGAACATTTCAACCAAAAACAAGACAAGAAAAGAAAGAACATGGATTTATGAAAAGAATGAAAACTAGAGCAGGCAGAAACGTTTTAAAAGCAAGAAGAGCTAAAGGTAGAAAAAAATTAAGTGCTTAGTATTATTTAATCCTAGAATTATAAAGAAATTTATATTAAAAAGGGGCAAGTATATAAATTATTATTCTTGCCTTTTAACATACTAAGAAGCTTTAAAATGATTTTTTCATTTAATTCTGACAGTTAGAAAGGAAGAAAAATAATGAAAAAAACAAAGATGCTAAAAAAGAACTATGAATTTAGAAATGTTTTATCAAAAGGTAAGTATTATTCAGGTAATTTTATTGAGGCAGTTATAAAAAATAATAATAGGAATTATAATTGTATAGGACTAGCAATAAACACTAAAATTGGTAAAGCCGTAAGGAGAAATAGAATTAAAAGGCTTTTGCGCGAATGTTATTTAAATTCAGAGTCAAATATTTTGTTAGGAAAAAGTATAGTTTTTTTATGGAAAAAAAATGTTGATATAGAAAATGCAACTTTTTCAAATATTCAGAATGATATGAATAAAATTTTTGATAAAGCACACATTATGAAAAATAAGGAAATGTAAATATGAAGAAGATAATGTTAAGTTTAATAAATTTTTATCAAAAATATATTTCTTTATGGTTAAGTAGTAAGAACATAAGGTGTAAGTTTTATCCAACATGTTCTGAATATACAAGACAAGCAATTGAAAAATATGGAGCCTTAAAAGGCTTGATTTTAGGTATACATAGGATTTTAAGATGTAATCCTTTCTCAAAAGGAGGATATGATCCGCTAAAATGAGTAGGAGGAATGTAAATGTTTCAATTTTTTGCAAACATTTTTGGTTATATACTAAATATTATAAATAATTTTGTTGATAATTATGGTTTGGCAATTATTTTATTTACAGTTGTTATTAAATTATTAATGTTGCCATTATCAATAAAACAACAAAGAACAATGAAGAAAAGTTCAAAAATACAAGAAGAAATTAAGATTTTGCAGTTTAAATATAAAAATGATCCAGAAAAATTAAATAGAGAAATGATGGATTTATATAAAAAAGAAAATATGAGTCCATTTAGTGGTTGTTTAAGTGCAATAGTACAACTTATTTTATTAATATCAATATTCTATATGGTTAGATGTCCTTTAACATATATGAAAAAGATAGATACAACTCAAATAGATACATATATACAACAAATGAAGAATGATGAAATAGGAGTAAGTCAGGGGTATTATGAAATTGATATTATTAGAGAATTAGACTACTTAAAAGAAAGATTCCCAGAAGATGAGAATTTGGATAAAATTAATTTGAATATGCAATTCTTAGGATTAGACTTAGGAAAAATACCACAAGAAAACTTAAAAGATTGGACAGTTTATATAATACCAATTCTTTATATAATTTCTACATTTATTTCTATGAAACTTACAACGAATATGCAGAAAAGAAATAATAAGAAGGAAAATGATATTATTGATATAACTGAAGGTAAAGAAGAAAAAGAGAAAAATGAAATGGAAGATGCTATGGCGCAATCTAATAAAATTATGGCGTGGATGATGCCAATTATGTCTGTTTCGATATCTCTTGTAGCACCACTAGGGCTTGCTTTATATTGGCTAGTAAATAATATACTAATGATTGTAGAAAGATTAGTTTTAGATAGAATAATAAAAGATTAAAAACTATATATGTTATATGTTTTCCGGAAGATTTATTATAGCAAAGTGAAAGGGATGAAATTAAAAATGGGAAGAAGTATTATTTCAGAAGGCAAAACTACAAATGAAGCAATTGAAAAGGGATTAAAAGAATTAAATGTTTCAAAAAATATGGTTGATATAAAAGTCTTAGAAAATGAAGAAAAAAGAAGCTTTTTTAGTATTCTAGCTCCAAGAGTAGTAAAAGTTCAATTAACTTTAAAAGAAAATAAAAATCAGCAAGATAATGAGAAAAGAGAGAAAAAAGAAATAGCATTATCAAAAGAGGATCAACAAAAATCTAAAGATAACGTTGAAAAATTTTTAAAAGATTTTTTTGAAAAAGTTGAATCTAAAGCACAATATAATGTTTCAATAGATAATAATTGTCTAAATATTAATATAAATGACAAAAGCTTAGGATTTTTAATAGGATATAGAGGAGAAACTTTATATGCATTTCAAAATATTTTATCTTCTATTGCAACTAAAGGCTTAGAAAATAGAGTGAGAGTTATATTAGACATAGAAGGATATAAGGCAAAAAGAGAGAAAGCATTAGAAGATTTAGCTGAGAAGTTAGCAAATACAGTTATAAAAACTAAAAAGCCTGTAACTCTAGAGCCTATGCAAGCATATGAAAGAAAAATAATTCATACAAAATTACAAAATAGTGACAAAGTCGAGACTAGAAGTATTGGAGAAGAACCTAGAAGAAAAGTAGTAATTGAATTAAAAAGAAAGTAATTTAATATAAAATCGGAGGTCAAAGGTCAGATTTTACTTAAAAAGTATTGTCTATCTTTGGTCTTTTTTTTGTTACTAGTCAGTCGAATTAGTAATATATATTAAAATACAATTCGTTGCTGGCAGAACTTATTATACAAATTAGTTGTAAGTTTTTCAAATTTGTAAAAGTTAATTTTGCTAATAATCTTTTTGCATTGTAAAATAATTTTAAATAAGTACTTTTAAAAATTTACATAATGTGATAAAATATTAAAAAATAATACAGAAAAAGGAGATAAAAAAATGAGTGTAATAGCTTCAATATCTACGGCTCCTCGGAATTGGCGGAATTGGTATAATTAGAATGAGCGGAGAAAAATGTTTTGAGGTTTTGGAAAAAATATTTAAACCTAAAAAAATTGAAAAAATAGAGAATATAAAAGGATATACAATTAAATATGGACATATAGTTGATAAAGAACAAGTGATTGATGAAGTTTTAGTATCGTATTTTAAGTCTCCAAAGAGTTATACTACAGAGAATATGTGTGAAATAAATACTCATGGAGGAAATGTTATATTAAAAAATATATTGGAATTATGTTTAAAGAATGGTGCTGATATTGCTGAACCAGGAGAATTTACTAAAAGAGCATTTTTAAATGGAAGAATAGATTTACTTCAAGCTGAATCTGTAATAGATATAATAAATAGTAAATCTGAAAAAGAAGCAAAAGCAGGTATTAACCAATTAGAGGGATTTTTGTCTAAAAAAATTAAAGATATAAAACAAGAAATTTTAGATGTTATGGTAAATGTTGATGTAAGTATTGATTATCCAGAATATGATGTGGAAGAAGTAAATAATAATGAAATTTTGAGTATGCTGGATAGTGTTCACAATAAACTGAGAAATTTAGAGAAGAGCTTTGATAATGGAAAATTGCTAAAGGAAGGAATTAAAACAGCAATAATAGGAAAGCCAAATGCAGGAAAATCTTCGTTATTAAATGCTATATTAAAGGAAGATAGAGCAATTGTTACAGAGTATGAGGGAACTACAAGAGATACAATAGAAGAATTTGTTAATATAGAAGGTGTTCCTTTAAAACTAATAGATACTGCAGGAATTAGAGATGCAAAAGATGAAGTTGAAAAAATAGGAATAGTTAAATCTAAAGAGATAGCAAAAGATGCAGATTTAATAATAGCTATTTTTGATAGTTCAAAACAATTAACCGAAGAAGATAATCAAATTTTAGATATTATAAAAGAGAAAAAGGCTATAATCTTATTAAATAAGTGCGATTTAAATAGTGTAATAGATGAAAATTTAAAAGAATTTGATGGAGTGAAGAATAACATTATTAAAATTTCGGCATTAGAAGGAATTGGATTAGAAAAATTATATAATAGTATTTCAAATATGTTTAGTTTAAATGAGATTAATTTGGATAATGGGGTTATAGTTACAAATATAAGACATAAAAACTTAATTTCTAAGGCAATAAAAAATGCAGAAAAAGCTAAAGAAGCTGTTAATAATAGTATACCAATAGATATAATTGCAATATTTATAAAAGACATTCTAGAAGACTTAGGAAATATAACAGGAGAAGTTGTAACAGAAGATATAATTAATGAGATTTTTTCTAAATTCTGTTTGGGAAAATAAATATATACATGACGTACTAAAATCGAAAATAAGGCGTTTTTGGTTTTAAAACGACTAATTCTATATTGATAATATAAAAAGCGTATAAAACGAAAATAAAAGCGAAAATCTAAAATTAATATATAAATAAATTTAATAGATATGAAATAGGAAAATATAAGAACAGAATACGAACAAATGAACAGTAAACGTAATATTGGGCAAAATTTTGTTAAGTATAACATATATGTTAATAATTCTTGAGATGAAAAAAATGCTTTCAAATGTATACTTTCAAAATTAATCTATAAATTAATAATTAAACCTATTAGTTAATGTTGAAAAACCGGGTGAAAAAACACGATTTTCTGTTTCATAAGGAAAGGAATAAAAAATGAGTTACTATGCAGGAGATTATGATATAGCCGTTATAGGGGCAGGACATGCAGGATGCGAAGCTGGGCTTGCAGCTGCAAGATTAGGGATGAAAACATTAGTGTTTTCAATAAGTTTAGAAGCTGTTGCTAATATGCCATGCAATCCACATATAGGAGGAAGCTCTAAAGGGCATCTAGTAAGAGAGATAGATGCACTTGGGGGAGAAATGGGAAAAAACATAGATAAAACTATGATTCAAATTAAAATGTTAAATACTTCAAAAGGACCAGCAGTTCATTCTTTAAGAGCACAAGCTGATAGAAAGAAATATCATATGGAGATGAAACATACTTTAGAAAAGCAAGAAAACCTATATCTAAAACAGGGAGAAATTGTGGATATTAAAGTGGAAAATAATAGGGTAGTGGGGATAGAGACATCAGTAGGGGCAATATATGGAGTAAAAGCAGTTATTGTTGCAACAGGAACATATTTAAAAGGTAAAATATTTATGGGAGAATACTCAGAAGAAAGTGGTCCAGATGGAGTTGCAGCGGCAAATAAATTATCAGAATCTTTGAGAAATATAGGAGTAAATTTAGTAAGATTTAAAACTGGAACACCAGCTAGAATTAATAAAAGAAGTATAGACTTTAATAAAATGGAATTACAAAAAGGGGATGAAAAGGTAGTTCCATTTTCTTTCGAAGACGAAATACAAGAGTTAAATCAGGTAGATTGTTATTTGACTTATACTAATGAAGAAACACATAGAATAATTAAAGAAAATTTACATAGGTCACCTTTATATGCTGGCAAAATCGAAGGAACAGGACCTAGATATTGTCCTTCAATAGAAGACAAAGTAGTAAGATTTAGTGATAAACCAAGACATCAAGCTTTTGTAGAACCAGTAGGTTTAGATACAGACGAAATGTATATTCAAGGATTAAGTTCATCACTTCCAGAAGATGTACAAATTGCATTATATAGGACTATACCAGGACTGGAAAATGCAGAATTTACTAGGTCTGCATATGCTATTGAATATGATTGTATAGACCCATCAAATTTAAAACTTTCTTTAGAGTATAAGGGAATAGAAGGGTTATTTATGGCAGGCCAAACAAATGGAACATCAGGATATGAGGAAGCTGCATGCCAAGGATTGATGGCTGGAATTAATGCTACTCAAAAGATAAAAGGAAGAGAACCTATAATTATTGATAGAACTCAAGGGTACATAGGCGTATTAATAGATGATATTGTTACAAAAGGAACAAATGAACCATATAGAATGATGACTTCTAGAGCAGAGTATAGACTTCTTTTAAGACAAGATAATGCAGATTTAAGACTTACAGAAATAGGTCATGATGTTGGATTGATTTCAGATGAAAGATATGAAAGATTTTTAAAGAAAAAGGAAAATATTGAAAGAGAAGTAAATAGATTAAAAAATACTATAGTAAAACCTACAAAAGAAGTAAATGAATTATTGGCTAAATATGGTACTTCAGAATTGAATAATGGTTCTAAAATGTCGGAACTATTAAAAAGAACAGAATTGGATTATGAAAAATTGGCTCCAATAGACAAAGAGAGACCAAAATTAACATTGCAAGAAATGCAAGAAGTTGAGATACAAGTAAAATATGAAGGATATATAAAGATGCAAGAAGAACAAGTGGAGAAGTTTAAGAAATTAGAAGAAAAAATGTTACCAGAAAATATTGATTATGAACAAATTAATGGTTTAAGTTTAGAGGCAAGACAAAAACTTAATAAATTTAAACCTCGCTCAATTGGTCAAGCTTCAAGAATTTCTGGAGTTTCACCAGCTGATATTTCTGTGCTTTTGATTTATTTGCAGATGAAAAAATAATATTATATATAATAAAAGGAGTTTTTATGGATATAACGAGATTTAAAGAGTTAATGAATTTTTATGCTGAAAAGATTGATGTTAAGTTTAATGAAGAACAATTAAATAAATTTTATAAATATATGAATTTATTAATAGAATGGAATGAAAAAATAAATTTAACTGCAATTACAGATCCAAAAGAAATAATAATAAAACATTTTATTGATTCATTAACAATAAATAAATATATTAATAAAGAAAAATATGTTGCAGATTTAGGAACTGGTGCAGGATTTCCGGGTATACCACTAAAAATATATAGACACGATTTAAATATAGTTTTAGTAGATTCTTTAAATAAAAGAATAAATTTTTTAAATGAAGTAATAGATTGTTTGCAATTAGAAAATATAACAACAATACATACTAGAATAGAAGACTTTGGTAAAGATAAAAAATATAGAGAAAAATTTGACTATGTAACAGCAAGAGCAGTGGCAAATTTGTCTGTTCTTTCAGAATATTTAATGCCAGTTGTAAAAGTAAATGGTCAATGCATATGTATGAAAGGCAGTGAAGTTGATGATGAAATTAAAGAAAGCAATGCTGCTATAAATATTTTAGGTGGGAAAATCTTAAAAGTAGATAAGTTTAATTTACCAAATACAGAAATTATGAGAAATATAATTGTAATAAATAAGAATAAAAATACACCAAGTAGATATCCTAGAAAAGCAGGAATTCCATCAAAAGAGCCTTTAAAGTCTAACTAGTTAGCATCAGATAATAAAAAATTTCGAAACTTAAAAATAATATTGACTTTTGGTAGTAAATTGTATATCATTAATGTATAATAAAAGCTAATTTATAAGTAAATATTTACTTGGAAGAATGGGGGCAAAATAGTGGGAAAAATAATATCAGTAGCAAATCAAAAAGGTGGAGTAGGAAAAACAACAACAACAATAAACTTAAGTACAATGCTTGCAAAAAAAGGAAAAAAAGTACTATTAATTGATGCAGATCCTCAAGGAAATGCAACAAGTGGCGTAGGAGCAGAAAAAGATGTAGAGCTTTCTACTTATGATATATTAGTAGGAGAAACTGAAATGGAAGAAGTAATAGAAAAAACAGTAATAAAAAATCTATTAGTATGTCCTTCAAACATAAATTTAGCTGGAGCAGAAGTTGAATTAGTTTCTATGATGTCAAGAGAGCAAAGGCTAAAAGAAAAATTGCAAGATATAAAAGATAAATTTGACTATATTTTAATAGATTGTCCTCCTTCATTAGGATTAATTACTTTAAATGCATTTACAGCCTCAGATAGTGTTTTAATACCTGTTCAATGTGAATATTATGCATTAGAAGGATTGGGACAACTTATAAATACGATAAATTTAGTCAAGAAACATTTAAATAAAACAATTGAAATAGAAGGAGCTCTTTTGACTATGTATGATGTAAGAACAAATCTTTCTAATCAAGTTGTAAAAGAGGTAAAGAAGTATTTTAATGAGAAAGTATATAAAACAATAATACCTAGAAATGTAAGATTAAGTGAGGCACCTAGTTATGGAATGCCTATAACAGAATATGATTCTAGATCAAAAGGAGCTAAGACTTATGAAAAATTTACTAAGGAATTTTTAAAAATTAACGAAATAGAAAAAAAAGCCAAGCACATGAAATAATTTAAGAAGGGATAGTGATAAATATGCCAAAGAAAACAGGATTAGGAAAGGGGTTAGATGCTTTATTTGGACCTACTCCAGAAGAAGAAAAAATTAGAGAAGATGATGTATTAAAAAATTTGAAAATAACACAAGTAGAACCAAATAGAGAACAACCAAGAAAAAACTTTAACCAAGAAGCATTAGAAGAATTGGCGCAATCTATAAAGGAATATGGACTAATACAGCCAATAATTGTTACTAAAAAAGATGGTTATTATAGTATAATTGCTGGTGAAAGAAGATGGAGAGCTTGTAAATTAGCTGGACTAGAAGAGATACCAGCAATTGTTAGAGAAGATGATGAAAAGAGAAATAATGAAATAGCATTAATCGAAAATATACAAAGAGAAGATTTGAATCCTTTTGAAAAAGCGTTTGGAATTAGAAATTTGATGGATACATATGGATTGACACAAGAAGAGGTATCTAAAAAATTAGGAAAGAGTAGAAGTGCAATAGCAAATACTGTAAGAATATTAAATTTAGAGCCAAGAGTATTAGAACTAGTTAAACAAGGAAAATTGACAGAAGGTCATTGTAAAGCATTGCTTGCAATAACAGACCAAGAGAAGCAATATATGACTGCTATTGATATGATTGAAAGAGGATCAACTGTTAGAGAACTAGAACAAAGAAATAAGAAGATAAATCAGAAAGAAATATCGAAAGAAGATTTAAAGAGAACTAATGTATTATATAAAGATATAGAAAACACTTTTCAGGGATTTTTTGGAACCAAAGTAAAATTAAATCCAGGAAAGAAAAAAGGAAAAATTGTAATTGAGTATGCATCAAATGAAGACTTAGAGAGAATACTAAACTTAATGAAATAAAATTATTACAAATTTAAAAAAAACTAAAAATTTCTATTGACAAATGTTTTATAAAATGCTAAGATAGATACTGTCGCTGGACATACAAAAACATTTGTCTGACATATGGAGAGGTGGTCGAGTTGGTTTATGGCACCAGTCTTGAAAATTGGCGTAGGTTTGTAGCCTACCGTGGGTTCGAATCCCACCCTCTCCGCCAACTTATTAATAGATATAAGACCATAAATTTATAATTATATAGATTTAGTTTTTATATCTTTTTTTATACAATTTTATAAATATGGAGAAATACCCAAGTGGTGAAGGGGACAGTTTGCTAAACTGTTAGGTCTCGTAAGGGGCGCGAGGGTTCGAACCCCTCTTTCTCCGCCAAAGAAAATGCTAACTTTTGTTAGTATTTTTTTATTTAAGTTGTAATATCTATAAAAAAATAAAAAAATTACCTTAACATAATTGACAATAATGAAAAAAATTATTATAATAATATTATATATAGTTATAAAATGACAAAATTGTAAAAAATGTTGCAAAATTTTTGAAAATAAGGTATAATAAACTATAAGGACAAGAAAGTTGGTGATTAAATGAAGAAAACAATTAATATATTTTTAATTATGGCTATAGTAGTTATAATTATGGGTGTATTTAATCAAGTTTTTGCCGTAATAGATCCCAATGATTATCAACCAGGAGAAATGACTGGAAATGATTCTAAAACCATTGTTGCAAAAGCATCAATTATATTAGGTGCTATTAGAAATATAAGTGTAATAGTTTCTGTTATAATACTGATGGTAATAGGTTTTAAATATATAATAGGAAGTGCAGAGCAAAAGGCAAATTATAAACAAACTATGGTACCATACATAATAGGTTGTATAATGGCTGTAGCTGGAACAACAATAGTTTCTTTTATATATAATGCAGTTCATTGAAAAGTAGGTGATTACAATGAAGTTAAAAATGTTAATAATTGTGTTAATAATTGTTATAGGCTTAGCATTCTTTAATATAAATATAGTACAAGCTGCTGGAATTTCAGATGTAATTACAGGAGGAGATAGTTTTATAGATTCAGGAAAAACTGAAGGTGATGCTAAATTAGATGAAGAAGAATTGCAGAAAACGTCAAATATGATATATAATATATTATTAACAATTGGAGTTTGTGTCGCAGTAATAGTTTCATCAGTGCTAGGTATAAAATTTATGATAGGTTCTGTTGAAGAAAAAGCACAAGTAAAAGATGCGTTAGTTCCATTTGTAGTAGGTTGTATAGTTATATTTGGAGCATTTGGATTCTGGAAGATGTTTGTAACAATCGGAAAAGATATGCAAGATCCTACAAAATTAGATTTTGCAGCAAATTATGTTTCAGATGATGGACATCTTTATAAAAAGGGTTGCTTTTATTGTAATATATGTAAGGCAGAATTAAGGTCTACAGATTTTGATTACAAATTTTGTAATACTTGTCATAATATTATAAAACCTTGCTCAAATTGTAATAAAAAATTAAGTGTAGAAGATTTTAAGGCGGGAAGATGTAGACAGTGTTGGACAGAAGTAAAAGACAGTATAGTTACTTATTATAAATAGTTATTAAAGTTTACTTAGAAAGCTAGGTAATTTTATATAAAAATAAAGATAAAAGGAGGAAATAAAAATGAACAAAACAGTTAAAATATTAACAATAATATTATTAGCTATAGTATTAGTTACATTTTCAACAAATGTATTTGCTGCACAATTGACACCAGATAGTGTAACACCAATATATGGAAATACAGGAGGATTAGAAAATACTGCTGGAAAAATAATGGGTATGATTAGAAACATAGCCGTTATAGCATCTGTAGTTATCATTATGATACTAGGTGTTAAATACATGTTAGGTAGTGTTGAGGAAAAAGCAGATTACAAGAAATCATTTGTACCATTAGTAGTTGGTATAGTATTAGTTGTAGCAGCTACAAGTATAGCATCTTTCATATTCAATATGGCTGGCTAAATAATATAAAATAAAAAAAGGAATAACTCGAAGAGGTTATTCTTTTTTTATTTCCGTAAATAAAACACGAAGATACTGAAAAACAAGATGTTACATTATTGTTACAAAAGTATTAAATTTCCACTTTTTTTGATAAAAAGTATACAATTATCCACAGATTTATGATATAATATATATTGTATAAATATAAATTTTTAAGTACGGAGGAAAAATAGATGAGAACCCATGAGATACCAAGAAATTATAAAGGAGAAGGAAGAATATTGTATATCTTTTCCACAAAAGGATTAATATATACAACAGTAGGAGCTGGAGTTGGATTGTTGTTTTACTTTATATTTAAAATGCTAGGGCTTTCTATGGTAGGGTTTATAATTATGTTGATATTTGCAGCTATTGGGTTTGCAATTGGAACATTAAAAGTTCCAGAAACGACTGCATTCGAAATAACAAAGAAGACAGGAGGAGAAAACATAGATAATGTTATAATGAGATGGATTAAGTTCAAAAAAAATAATAATAAAATCTATGTATATAATTTAGAGGAGGAAACAAAAGATGAGTAATAATCAAATGATAGATGCTTTAACAATATTATTAATGGTTATGATAGGTGTACTTTTTATTTTATGTGTAATTTTTGTAATGCTAAGAATGAGAAGTAAAAATCCGAAACCAAAGAAATTGGAAAAAAATAATAATACAGTAGAAGGAAATACAGTTGCAGCTCAAAGTTATAATAAACAATCTATATTTAAATTTATGGAATTTGACAAAATAGAAGATAATATGATTGTACAAAAAGATGGCAAAAGGTTTTTAATGGTGATAGAATGCCAAGGTATAAACTATGATTTAATGTCAGGTCTTGAAAAAAATAGTGTAGAACAAGGATTTTTACAATTTTTAAATACATTAAGATATCCTATTCAAATATATGTACAAACAAGAACAGTAAATTTAAGTAATAGTATAAATACATATAAAGATAGAGTTGATGATATTTCAAAGCAATATGCTACTAAGCAATCTGAATATAATCAAAAAGTTCGCTCAGGTGATTATTCAGAACAAGAATTAGCAAAAGAAAAATATGAACTTGCTAGACAAAGAAATCTTTACGAATACGCGATAGACATTGTTAATAATACTGAAAGAATGAGCTTAAATAAAAATATTTTAAGTAAAAACTATTATATAATTATACCTTATTATCCAGAAGAGGGTTCTAATAGTACATTTGGAAAAGATGAAATTATGAATTTAGCATTTTCTGAATTATATACAAAATCTCAAGCACTTATAAGTTCTTTGGGAGTATGCGGAATAAATAGTAAAATATTAGATTCAACAGAAATAGCTGAATTATTATATGTTGCTTATAATAGAGATGAATCTGAAATATTTAATTTAAGAAGAGCTTTAAATGCAGGATATGAAGATTTATATACAACAGCACAAGATGTATTAGATAAAAGAATGAAAGAGTTAGATATAAAAATTGAGCAAGAAGCAATAAAGAAAGCAAACCAAGCTATATATGAAGCCATTGAAGAAAACCAAAAGGAAAAAGTTGCAAGGCAGAAAGAAGAAGAATTAAGTGATTTAATTGATGATATGGCTGAAATATTAATAAGAGAGTACGATGCAAACTACGGAAAAGATATTACTAATAAAGCAGTAGAAAAAGTGAGAAAGAATACAAAAGAAGGAGGAGAAAGCGATGGCAAAAAAGCAAAAACAACAAGAAGGAAATCTACAAAATCAGCTTAATGAGTTTAGAGATTACAAAGAAGAAAATATTAAAATTTTAAAGAAAAAGACAATAAAAGAGTTAATTGCACCATCTGGAATAGATGCTTCTAATATAGACCATTTAGAGATAATATCAAATACAAAAAGATATGCAAGAAGCTTTTTCGTATCATCTCTTCCTAGAATGGCTACTTTTCCAGAGTTATTTAGAGATATGTATATGTATGGAGATATAAATACTTCAATATATATTAACCCAATAAAAGAAGAAAAATCACAGAACGAATTAAATAGAGTAATTAATGAATTGGAAACAGAAAGAATTGTTGCTTATGATAAAGGAAATATAAATAGAGAAAGTACAATTGCTCAAAAGAGACTTGAAGCAGAACAATTAAGAGATGAGATAGCAGCAGGGTTTAATAAATTGTTTGAAGCTTCTATTATATCTACAATTTTTACATATAGTTTAGAGGATTTGGAAAGACAAACTAAATTATTATCATCAGAAATGGCTAAATCAATGGTTGGATTGAAAACAGCGTGGGCAATTCAAGAAGATGCATTTAAATCTAATTTACCATTTATGAATGATAAAATTAATAAAACTCATACATTTGATAGAAATTCAATGGGAACAGTATTTCCTTTTACAACTTCAGAAGTTGGACATCCTTCAGGTGTACCATTAGGATTTAATAAGCAAACAGGAACACCAATATTATTTGATAATTTCCATTCGTCTCTTACAAATTATAATATGGTTATATTTGCTAAATCTGGTGCTGGTAAATCTGTTACTATGAAAACTTTAATATCTAGATCGTCAGTGCTTATGGGAATTGAAAGCTTAGCATTAGATGCTGAAGGGGAGTATACAATAGTTGCAGAAAGTCTAGGGGGAATAAATGTTGTAATTAGTCCAACATCTAAAACAGTTATTAATTTATTTGATGTTGAAACAGAAACTGTAAAAGATGAGATTACAGGTAAAGAAAGAACAACATTGAATATTGAAAATAAGGTAGAAGATGTTACACAAGCTTTAGTAACAATGGCTAAAGGAAGCACTAGATCAGATGAAGTAAATGAGTTAACAAAACAAATTATAGCTGAATCAGTATCAGAAGAGTATGCAGAATTAGGCATAAATAGTAATCCTGATAGTATATATATTTCATCAAATAATGGAATAATTCAAGGAAATATGCTTTCAAGACAAAAGAAAAATATGCCTACAATTGGATCTTGGTATAAGAGAATTCAACAAAAGGCTAAAGAAAATACGAATAAAGATTATCAATACCATTATAGTTATTTATTAAAGGTTATGAAACAATATATAAGAGAGTATGATGGCCAAATGGCTTATTTTGACGGACAATCGACATTTGATTTATTAGAAGGAGCACCATTTATTAATTTAGATATTTCTCAATTAGAAGAAAGATTTGCAAGACCACTTGCTCAACAAATTTTGCTTTCTTGGATTTGGGAAAAATTCGTTAAGAAAAATAGTGAAGATAAGAAGAAAGCTACACAAAAGAGAGTTTTAGTAGATGAAGCTTGGATGTTATTGCCATATCCAGAGGCTGTTGACTTTTTAAATAAAATGGCAAGACGTGCAAGAAAAAGAAATGTTTCGCTTGCGATAGTTTCTCAAAGATTTCAAGATTTTTATGAGAAGCCAGAGGCTCAAGCAGTATTAACATCTTCAGATACAAAACTATTTTTAGCACAAGATAAATCTGAAATTCAATACTTGAAAGAAGTGTTTAAACTTTCAGAAGGAGAAGCTAACTTTTTAGTAACTTGCCAAAAGGGTGAGGGACTATTAAAAGTTGGTAGCGATTCGGCAATATTAAAAATTATGCCAACAAGAAAAGAATTTGAGTTTGTTGAGACTAATTTGAACCAAATCGCAAAAAGAAATAAAGCATAAATTAGTCGGGAGGTTTAAACTTTATGAAAATTTTTGAAAATAGAAGTATTTTTAAGAAAATATTAATGATATTAGTAGTTGTAATTATATCTGGCTTTTGTTTTTCTGGAAAAGTAGAGGCAAAAGACGATACTGGTGGAAAATTGCTAAGTCCTATAGTTGATTTAATAGTTTTTCTAGGTGATGGAGCTATGGATATTATGCATGGAGTAATATTTCAGCATTATGATTCAACTATACGTATAGGATTAAGTAGTACTTGGACATCGATTTTTAATATATTAGTAGGAATAGTAACTGCAGTAGTAGTAGGAGCAGCAGTTATATTTACAGCTGGTGCAGTAGCAGCGGCAGCAACAGCTATAGGATTATCTCTTTCAACAATAGGTGTTGGGACAGTTTTATTGATAAGTGTAACTGGAGGTATAGCAGGGGCAGCAGTATTTAATAGCAAAGTATTACCGGATACTATATATATGCCAGTTTATCAGATTTCGCCAGAAGCTATATTTTCTAATGAAATACTATTATTTGATGTTGATTTCTTTAATCCTAAGGAAAGACAAGCTATGAAAGATTCTGAAGGAAATGACCTTAAGGATTCTCAAGGAAATGTAGTGTATATGGAATCTACTGCATACGAATTAAGAAAGACAATATCAAATTGGTATAATATATTAAGAGATATAGCATTAGTTGCATTACTTTCAATATTAGTATATATAGGGATTAGAATCGTTATTTCTAGTACAGCAAGTGATAAGGCGAAATATAAACAAATATTGTTGGATTGGATAGTTGCTATATGTTTATTATTTGTTATGCAATATATAATGGCATTTGCAAACTTGATTGTAGGAAAAATTACACAAGTTGTATCTAGTGTTAAATACGATAAAGGATATTTTAGTTTAATAGAAGATGAAGATGGAAAAATTGAAGATACATTAACAGAAATGGGTTATGATATTGGAAGCATTAAAATTGTAGAAGATGGTAGAACATATATAAACTGGAAGACTAATTTGCTAGGGGTGGCAAGATTAAATGCACAAATGGCTAAAAAGGAAAATACCACATATGCAGGATATGCTTTGATATTTCTTGTTCTAGTAATATTTACAATTTATTTCGTGTTTACATATTTAAAAAGGATATTATATATGGCATTTCTAACAGTAATTGCACCATTAGTAGCTATGACATATCCAATAGATAAAATGAATGATGGAAAAGCTCAAGCATTTAATATGTGGCTAAAAGAGTATATATTTAATTTATTAATACAACCATTACATTTAATATTATTTGTAATATTGGTTTCATCAGCATTTGAATTGGCTTCTACAAATATTTTATATAGTTTGGTAGCATTAGGATTTATAATCCCAGCAGAAAAATTGTTACGTAAATTCTTTGGATTTGAAAAAGCACAAACTCCAGGATTATTAGCTGGACCTGCTGGTGCAGCATTAATGATGAGCGGTATGAATAAATTAATAGGAAGGGGTTCTAAAGGTTCAAAGAAATCTGGAGGAGATAAGAACAAAGATGATGATTCAGATGACGATGAAAAATTAAGAACAAATTCTAATTTTGATAAATATGGTTCAGTATTTGGAAATACAAGTGGACCATTAGGAGAACAGCATAATGAAAATGCAGATGATGGACATCAAGAACAAGAAAATCCAAATGATGTAAGAACTGAAGATGATAATAGACACGGATATTCTGAAGAAGAGATGAACGATATAAACGGATCATTAGGATTATCAGAAGATGAAGGATATAGTAGACCATATTCAGATGAAGAATTAGATACAATTTATGGAGGCTATGATGATGAAGAACAAGATACAAGTAATTCAGATACTGCAAGGACTGTAGATACTAATACAGACAATGACAACACAGATGATGCAGAAGATACTGAAGAAGACATTATTAGGCAAATATTTAGTGACGATGATGATTATATAAATGGGATTAATCAAACTCATAGTGAACAAAATGATTCTGATGATATAGGAACAAGTAGTTCTGATAGTGACAATGATAGTAGGACTAAAAGAAAAAGAGGTATATTAAGAAATGCTACTAGAGCAGGAAGGGCATCTACAAGATATATGGCAAGAGGAATGAAGAGACAAGTAAAAAATAGGATTAAAAACTTACATCCAATTAAGGGTGCCGCTAAAATGGTAGGAGGAGCAGCAGCAGGAGCAGCATTAGGAGCAGCTGGATTAGCTATAGGAATAACATCAGGAGACTTTTCAAAGGCTGCACAATATACAACAGTAGGCGCTGTTGGAGGATATAAAATGGGTTCAGGAACAGTTGGAAGGATTTCTGATATTGCTACACCTAAAGATGTAAAACAAGAAATGAAGAGATCTTTGTATGAGACAGATGAAGAGTATGAAGAATCTAAAAGACAGAAATATATTAAAAACTTTAAAAAGGATGAAAAAAATATATTTGAATTAGAAAGAAAATATGATAAAAAAGAAGCACAAAGAATAATGAAAGAAGATGTTCCAAAATTTATTGATAATGGAGTAACAGATATTAAAGATATTACTACAATAGAAGACTTATTGAAAGACAATAAAATAAGAAATATAAATGAGGGAATTTCACTTAAAAAATCAGCTTCAAGAATTGGAGAAGACTCAACAAAATTGTCAAGTAAGAAAAAACAAGAATGGGAGAAAACTTTTGCAACAGAAATGGCTAAAAAAGATGCATTTAGAGGAAGAAATACAGAACAATTGGCAAAACAATATATGGATATGATAGACCAATATAATAAGATAAAATTTAAATAACAAATGGAGGGACTATAATTATGTATAAACTAATAAGATTTTATAACCAAAATAGGAAAAAAATTATAAAGATTATACTAATTATAGTCTTTGTAATTGGGGCAATACAATTATTGAATTTTTTTGCGAAATTAAATATAAATAAGAAGCCAATACAAAATAACGAAAAAAATAAAGATAATGTAATAAATCAAGATTTGGTTTCAGACAAATCTATAATATCTAATAAGAATCTATCAGATACAAAATTAAAAGGTGATACAGAGATAATAAAAAATTTTATAGAAAATTGTAATAATGGTAATATAAATTCTTCTTATGATTTATTATCAGATAGATGTAGAGAAAATCTATTCCCTACATTTGAAGATTTTTATAATATATATTATAAAAATTTGTTTAATGAGCAAAAAAGAATGTATACAATAGAAAATTGGAATGAAGATATATATCAAATAAGATTTACTGAAGATATATTATCATCAGGTAAAGTAAATGGAACAGAAACTAAGCAAGACTATATAACAATAGTAAGTGAGAATGGAGAAAAAAAATTAAATGTTAATTCATATATAGAAACTATAAATCCTAATGAAATTACAAAACTAAAAGATATAGAAATAACAGTAAGTAGTATAGACAAATATATGGATTATGAAGTATATAATTTTATAATAAAAAATAATTCTAAAAATACAATTTTGTTAGATACAAATGATGATACAAATTCAATTTATTTATTAGATAATAAGGATATGAAATATTATTTTTATAATAATGAGGTAATTAAAAGTAAATTATTAGTAGAAAGTAAATTTACTACTAAACTTCAGATTAAATTTAATAATTCATATACAACAAATAGAAAAATTAATAAAATTATATTTTCAAAGTTAGTATTAAATTACAAAGATTATAGAAAATTAGATAATAAAGACAATTATGATTTTTTTAATTATGTAATAAATATATAGTAATAAATGATGGAGAAAGGAGATATTAAATGAAGAAGATTATACAAACAGTAATAAATTTTAAACGGTTTAATAATGATAATAATAATAATTAGTATAATTGCCATATTATTGTCTTCTTTCTTACTTATTATTACATTACAGGATGGTACTAATGACAGTGTTATATCTAACGTTTCGACTGCTATAGATGAAATACTATATACAGAAGAAGGTATACAATATAAAACCTCAGCCAAAGATATTTGGAAAAATATGGAGAAGGAAAATAGCAATGTCCAAAAATATTTAGAGAACGAGATAGAACTAGAAAAATTAATTAATGCAGAAATAAAATCATTATCTCCTAAAATAGGAAATCCTAAAGCTGAAATAGATGGAATAGTAGAATTTAAAAGGCATAAGGAAGATGGCACAGTAGTAATGCTTAAATTTATTAATTTGGATATGTTTAATTTTTATATAAGTAATAATAATATAGCTGTACAAAATTATTTTACGATTGATGAAAATAAAAACTTATTATTAGGAATGATAAAAGAGACTACAGAGACTATAAATACAAATGATTCAGAAATTGATATAAGTGAATATTCAAGTGACTTAACTGCTGATGATGCTGACCCAGATGAAGATGGAAAATATACAAAGACAGTATATGATGTATATAAAATGTCAATAAATTATAGAGAAATTATTAAAAAATATTCATTACCATTTCAATATTTGTGGTCTTTAATAGTTGTTGGAGATGATAAAGATGTTGGATTAGAATTGGCAAATATAGTAGATGATAGCCAAATAATAGTTTCTATTTATGATAACATAACTACAACAGAGTCAATAACAACTAATACTTATGATAAAAAGAAAAAAGTTGATGTAATAGCTGACTTTAGTGTTGGAGGAAGTACGACTCACAAGGAATTGAAACCAGCTGCTGAATGGATAGATGGAAGCTATGAAGTTAAACATACAATTACATATAAAGAAAATACACCTATTATAGATGTATCTAAAGCGGATGTATGGGTTGTAGATTATAGTAAAGATTATTCATATCAACAAGCTATTGAAACAGATAGAGAATCTAACGAAGAAGATTTAGAAGATACAGAATATGTTCAAGAAGTATCAGATTCTTCAGAATCAAGATATTTTGATAAGTATAAAGAGGCAATAGAGAATATAAAAAAAGACTTAAAAAGCGATGCTGAAAGTTCAAATAATCAGACTAATAATATAATCAATGAAATTTCTAATGAAGTTGTTGATGATGATGTAGATAATGAGATTTCTAATGAAGCAAATGGAGATAATGAAGTTACTGACAACACGGTAGATTCAGAAATCGAGGTAACATTAGATTCTTGTACAGAGACTAGTTATGTATGCAAACAAAAGAGACATATAAAGGATGAAACAATAGTTTATAATCAAAAATATATTGCTCAAGTACCAATTAATAATCCTAAAATATCTAAGGAACCAGGAGAGGTTAATTTTGTTACTATACTGTCTAATCCATCTCATTATGAAGCAAAATTTAAAATAACAGATGAAATTACAAGTTGGTTAATTGAAATATTAGAATCAAATCCAGATACTGTAAATATGGTAGACTTAACTAAATATTTGTTATATGTGGTAACAGAAAGAGATGATTATGGTATTACAGATTATGATTTTAGTGTTTTTGATTCAGCAGGATTTACAGATGTGGGCAGTTCAATATATGGTGGTAGCATACAGGAAAAAGTATGGAATATGCTAAAAGATTTAGGATATAGTGATATTGCAGCAGCAGCAGCAATGGGTAATATACATTATGAATCAGGATTTAAAGTAACTGCAATAGAAAATGGTTATACAGAAGAAAATGGAGGAATTGGTATATGCCAATGGACAAATGACAAAAGAGGACCTACAGGAAGAAATACTAATTTAAAGGAATATGCAATATCTAAAAGTGTAAATTGGCAAAATGAAGATATACAAGTAGAATTTTTGAAAGCAGAGTTAACAGTTGGTGGAGGAGCAAATGGAAAAGCAACATATCAACTATTAACTACAAAAAGCTATTATAGAAATGAACTAGCTTGTCCATCTGCTTGGATAAATGCAGAAAGTGTTGAAAATGCAACAGCAGCGTTCTGCTATTCTTTTGAAAGACCAAATAGAGAAGATGCTGAGAAGTCTATGAAAACAAGGATACAACATGCTGAAGAATATTATAGTAGATATTCTGGAAATATAAATACAGAACTAACTGGAGAAAACAAAACAAAAATGCAAGAATTAATAGCAGAAGCAAAAAGAATTGCTAATGATGATAGATATGGATATAGTCAACCATTGAGAAATGAAGAATTTTATTATGATTGTTCTAGTTTTGTATCAAGGCTATATCAAAAATTTTTTGAAATTGGAGCACGTTTAGACTCTGGTTCTGGTCCAAGAGGAACAGATAATATAAGAGCTAGATGTCTAAGAGACTACAAAAAAGTTCCATTAACTAGTTTGCAACCTGGAGATATTTTGTGGCGTAGTGGTCACGTAGCACTTTATATAGGAAATAATAAAACTGCAGAAGCTCTTACTCCAGAACTTGGAATAGTGGTAATGGACAAAGATGCTAGATCAGCAGCTAAAAAATTTACTGAAGCATATAGGATAATATATTAGAAGGGAAGAGATAAAAGTTGAAAAATAATTGGCAATTGGTTTTGTTAAATTAAAATCTCATTTGCCCAACCAATATCCAATTCTTTTCCAACTAGATTGGTGATTAAGGAAGGAATGATAGTAAAATGGATAAAAAACATTTTAAGTTAATAATTTCTGTTTTTATAGTATTAGTAATAATAATTATATTAACTATTATGTTATTAATTTTAAATATAAAAGAATCTTCTAATAATGAACAACCTAATATAGGAGATCCAGGTATTGAACTAGACTTTTCTAACTCTAAAATAGAAAAAGTAACTGAGAATGCATTTTATTATACAGTAAGAAATTGTATAAATAATTATTTAGATTACTTAAATAATAATAATTCTATATATTATATAGGTGGAGAACAAGACTTAGAAATACAAAAAGAAATGGTTTATAATTTATTAAATTCTGAATATATAAAAAAACAGAATATAAATGTAAAAAATGTCTTAAATAATATAAAAACAGTAAATCAAAAACAAATATTTATACCACTACAAATAAATATGTTAGAAAAACAACGTATTAATAAATATATAGCTTATGGAATTATACAAACAGAAGATAATAAATTTTTAGAAGAAAGTTATTTTATAATAGATTTAGATAAAATAAATAAAACATTTTCTATTGAACCAGTTGAACAAGAATATACAGATATAGATGAAATAAAAATAGAAAACAATGACGTTCCTATAAATATTAATGATAGTAACGTTTATATGGAACAAGTAATTACTAATGAATATATGGCAACAGAATATTTTGAATTATATAAAAAGTTGGCAATATCAAACCCAAATATAATTTATAATATGATGGATAAGGAATATAGAGAAGCTAGATTTGGAAATTTGGAAAGCTTTTTGAAATACGTAAATGATAATATAGATGAAATTAAAAATATAAATTTAAAACAATATCTTGTAAATAATTATAATGATTATGTTGAATATGTAGGAAAAGACCAATATGGAAATTTATATATTTTTAATGAATATAATGATGGGCGTAATACAAATATAAAACTTGACACATATACTATACCAACAGATAAGTTTATAAGTGAATATCAGAAGGCATCTGAACAAGAAAAAGTTCAAATGAATATAGACAAATTTATGCAAATGATTAATAGACATGATTATAGAACATCTTATAATTGCATATCAAAGGGATTTAAAGATAATTATTTCAATACTCAAGAAGATTTTGAGAATACTATAAAATATAATTTTTTTGATTATAATAAATTTGAGTTTAGTAATTTTGAAAAAAAAGGAAGTAATATATATGTTTGTACAGTTAAGTTGACAGATTTAACTGAGCAGAATCAAGCATCAAGAAATGTTAATTTTATAATAAAATTGAATGAGAATTTAGATTTTGAAATGTCATTTGGAATGTAACGGGATAAAGGGATTTTTAGGAACGTCCCTTTATCCCGTTTTGGGGTTGCAATGCAACATTTTTTGTTTTATAATTTGTTTTAAAGGAGATATGCCTATGATAGAATTTAAAAATGTATGTAAAGAATATAAAAAAGGAAAAAAAGTAATAGATAATTTAACGTTAAAAATAAATGATGGAGAAATATTTGGATTTTTAGGTCCAAATGGAGCTGGAAAGACAACAACCATAAAAATGATGACTGGAATACTTGAAGTAGACGAAGGAGAAGTATTAATAGATAATATAAATATTTCGAAAAATCCAGTAGAGGCTAAAAGATTAATGGGGTTAGTTCCTGATAATCCAGATGTATTTCTAAAATTAAAAGGAATAGAATATTTGAATTTTATTGCTGATGTATATAAAGTTTCCGAAAAAGATAGAGTAGAAAAAGTCAAAGAATTATCTGAAAAATTTGAAATAAATAATGTATTAAATAATAAAATTGAAAGTTATTCTCATGGAATGAGACAAAAATTAATTTTAATAGCAGTATTATTACATCATCCAAAAAATTGGATATTAGACGAACCTATGACAGGATTAGACCCTAAATCATCGTTTGAGCTTAAAAAGATTATGAGAAAATATGCTGAACAAAATAATGTTGTATTTTTTTCAACACATATATTAGAGGTTGCAGAAAAATTATGTGATAGAGTAGGGATAATAGATAACGGAAAATTATTATTTGTTGGAACATATGAGGAAATGAAAAATGAATTAAAACAAAATAAATCCTTAGAAGAATTATTTATGGAGATAATAAAAAATGATTAAAAATATAATTAATTTAACAAAAATCTTTTTTAAAAGTTCATTTCAAAATCCTTATTTAATAGATAAAAAGACAAATAAAATAAATACAAAATCTATTTTCTTATGGTTAATTGTTATTGTATCAATTGCAATTTCTTTTATAAGTTATAAAGTAATAGATTTATTAATTAATACAAATTCACCTACAATATTTTTAAATATATTTTTTATGCTTTTAAATATTATAATAATTTTTCAAGTAATTTTAGCAAGTATTAATGTATATTTTTCATCAGATGATTTAGAATTAGTTTTGCCACTGCCGATAAAAACTGAGGAATTATTAATATCTAAATTTAATACAATTTTATTAAATATATATTTTACAGAATTTATATTTGCATTTTTTCCTTTAGTGATTTATGGAATATTAACAAATACAGCAATTATTTATTATTTTTATTTATTAATTATTTTATTTATTTTTCCAATATTTACAGTTTTAATTATTAGTATAATGCTCATGATTTTAATGAAATTATTTAAATTTATAAAAAATAAAAATATTCTTCAAATAATAATAACTGTTGTATTTTTAATTATTATATTTTTAATAGAAGGTAGTATAATAAATAATTTAGTTAATAAAATTGATGAGAATTTTAATCAAGAAAAAATAACACAAGATATTTTTAATTTTAATAATAAATTAGAAAATATTAATGAATATTTTTTAATAATGAATCCAAGTATAAAAATATTAAATAATTATAATAAATTAATTTCTATTTTTGAATTAATTAAAATAATTATTATTAATTTATTATTTTTAATTTTATTTATTTTTATTGGTAAGAAATATTATTTGAAAAATATTTTAAATAATAAAAAATATTTTTTTAATAATGAAATAGATGAAAGCAATTTTTATAAAAAAATTAAAAAATTAAATGTAAATAAATCATATGTAAAAAAAGAATTTAAATTATTATTTAAGAATCCTACTTTTTTTATACAATGTATTTTTCCTACAATAATATTAATGATTTCTTTAATAATTGTTGTAATTGCTTTCCTTCCATCTGTAAGGGAAATATTAACCTCTGAATTATTGAAACAACAAGTTCAGTTTTCCGTAGATATAAGTGTTATCTGTTTGATATTAGGAGCATTACAATTTATATTTACAATGTCTAATATTTCTATAAGTTCAATATCACGAGAAGGAAAAAATGCAATGTATATGAAATTTATACCAGTAGATTTTTATAAACAATATATTTATAAAACAATACCTCAAATTTTTATAAATATGATTTTCACATTTATAATTTTACTTTTAATAAAATTGATTTTTCCAGAATTTAATTTGATTTATTTATTATTATTATTTATTTTATCTAATTTATTAAATATATTAAATAGTAATTTAATGGTTTTAGTAGATTTATATAGACCAAATTTAAATTGGAAAGTTGATTACGAAGCAATAAAAAATAATAATAAATTATTTCAATATGTTTTAACTATAATTATTATTTTATTATTAGTTTATTTTTCAAAAATATTTTATGATATTAATTTAATTTTTGCTTGTATATTTATTATTTTTATTTTAATTATTATTATATTAATTTTAAATAAATTAATTAAAATTAATATAAATAAATTATTTAAAAAAATAAATTAAACAAATATTAAAAAAATAAAAATATCTAAAAAATCGAATTAAGCACAAAATTTTAATATATAATTATTATTAATTTTGTGCTTAATTTTTGTTTCTTTAAGCTTCTTAAAATATTATTTTTATTTAAATATATTTAATATTAAATCTACAAAAATTTTTAATATAGAATTATTATTGTATAAATCAATTAAATAATTTCTAGTAAAAGGAATATTCCATAAAATGAAAAAAATAATTATTAAAATAATAATTGTGATTAATAAAGCAAGTAAATCTTTTTTTATTTTATACTTATAGGAACAATTAAAATATAAATACATAGTATAAAATGGGTGAGTATTATGAGTTTAGGAATATGTTTTTCTGGTGGAGGAGTAAAGGGAGCTGCACATATAGGAGTATTAAAAGCATTAGAAGAAGAAAATACAAAAATAGATTATATAGGTGGAACATCATCAGGAAGTATCGTAGCAACATTATATGCAGCAGGATTTAAATCTGATGAGATTTATAATATTTTTAAAAAATATTGTCAAAAAATAAAATATATTGATTTAAAAAATATTTTAAAATTATTTTTTTGCTTATTTACAACAAGAGGAATTATAATTGATGGATTAAATTCTGGAAAGGAAATAAATAAATTAATAAATAAAATGTGTAATAAAAAAAATATAATAAATATTTCAGATATAAAAAATCCTCTTATTATTCCAAGTGTAAATATGAATACTGGAGAAGTTATTTGTTTTACTTCTTTAAATGTCAGAGCTTTTTCAAACAATACTATTTTTATAAATGATGTGAAGATTGGAGATGCTGTTCAAGCTAGTTGTAGTTTTCCAGTTATATTTTCTCCAACTGATTATAAAAGTATGAAATTAATAGATGGGGGGATTAGGGAAAATGTACCTTGGAGAGAACTTAAAATGATAGGGGCAGATAAAGTAATAAGTGTTGTTTTTGAAAATGAAGTTGATATGAATTGTTGTAAAAACTTATTTGATGTGGGATTTCGTTCATTTGAATTATTAAATAAAGAGCTTTCTAAGTATGAACTTGATGGAAGTGAGGATTTTATAAAAATTAAAAGTGAAAAAGTTTCACTATTAGATATGAGTAAAATTTCGGAATTTTATGAGCTAGGATATAAAGAAGCTAAAAATTTTTTAGCAAAAAATAAATATAAAAAAAATAATTTGTACAATTATATAAATTAATAAAATTAAAAACAATAAAATATTGCATATTTTGGACAAACAAATAATAGAATTGAATATAAATTATAGTTAGAGGGAGGATACTATGAAAAATAAAAAAATTATTTTATTATTTTTGATTCTATTAATTATTATATTTATTGTTGGATTTATGGCAATTAAATATGTTAAAGAAAAAAAGCAAAAGGAGATTGAAAATGAATATACACCACAAGAGGAAATTTCTGAAGACCAATTTAGGGAAACAATAGTAAGTTTGTATTTTCCAGATAAAGAAACTAATATGCTAAAACCAGAAGCAAGACTTGTAAATGTAAAAGATATATTGAAATCACCATATAATGTTTTAGTTGAATTATTAATCAGCGGACCTAAAAACGATAAGTTAAAATCAGTAGTACCAGAGAATGTAAAATTACTTAACTCTACTTTAGAAGGGGAATGCTTAATTATCGATTTTTCAGAAGAATTTTTAAATTATGATAAATCAGATAATAAAGTTAAAGATAATTTAATTGATTCTATTGTTAATACTGTTACAGAATTAAATGAAGTAAATAAAGTTAAGTTTTTAATTAATGGACAGACAAATGAAGAGTTTAAAGAAGAATATATAAGAAGATAACATTTTATTTTAATATTTTATATAGTTTTATATATTTACTAAAATTGTTAAAGTTTCTTAAAAAATGTTCAACTTCATTTAATGAATTTATTGTGTTTTTTTGATAATGTTTAAAATCTATTTTTTTCTTTTTCGGAGGTGAAGATTTTTCTTCTCCTCTTTTTTCTGATAGTTGATTATTTTCACATCTATATAGGTTTGGCATAAGTTTACTCCTCCATAATATATAATATGTTAATCTATAGATATTGGTTACTAGTAATAAAGCAATAAGAATAACAAAACTAAAAAATTTTAAGTACTTGTTTTTTGAGTAATTTTATTATATAGTTGATTGTATAAAGAAATTTTACATTAAAGAGGAATAAAGAGAGATATGAAAATAGAGTTAAAGGAAAATGAAAGAATTGACGATTTAGAATATAAAGATTTAAAAATAATACAAAATAAAGATGGTTTTTGTTTTGGAATAGATGCTGTTTTATTATCTGACTTTTCTAAGAATATTAAAAAAGGTTCAAGAGTGTTAGATTTAGGAACAGGCACAGGTATAATATCGATTTTGTTATGTGCAAAAACTCAATTAAAAAATATTATAGGAGTAGAAGTTCAAAAAGATGTATATGATATGGCAGTTAGGAGTGCTAAATTAAACGATTTAGAAGATAAATTTGAGATTATTAATGACAATATTTTAAATTTAAATAATAAGTTTGAAAGAAATTCATTTGATGTTATAGTAACAAATCCTCCATATAAGAAACATAATACAGGAGTAGAAAATGACACACAAAAAAAATTAATATCTAGACATGAAGTTCTAGCAACATTAGATGATTTTATTAATATTTCTAGTAAGCTTCTAAAAGATAAAGGAGAATTTTATATGGTACATAGACCTGAAAGAATGGTAGATATATTTTCATTAATGAGAAAATATAAAATAGAGCCTAAAGAAGTAAGACTTGTTTTTTCAAATGAAAAAGTTCCTCCAAAAATGGTTTTAATCAAAGGTGTGAGAAATGGGAGAGAATATTTGAAATTTAGAGAAAATTTATATATTTATAAAGAAGATGGTTTATATACTGATGAGATTTTAAAAATATATAATAAAATATAAAATCAGAAAAGGAGAAGTAAGATGAAAGAGGAAAATGGAATATTATATATTGTAGCAACCCCAATAGGAAATTTAGAAGATATAACATTAAGAGCAATTAGAATATTAAATGAAGTAGATGTCATAGCAGCAGAAGATACTAGGCATACCCTGAAATTGCTAAATCATTTGGAAATATCAAAACCACTAATTAGTTATCATAGACATAATGAGGATGTGAAATCTGAATTACTAATAAAAAAGTTGCAGGAAGGGCAAAATGTTGCCATAGTCTCTGATGCAGGAACACCTGGAATTTGTGACCCAGGAGAAGAAATTATAAAAAAATGTATAGAATTAGAAATAAAGGTTATTCCAATTCCAGGTGCTTGTGCAATGATTAATTCTTTAATTTGTTCAGGGATAGATACAAAAGAATTCATATTTTTAGGCTTTTTACCATTAAATAAAAAATTGAGAAAAGAAAAAATAGAAGAAATAGAAAAGGCTAATAAGACAATAATAATTTATGAAGCTCCACATAAGATAGAAGATACATTACAAGATCTAAAAAAAGTAATAGATGCTAAACGAAAGATAGTTATAGCTAGGGAAATTACTAAAATATATGAAGAGTTTATAAGAGGAAATATAGACGAAATTATTTCTAAAGCCAAAGGGTTAAAAGGAGAAATTGTTTTAATAATTGAAGGAAATAAAGAAGAGATAGAGAAAAATAATTGGAATAATTTAACATTAGAAGAACATTATAAAATTTATGAGGTACAAGGATTTACTAAAAAGGAAATAGTCAAAAAAATTGCTAAGGATAGAAATTTAAGTAAAAACGAAGTGTATCAAAATTTTATATAAAAGTGAAATAAAAAATAAAAATCGTTTTAAAATAAACGATTTTTATTTTTTTACTTTTTCATGTAAATTATTTAATTGTTTTGAACATTTTTCACAAACTAACTTATTTTTATATTCAACTAAATTTTCTGTATTTCCGCAGAAAACGCAGTTAGGCTGATATTTTTTTAAAATTATTGAAGAGTCATCTACATAAATTTCAATTGGATCTTTTTCGACAATATTAAATTGATTTCTAATTTCAATAGGAATAACAACTCGTCCTAACTCGTCAACTCTTCTTATAATTCCAGTAGCTTTCATAGTTTTCCTCCTTAATGTTAATATATTACAATTCCAATGCTATTATATATATATCATAAATAGTGGAATTGGTCAATTAAAAAGAATAAAAAATTGCAATAAATAATAAAATTACTTAGGTGATAATATGTTAAATTTAGTTTGGCCAATTTTTATAATAATATCTATTATTTTTTCATTTTTTACAGGAACAATACAACAATTAAACAACTCCATATTTGAAAGTACAAAAATGGCAGTTGATTTATGTATTACATTGCTAGGAACAATGTGTTTATGGAGCGGAATAATGCACATAGCAAGTAAAACCTCAGCTATGGAAAAAATTACCAACCTTTTAAGACCAATAATGAAAATACTATTCCCAAAGATAAAAAAAGACAGTAAAATTTATCAAGAAATTTCAATGAATATGGTTGCAAATATTTTAGGACTAGGAAATGCAGCAACACCATTAGGGATTAAAGCAATGCAATCAATGCAAGAAGAAAATAAAAATAAAAAAGTTTTAACAAATGAAATGGCTATATTTATTGTACTAAATACAGCATCAATACAAATTATACCAACAACAGTAATAGCAATAAGAAATTCTTTAGGATCTCAGAATCCTACAGCCATTATAGTTCCTGTTTGGATTGCAACAATTTGTGCAGCAATTGCAGGAATCACTGCAACAAAAATTTTTATAAAATTGGGGAAATGAGACAATTGGGACAGTCAAAGTTTGTCTCACAAAATTGTAGAAAGTTGTCGAGGAGGATTAGCTAATGAAATTTATTGATTTCTTTTCAAGTGCTGCAATGCCTATAATGATTATAATTATAATTTTATATGGGGTTATAGAGAGAAAGAAAGTGTTTGACATATTTTTAGATGGAGCAAAAGATGGAATTGGTGTTGTGGTAAACATATTTCCAACACTAGTTGGATTATTTGTCGCAATAGGTTTATTAAGAAGTTCTGGAATTATTGATTTGATTTGTAATTTGTTAACTCCTATTTTAGATATTGTTAATTTTCCAACTGAAATATTACCATTAGCTCTTATTAGACCTATTTCTGGAAGTAGTTCAATTGCTGTTGCAACAGATATTATGAGAAATTTTGGGGTTGACTCTAATATAGCATTGATAGCATCTGTTATTATGGGGTCTACAGAAACTACGATGTATACAATTGCTGTGTATACAAGTAGTGTAGGAATAAAGAAGACGAGATTTGTTTTATGGGCATCATTAATAGCAGATTTTGTTGGAATTGCTGTGAGCGTAGTGGTGTGTCGAATTTTGTCGTAATTTTCTTGTTGACTTTTTATGAAAAGTAGTGTAAAATAAAAATACATTTGATAGGAGGACTTAATGATATTTAAATTCATTTTATTTATATCTATTTTTTTAATTGTAAAAAAAGCTATTGCTAAGTTATTGGCAATAGAAATTCTAAAAAAAATTCAATAAAAAATTACATAAGTTTTTAATTTTGTAGGGAGAATATTTATCATCCTTATCCCCCAAAAAAGTATTGATATAATTGTAATTATGAAAGTTTATATTTTTGTCCCACAAAATTTCTTTCAAAAATCTTTTGCAATATTTTCCCTACAATTTATATATATTTATTACTAGTTGAACAATTTATAATATATATTATAAATTATTCAACTAGTAAATATCATTTATGATATGTTTCCCCATTTGAAATTTTAAAGCTTCTAAATAATTGTTCAAGCAAAAAAATTCGTATTAATTGATGAGGAAATGTCATTTTAGAAAAGCATATTTTTTGATTTGCTATGTTTAAGAGTTTATCGGTTAAACCTAGTGAACCACCAATGATAAAAGTAATGTTGCTAGAAGTCATAGATATATTTTCAATGTTTTTAGAGAGCTCTTCAGATGAAAGTTGTTTTCCTTTTAAATCTAAGCATATAACGTATGATTCTTTTTTTATACGACTTATAATATTATCACATTCTTTTGTTTTTATTTCATTTTCTATATTTAGATTTAATTTATCAGGAATTTTTTCGTCTTGTAATTCTAAAATGGTTAATTTGCAATATTTAGATAATCTTTTAGAATATTCATCTATAGCATCTCTAAAGAATTTTTCTTTAATTTTTCCAATACATATTATATTTATTGATAACATTTTAATTCACCTCTATAAAGAACAGATATTTCCAGGAATATCCCTACTTGCTACACTTAATTTAAAGTTACTTTCACTATAATTATTAGAAGAGATAATTTCATCTAATACAGTCTTATATGCGAGTTCTGGAAAGTTACTTTCCTTACTTAAGTGGCCTAGTATAGCTTGTTGGAGACCTGAATTTAATAGATGATTAATTGTTTTTCCAGCTAATTCATTAGATAAATGACCATTAGGACCAGATATTCTAGATTTTAATTGATAGGGATATCTAGAGAACTTTAAAACTTCAGGATCATAGTTTGATTCCAATAATACAAAAATACTATCTTCCAAGTTTTTTAATATTCCATTTGTCATATGGCCAATATCTGTTGCTATACTGATTTTTTTATTATCTTTAAAAATACTGAATCCGCAAGGGTTTGCAGCATCGTGAGGTATAGAAAAAGGCTTTATTTGCATATCGCCTATTTCGAATTTTTCTTCAATTATAAATTTTTTAATATTATTTTGACTTATTTTTTCTATTTGTTTAGGCATTGCATCTAAAGTTTTTTGATTTGCAAATATGGGTAAGTCATATTTTTTGGCAAATGTTCCTAAACCTTGAACGTGGTCAGAATGTTCATGTGTTATTAAGATACCATTAATTGATGAAGGATTTATATCTAAGTTAGATAAAGCGTTTTCAATCTTTTTACTGCTAACACCTACATCAACTAAAATTTTTGTATTTTCTGTTTCTACTAATAAACTATTTCCACTACTTCCACTATATAAACTACAAAAATTAAACATAATGTATTCTTCCTTTAATTATTCTTCTACTCTTTGTATATTAGCTCCAACTTTTCTAAATTTGTCTTCTATATCTTCATAGCCTCTATCTATGTGTTCTAAATTATATATTTCAGTAACACCTGTTGCAGAAACACCTGCAATAATTAAAGCAGCACCAGCTCTCAAATCTGTTGAATATACAGGAGAACCAAATAATTCGTCTACACCTTCAAAAATTGCTGATTTACCTTGTGCAGTAATATTAGCCCCCATTTTATTTAATTCGCCAGTATATTGAAATCTTGATTCCCAAATACTTTCGTTTATAATACTTGTTCCATTAGCGGTAGCTAGAACTACACCCATTTGTGGTTGTAAATCTGTTGGAAATCCTGGATATGGTAATGTTTTTATAGTTGCTTTATTTGGCCTTTTATTATACCAAACTCTAATACTATCACCATTATCTTCGATATTTCCGCCTATTTCTAATATTTTGGCAGTTAAAGAATCTAAGTGTTTTGTTATACAATTTTTTATAAGTAAATCACCTTTTGAAGCTATTGCGGCAAGCATAAATGTACCAGCTTCTATTTGGTCTGGGACCACAGAATATGTAGCATCACCATGTAGTTTTTCTACACCATTAATTTTTATAACATCTGTTCCAGCTCCTCTTATATCTGCCCCCATTGTATTTAAAAAGTTTGCTACGTCTACTATATGAGGTTCTTTTGCAGCATTATCAATAATAGTAGTTCCTTTTGCTAATACTGCTGCAAGCATTATATTTATTGTTGCACCAACAGATACTATATCCATATATATTGATGTTCCTTGTAAGCAATTTGCTTTGGCTATAATTGTTCCCTTACCAACTTCTACGTTAGCTCCTAATAATTCAAAGCCTTTTATATGTTGATCTATAGGTCTTGCACCAAGTTTACAGCCTCCTGGCATACCAACTTCTATGTTTCCAGTTCTTCCAAGCATTGCACCTATAAGATAATAAGAAGCTCTAAACTTACTTGTTAAATCAAGTGGAGCTTGAGTTGTATTGATATTTCTTGTATCTATTGTTATTTCATTTTTTGTATTCCAAGTTATTTTTGCACCCATTTTTTCTAATATAGTACATAAAATTTGTACATCGCTTATATTAGGTAAATTGTTTATAGTACAAATACCATTAATTAATAGTGTAGCGGGTAAAATTGCTACTGCTGCGTTTTTTGCGCCATTTATTTCTACTTCACCTTTTAAAGGTGTTGGACCTGTTATTACTAGTTTTTCCAATTGAATTCCCCCTGAGTTTGTAATTTTCTTTTAAAATATATCATAAAGAGTAAAGTAATGCAAGTGCTAATTTTTTTAGTTTTAGTATTTTTTTGGATATGTAATCTCAAAAAATACAGAAACTTAATTTTTAGCTGTCATAAATCCACTATTTGTGAAAAATTCTAATAATTTGAATTTGAATTTTATTCCAAAGTCAGATGTATTAGATATTATTGAAAATTCTTCATCAGATAAAGAATCATGTAAATTTTCTTTAGATTCTTCAGGAACAATTCCAGATGAAATATCTACGAAACAAAGAGATGGAAACATTACACACCACCAATTTTGGCCCTTTGCCTCGCCAATTTCTATTCTTAATGCATCATAAAATCCAGCAGGTAAGGAAATATCGCCATAATCTTTTGTAGGAAATTCAAAGTTTCCAATCTTTATATTTACATCATAATTAAAACCTTCATTTCTAATAGTACTTAAGGCTACATTTTTAAAATTTTCTTGTTCATTTATTACTATATTAATGGCCTCTTCTTTTGAAGAACAAGAACTACAAATAGTATTCATATATTCTAATAAACTATCTCTTACTTTATATTTTAAAGATTGGTCTTCTACAGTATCGCTATTTGCTATTACGTGTAATCTAAATACACTATTACTAATATCTGTAGAGACGGCATTTACATACGAAAAAGCACAAACTATTGTATATAAAAATAATAATATAAGTAAAATAAATATAGTTGATAATTTGGAATTTTTAAGATTATTTAAAAATTTTTTCATAAATTACCTCCAAAAAACTTTTTTTCTAAAATATTCTTTAAATTAATTATTTACAAATTATATAAAATTATACAATTATTCTAATTTTATGGAAAATTACAAAAGTATGTAATTTCTTTTAGTAATGTTTTATATAATAAAATATAAAAATAACAACTAAATACAAATTGGTATTGTCGAAAAAGAACGATGAAATAATATTGAAATATTTTTGAAACATTATTGACATATTTTAAAATAAATGGTAAAATTTACCAGTACCCGAAATTGGGTAATTTCTAAAGAAAAAGGAATTCATGATAATGAAGGGATTGATATATAAATGATAAAAGATAACGAAAGAAAAGAGAAGATGTGTTTATTTTTTGCAAGTGATTATCATTTTGAAATGATAAGCTTACCTTATATTAGTAAGAATTTAGATAAAGATAAAAAAGTTATTATGATTACAGAAAATAACTTAGAAGAAACAGTAGAAAAAGTATTAGAAGGAACAAACTTAGCAAATGACAAAAAAGATAAAATTATGAATATTGATTGGAAAAATAATAATTTAGATAAATTTAAACAAGTTAAAGACTCGAAAAATAGAAATTTAGAAACTGTTATTTTTGTTAAAGGAACAGAAAATTATATAAATAATATAAATGAAAATATTAAGAATTGGACTAATATAGACAATGTACAAATAATTGATTGCTATGATATTAATGAAGTTCATGAAGATATAAATACTATTGCAAAAGGATATGGAAACATATTATCTACATCTGGCATAGAAAGTTTGTTGCACTAAAAAATAAAAAACTTGATTTTTTTTTTAAAAGGGTGTATAAATATATAATATAGCATATATAGAAAGGAATGAAGTCTATGGAAAATATACTAGAAGAAGTAAAAGCTGTATTAAGCAAATATAATCAAGAACATTTATTAAATGGCTTTGATAATTTAGATGAAAGAAATCAAAAAGTATTATTAAATCAAATTATGAACATTGATTTTGAGTTAATAAATAGTCTGTATACTAATATAAAGAAGGAAGATAATGAAAATAATGACAAAATAGAACCAATGGAATATTTAGATAAAAACAAATTATATGATAATTATAAATATTATGAAAATTTAGGAAAACATGCAATAGAGTCAGGAAAACTAGCAGCTGTAACAATGGCTGGAGGTCAAGGAACGAGACTTGGACATAGTGGACCAAAAGGTACGTATGATATTGGATTAGACTCACATAAATCTTTATTTGAGCTATTATGTGACTCGTTAAAAAACGCTGGAAAGAAATATGGAGTTACTATACCTTGGTTTATAATGACAAGTAGAGAAAATAATAAAGAAACTATGGAATTTTTTGAAAAAAATAGATATTTTGGATATCAAAAAGATAGAAATCTATTCTTTTTTATACAAGGCGAATTACCAATGGTAGATACAGAAGGAAAAATCTTAATAGGTGAAGATGGATTAGTTAAACAAGCAGCAGATGGACATGGAGGAATATATGAAGCACTTGTAAAAAATAAAATGACTGACAAAATGAAAGAATTAGGAGTAGAATGGGTATTTATTGGTGGTGTAGACAATTGCTTAGTAAAGATGGTAGACCCTGTACTTATGGGAATTGCAATTGACAGAAATGTTACAGTTGCTTGTAAATCAATAGTTAAAGCAAATCCTAACGAAAAAGTAGGAGTATTTTGTAAGAGAAATGGGAAACCAAGTGTTATAGAATATTCTGAAATAAAAAAAGAAATGGCAGAAGCAATTGATGAAGATGGTGAACTTTTGTATGGAGAATCACATATTCTTTGTAATTTGTTCAATATAAAAGCAATAGAAAGAATGGGGGTAACTCCATTACCATATCATAGTGCATTCAAAAAGGCAAAATATATTGATAAAGATGGAAATTTGGTTGTACCAGAGTCTCCAAATAGTTATAAATTTGAGGCTTTCTTATTTGACGCTTTTGGAGAAGTAGATGATATGGCAATATTAAGAGTTAATAGAGAAGAGGAATTTGCACCAGTTAAAAATGCAGATGATGCAGGAGTTGACTGTCCAAGCACAGCTAGAGATTTGTATGAAAAATTTAATAATTTAAAATAATAAAATAAAAAAATAGCAGTACGTTAGTTTGTACTGTTATTTTCATATTAAAAACAAATTGTACAACAAATTTATTTTTAGATGTGCCAAAAAGGGACGACCCCTTTGGCACAAAATTTTTGTAAAAAGTCTTTATTTATTTAACTTTTAGTGATATTATAATAAAAAAAGAAAGGACTGATTTTAGAAATGAATTATTTAGAAGAATACAAGAAATGGTGTGAAAGTTCAGATTTTGATGAAGGAACAAAAAAAGAATTAATGGGTATAAAAAATGATGAAAAAGAGATAGAAGACAGATTTTATAAAGAACTAGAGTTTGGAACAGCGGGACTTAGAGGAGTAATAGGTGCAGGAACAAATAGAATGAACAAATATACAGTGGGAAAAGCGACACAAGGTCTTGCAAATTATATATTGGAGCAAGGGACACAAGAAAAAGGAGTTGCAATTAGTTATGATTCAAGAATAATGTCAAAAGAGTTTAGTTTACAAACTGCATTAATATTAAATGCTAATGGAATAAAGACATATTTATTTGAGAATTTAAGACCTGTTCCAGAATTATCTTTTGCTGTTAGAGAGTTAAGATGTACAGCTGGAATTATGATTACGGCAAGTCATAATCCACCAAAATATAATGGATATAAAGTATATTGGGATGATGGCTCTCAGATAGTGGCACCTAGGGATAAAGATATAATAGAGAAAGTGAGAGCTGTTAAGGAATATAGTGAAATAAAAGAGATTTCAAAAGAAGAGGCTATTCAAAAAGGTTTATTTAATATAGTTGGAACAGAAATGGATGATAAATATATAAATGTATTAAAATCTTTAATTTTAAATCCTGAAATTGTTAAAAAGCAAGGAAAGAATTTAAAAGTTGTTTATACACCATTGCATGGAACTGGAAATACAATTGTTGAAAGATTGTTAAGAGAAATCGGGTTGGAAAATGTATATGTGGTTCCAGAACAAAAAGAGCCAGATGGAAAGTTTCCAACAGTTGATTATCCAAATCCAGAGGATAAGAATGCTTTTAAGTTAGCATTGGAATTAGCAAAGAAAGTTGATGCAGATGTTGTTTTAGCAACAGACCCGGATGCTGATAGACTAGGAATATATGCAAAGGATAATAAAACAGGAGAATATATGACTTATACAGGAAATATGTCTGCTTTATTAATTGCAGAATATAGAATTTCTCAAATGCAAGAAAAAGGTATTTTACCAAAAAAAGGAATGATGGTAACTACAGTTGTGTCTTCAAATTTAACACAAGCTATAGCTAAAGAGTATGGATTAAAATTGTATGAAGTTTTAACAGGATTTAAAAACATTGGTGCTATAATGAAAAAGGAAGAAGAGCAAGAAGATGGATATAAATATGTATTTGGATTTGAAGAGAGTTATGGTTGTTTAATTGGTGATTATGCTAGAGATAAAGATGGTATTGCAGCAGTTATGGCATTATGCGAAGCGGCTTGTTATTATAAAGAGAAAAAACAAACTTTATGGGATCAAATGAATAATATTTATGAAAAATATGGATATTACAAAGAAGACCAAGTTTCAATTGTATTAGAGGGAGCAGAAGGTGCAGAAAAAATACAAGAGATGATGACAAACATGAGAAATAATTTACCTGAAAGAATAGGAAATTATAAAGTATTAGAATTTAGAGATATTAATACAGACTATGTTAAAAATATGATAACTGGAAATGAAGGAAAAACAGGACTTCCAAAATCAAATGTATTGTATTATGATTTAGAGGATAATAGTTGGTGTTGTGTTAGACCTTCTGGAACTGAACCTAAGATTAAGTTGTACATGGGAATTAAGGGAAAGACAAAGCAAGATGCTAATGCAAAGCTTGAGGAGTTAAAGACAGCAATGGTTAAAATTGTAAAATAAGAAGGATTTTACTATGGAGAAAATTAATAAAAAGATAATAATATCAGTAGTGTCAATAATAGTAATAGTTGTGGTATCAACTATTACTATTAAAAATAAAAATATATTGGAAAATATAGGGAAAATGCTTAGAAGAGCAGAAGAAACTGAGTCATTTTCTTATAATAATCCATATATGCCTAATGGATTTTATTACATAGAAGGAGAATGGGATACAGGATTTGTAATAGAAGATGCAGCAAATGGAAATCAATTTGTGTGGATACCAGTAGATGGAACAAATGTAAAATTAGAAAGAAAAAATTACTCTGTAACAGATGTTCAAATGGAAGAATGTACTGAACATTTAGATAGTATTTTTGAAGAAAGTGTATTAAAATATGGAGGATATTATGTAGCAAGATATGAATCAGGAATACCTAATAATATAACATTTGAATCAGAAGATGATATGGACATTAGCGGGAAGCCTGTATCAATAAGAGGAAGACAAATATGGAATAACATAAGCTATTCATATGCAAAGGCAAGTGCAGAGCAGATGTATGGAACAAATGCAGAGGTAACAAGTAGTATTATGAATAGTTATGCATATGATACAATGCTGACGTGGCTAGAAACAAAAGGATATAATTTAGAAGATAGTAGTAGTTGGGGAAACTATTCAAATAATAGTCAAACAAATGAACAAGTGGAAGCAGCTGGAAGTGTAAATACGTGGAAGGCAAATAATATATATGACTTAGCTGGAAATGTGAGTGAATGGACAAGTGAAAAGAACGGAAGTCAATATATTTATAGAGGCGGAAGCTATTTAAATGCAGGAAATATAACACCAGCAGAAATAAGAGAGGCAGGAAGTGAAGGAAAAACATCTAATGCTATAGGGTTTAGAGCGATATTATATAAAACAGGAAATTCAACAATAGAAGGATATAATGAACCATATGTACCAATAGGATTTACACATATAGAAGGAGAATGGAACACAGGATTTGTTATAAGAGAAGATGTAACAGGGAATGAATTTGTGTGGATACCAGTAGATGGATATAATCTAAAATTAGATAGAAGTGAGTTTGAAAAAACATTTATAACAATGGCAAAATGCCAAGATACATTAGAATTTGGATACAAGCTAAGTGTATATGCATATGGAGGGTATTATGTATCAAGGTACGAAGCAGGAATAGGTGCAACTTCTGGAAATAATGAGGGAGTACCAGTAAGCAAAAAAGGAGCAACAGTATGGACAAACATAAGTCAGATGAATGCTCAAAAAAGTGCAGAAAAAATGTATGAAAATAATACTCAAATAAATAGTAGATTAATGAATAGCTATGCATATGACACAATGTTAAATTGGCTAAAGAAAGCCGATTATAGTACGAATACATATAATGTAGATACAGATAGTAGTAGCTGGGGAAATTATAAAAGCAATATAAAGGGATTATCAGGAAGTAGTGAAAGTTGGAAAGCTAATAATATATATGATATAGCAGGAAATGTGTGGGAATGGACAACAGAGCATTATAGAGACCAGCCAATTGCAAGAGGAGGAGATTATTTTACATCAGGAGATATACTAACAGCAGGAACAAGAGATAATTCGGCTATTGATAGTACATTTGATTATTTAGGATTTAGAATATTAATGTATAAAGACATAAGTGAGCTAGGGGGACCAAAAGAACCAACAATAGAAGTGGCAATAGGAACACAAGGAGAAAATGGATGGTATACAAGCGATGTAGATGTAAAGGTAATAGCAGGATATACAGGGCTTGGAGTGCAAAAAGTGACATATGAAGTCACAGGAACAGCCAAATCAGCAGGAAATATAGGAACACATTCTTATAATAAAAATTCAAGTGTAAATATAAGAGAAACAGAGATAACAAGTGGAGAAACATTTAAAATAACAACAGATGGAGAATTTACAATAACAGCATATACATATGATTTAGCAGGAAATAAATCAGAAGCTGGAACATTAGTAGTTAAAAAAGATGCAACATTACCAATTAATATACAAGTATCAAGCACAGATTTAGTGAATAATCAATATACAATAAGCGTTACAGCAACAGATGATACTTCAGGTGTAGCTGTATATGAATATTATATAAATGATGAATTAAAAGCTACTACTAATCAAAATACATATACATTTACAAATAATGTATCTGTTAAAACATATAGAGCATATGTAAAAGTAAAAGATACAGCAGGAAATATTGCAACAAGTGATATATGCATAATTAAAGCGATAAGAGCTAAAGATATAGCAAATAATGCTTCTAGATATTTTGGAGGAACAATAACAAATTATGTAGCACCGACTATGAATGGAATAAATTATAATCAAGCTACTAGTAGTTGGAAAATATATTATGCAGATGATATAAATATATATATAATAGCAGATGATGTAATACAACGTACATATGCTCCAAAAACAACAAGTGGTTTGACTGTAACAAGTAGTAGTACTACATCTCAAACTAAAGCATCTTTTAAAGATGTAATAAGTGGCTATAGTAGTGCAGCAAGTATAACTTATAAAAAATGGCTTAGTTATTTAGATAGCTATGGAACAAGTTCTAATACACAAGCTAATATTAGAGCATGTGCATATTTGCTAGACCAAAATATATGGAAATGTTATAAAAATGACAAAGCAGAATATGTAATGGGGTGTCCAACATTTGATTTATTTATAGCATCTTGGAACAAGACCCAATCATCACAGAAGGAGTTTAGAGCTCAACAGCTTGGATATCAATTTAGATCAATAGGAAGTAATACTTGGGCTAATGCTACAGATGGAACTTTAACAAGTGCTGGTAGAATGCCAGTAACTGCTAGTAATCCATACTATGACTTGTACCGTGGAAAATCAGACACATATTATTTTGCTAGTCCAAGCAATCGTCAAAATACTGGTACAACTAATGAGAAATATTTAATAACTTATAAGTTACAAGTAAATGGGACAGCATGTGAGTCTAGTATAGGAGGAGCTGCACTTAGACCAGTAGTTTGTTTAAAACAAGGAGTATGTTTAGAAGAACAATCAGATGGAACATACATTATATTATAAATAAGGGACGGTTCTATTTGGACATTTTGTCCAAATAGAACCGTCCCTTAATAAAATCATTAAAAAGTTAATAAGTTGTAATATAAACTTAAACAAAAAGTTATATTATAGCTTATTTTTTGTATAATGTGCTTGCGTAAGTAAAGATGCACTGGAAATAATAGGAAACTATTTAGTATATATTAATAAGAAATAGGAAGTGATAAAATTATAGTAATAGTTAATATATTAAATAGGAGAGAGGAAAATGAAGAAATTTAGCAAAAGAAATTTAGTAAAAATAATAACATCAGCTATGTTAGTTGCAATATTAGCATTAACTATCTTTGCTATGCCTAAAAAGGCTGCACAAGTAGATACTAGTAAAATAATAGTAAAAGATGATGGAAGCACTAAAATAATCAAGAATGATGATATTAGTGTAAATCAGAGAATAGTTGATGTAAATGGTAAGGATATGACGTTTGAAGTAGACTTTGAAAATTACCAGTATCAAACAACACAAATTGCACTTGTGCTTGATAATTCATTTTCTATGTGGAGTGAAGACAAGTTAATAAAAGCAAAAAGTGGAATTATAAATTTAGTAAATAATTTATATAATAATATAGATAATGTCCAGATGTCGCTAGTTACAAATGATGGGATTCAAGTTGCAATGGGAAATAGTCGTGAAGAAATAATCAGTCAGATAAATAATTTAACTAGATATGATGGAATAAATACTAAAACAGGATTAATAGAAGCACAGCAAGTATTTTCTAATGATAATATAAATAAATATATTATTTTATATACAGATGGGCAAGAGAATATACAAGAAGTTTTAGATAACATCAAAAGTAGTGATATAAAATTATTAACAGTATATTTTGGAAAAGGTGATACTATAACAAGACAATATTCTAAAGTAGGAACACTATATACAATAACAAATATAACAGAAAGTAGTTTGGCTAGTACAAACACAAAGATTGAGTCGAAAATAAAGGCTAGAATGATAAAAGAAATTCAAAATGTAAAGTTAGAAAATATATTTTCTGATGAGATAAAACAAAACTTTATATTTGAAATAGTAAAATATCCTAATGTAGGTTCATTAACCACAATAGAAAATGGATATCAATTTAGCATAGATCAGCTTACTAAAAATAGTAAAGTCACATTTCAGTATAAATTGACATTAAAAAATAGTTTTGAAAGAACTATAATGTATAGAGATATTTTAACAAACGATAGTATGGATATATCTTATGCAAATTCAATGGATGAAGAAATAATTGAGTTAAATATTAAAGATTCACCAATTATACAAATTGCAGATACATACACACTAAAGATTATAGCAATAAACAAAAAATATACAGGTTTAGGAGCAGAAGGAATAACATTTAAAATAGAGCAAATAGATAAACAAGGAAATGTAATAAGAACAGAAGAAACAAAAACAGATAAAGATGGAATTATTTTAATATCTGATATCACAGAAAATGGAGAATATACTTTTAAAATAACACAAGAACAAACATCAGCGGCGTATGAAAATTTAAGTAGTGAAAAAAATATAAAAATATTATCTGTAAATAAGGATTACATATCAAATACAATAACAGCTACAACATCAGATCAAGATGACGTATTCGAGATCAGTACAGACAATAATGAGAAAATAGTAACAGCTACAATAAAAATGGATCCAAGAGAATTTATTATAAAGTTAAGAAAAATAGATGGAGAATATAAAAATGAATTAAAAGATGTTATATTTTCTATGGAAGAACCAGCGGGAAAAAATATTCCAGAAGATATTGTTGTCGTTGGAAAAACAGATGAAAGAGGAATAGCAGTATTAACAGGAGAAGTTGCAGGAGAAGGAAGGTTTATATATAAGCTAACAGAACAGCCTACAGTAGGATATTATCCAATTGAAGGTGCTATGAGTTTAAATATTGAGTTTAATGAAGAGGGTGCACCTATAAATATTACATCTAATTCAGAAAATGTAATTATAGATGAAACTAATGCTATAAAAGAAGATACAATAAATATAGATGTGACGAATAAGATGTTAGACTATACATTAAAAGTACAAGCTTTTAATGAAAAATATAAAAATATAAAAATAGATAATGTTCAAGTACAAATTATAGGAAGAGATGAAAATAATAATGTAGTGTATGATAAAACTGCAACAACAGATAAAGGCATTGTAGAATTGCCAATAAATAAATATGGAACAATACAATATACAATACATCAAATTTCAGCACCAGCAGAGTATATTTTGACAGAAGACACAACTTATACAATAACAAGAACATTTGAAGATAATAACCTAGTATTAAATTCACCATTAGATGATGAAGACATTATATTAGATAATCAAGAAAAGGTGTTAACTGTAAATATTTATCTTCAACAGAAAACATTTAATTTTAATATAACTAAAACTGACAAAGATTTTCAAGATATACATTTAGATGGAGCAAACCTAAATGTAATACAACCAGAAAAAAGAGCGACTATAGAAGGAATAACATCAGGAGGAGTTGTAAATTTAGTAGCAGATGTAGTTTGTGAAAACGCAAATCAAGATGGTACATATACAAGCACATATGAGATAAAAGAGATTCAAAAGCCTTATGGATACCAACAAATAAAAGATAATATAAAGTTAAATGTTACGTTTGATGAAAACGGGAATGTAATTAGAGCAGAAAGTTTAAATACAGAATTCTTAGAGGTTAAAAAAGCAGATGGAGATTTAGAATTAAATTTAAAAAATGAAAGACAAGTATATTCTTTAGAAGTTATAGCCAAAAATAAAAACTATAAAGAAGTATTAATTCCAAATGTACAAATAAGTGTAACTGGAACTACTGAAAATGGAACATTTTTAAATAAGACTAATTTAGTAACTGATGAGAATGGAAAAACAGAAAAGATAGAAAAGTTAAAACAAGATGGAATATTAAAATTTGAAATAGAAGAGTTTGTAGCTCCAAATGAATATTTACTAAATGATGAAAATGCATATGTACAATATGATTTTGAGAAAGAAGAATTGTCAAAAGTAGATGGAAGTAGTGAAAATGTAAATGTTTTAATAGACAATGATAAACTTTTGATAACAATAGAATTGTATTTAGAGCCTAAGACTTTTGATGTAGAGATAAGTAAAGAAAGCCTATTATTAGATAACATATTACTAGAAGGGGCAAAATTTGAAATAGAACAACCTAATATAGGAAGTGTTAAGAGGAACACTGTAAAAGGTGAGACTAAGTTAAACGAAGTATTGGTTTTACAACCAGAAGTAGCAGGTACAAGTGGAACATATGATTACATTTTAAAAGAGAAAGTAGCACCAGATGGTTTTGAAAACTTAGGAATAGAAGTAATTTTACATGTATCATTTGCAGAAACAGGAAGAGTAACGACTATTACATCTGAAGAAGTACATAAACCTAAAGATGTAAATAAAATTGATGAAAGTAATGATTATATTACAGATGACTCAGAAAGACCAAGTTATGCAACTGTAAATACAAATCATAGTATAGATAGAGATGCAATTACTGTAAAAATTAAAAATGAAGCTAAAAGACCAGTTTTACAAATAAATGTATATAATGAACAATATAAAGAAGTTGTTGTACCAGAAGCGGAAATAAATATAATAGGAGAAGACGCTAGTGGAGCTTTTTATACTAAAACTTTAAAAACAGATGCTCAGGGAAGAATAAATGTCGCAGGAATAAATAATACAGGAGATTTTGATTTTAAAGTAATAGCAACAAAAGTGCCAGCAGGATATTTACCACAAAGTGAAGAAACTATTGCATATTTAAATAGAAACATAGAAACAGCAGAATTAGTTGAACGTATAGAACATAAGAATGTAGAAGTAAAAGATAATGTAATAATTGTAAATTTATATTTAGAACCAAGAACATTTGATATAGAAATAAGTAAATTTGAATATTCTTTAGGCAGTATATTAATACCAAATGTTTCATTTACAGTAACTCAACCAAATATAACAGAAGAAATAGAAAGAAAAAATGTAACAGGAGTAACAGTAAAAGATGAAAAATTAATCTTAAAAGGTGAAGTTGCAGGAGAAGGAACATATCAATATACAATAAAAGAAAAAGTAGCAGCAGGATATGTAGACAATAATATAGAATTTACATTAAACATAGAGTTTGCTAAAGATGGAAGCATATTAAATGTAAGAATGAATGATGATGAATTAAGCACAAATAGTACTGGATATGTAGACATTGGAGAACATCAATCAAATAAATTACCTATAAGTATTATGAATTATCAAAAAGAATATAGTATTACAGTACAACTTTGGAATTCAAAATATTCTGGGGAAGATTTTGGTATAAAAATACCAAATGCTAAAATAAGAGTTATAGGAACATTACCTAGTGGAGAAAAGGTATATGACAGTCAAGAAAAATATCCAGAAGGAATTATAACCAATGAACAAGGTATAGCAACATTTAAACCACTTGGACAAAGAGGAGACGTAGACTATACAATACAAATTTTAGAAATTCCAACAGGATACATATTACCAGAAAGCAAAGTTATATATATAAATAAAGATGAAATAACGACAGAAATAACATTAAGACAATCAGATGAAAATGTTGAAATTGATGATAGCAAAAAAGATATACATGTAAATATTTTTGCAGATCCACAAACATTTGAAATAGAAATAAGCAAAATGGACAAATATGAAAATGATATATTAATAGAAGGAGCGACATTTGGATTAACTCAACCATCATTTGGAAATGCACAAAGAGAAATAGTTACAGGAAGAACTAAAAGAGATGAAAAGCTTGTAATATTAGGTGAAGTTGCAGGTGAAGGAGGACCATATACATATACATTACAGGAGACAAAAGTACCTTCAGGATATACAGTAGATAATGATACAACTACATTGGAAATAACATTTAACAAAGATGGAAGTATAAATACAGCAAATTGCTTAAATGAGGAAAGTCAAGCAAGTATTCAAAATGTAAGTAATACAAAAATAGATATGAATGTTATAAATACAAAAAAGCCATATGAGATACATGTTATTGCTTCAAAATCAACTAATAAAAGTGTAAAAGTTGAAGGACTAAAACTAAAAATAATAGGAAGGAACTCAGCAAACCAGATAGTTTATGAAAGTGAAGAACTTATAACAGATGAACATGGAAAAGTAGAAATTTCTAATTTAACACAATTAGGAGATGTGACATATGAAATTCAACAACTTCCAGATGCACCTGCCGCATTCATTTTGGGAGATTCAAAATATGCTAAATTAAATATAGATAGATATACTAACGATATTACTTTATTACAAGAAGATGAAGACATAAGTGTTAATAATTCTTCAAAAGTGGTAACAGTAAAACTATATTTAGAGCCAAAACGATTTGCAATTAATTTGAGTAAATTAGATTATGATGACAATAACAAAGGAATAAGAACATTACTTGGTGGGGCAAGATTTAGACTAACAAATCCAGATGGACTAGAAGTTTCAGAAACTAGTGAGCAAGGAAATGAATTAGTTATTATGGCAGATGTTGGAGGAAAAGGCCAATATACATATGAATTATGGGAAAGTGTATTACCAAAGGGATATCAAGAGTTTCATTCAAAAATATTTTTGGATATTGTATTTGATGAGCATGGAAATATTATTCCAGAAACTTATATTGAGTATAATGAAGATGGAGAATTGGTAGATGAATATGAACCAGTAGGAATGACAACTGAATGGTGGACATGGAGAAGAAAAGACGGAGAAATTATTTGGTATGAGGACAAAGGATTTAAAAAGGGAGATTTTGGATATGAAGAACATACTGCCAATAGTGTAGATATATTTGTTACAAATGTTAAAAAAGAATATACTTTAAGGATTCAAGCTATTGATGACAAATATAAAAATACTGTAGATGATGTGTACTTAGAAGTGACAGGAATAAATGGAAATGGAGAGCAAATTTTTAAGCAAATAGTTAAAACTGAAAATGGTGAAGCAGTAATACCTGAAATGAGAGAAGTTGGAGTAGTAGGGTTTAAAATAAAAGAAGTGAGTGTTCCAACATGCTATGAAGATTTTTCAGACAAAGATGTTTGGGTAGAAAAGAAATTTCCAGAAAAAACAATTATAATAGATGAAGAAAGAACATCTAAAGATATTGAGGTAACAGTAGGATATGCAGAACCAAATGAAAATGGGCCTGTAAATACAGTAGCAGGAATAAATGTAAAAATACCAATACATAGAAAAACTTTTGATATTAATTTAAATAAAGTAGATATTGATAATGAAAAATTATTATTGCCAGGAGCAAAGTTTCAACTTGTACAATCAGACGAAAAACACACTCAAACAGAAGTGACTGATGAAGAAGGATATTTAAAATTATCAGCAGATATAGAAGGAATATCAGATGACGATATTGAAAATGAAAAAGAATATTTATATGTATTAAGAGAAACACAAAGCCCAAAAGGATATAATGAAGTAACAACAGATATAAACTTATATGTTACATTAAATAAGAATGACGAAATAACAAATGTAAGAATAACAAATGGTTCAAGTATAGTATTTGAACAAAGTGAAAACAGAACAGATAAAAGTATAGATTTATTAGTAAAAAATTCAAAGGGTGGAAATTTATATAATCTACAATTAACAAAAAAATATGATAATAAGCCAATAAAAGATGATACATATAAAATAAAAATTGAATGCCAAAGTGGAGAGAATTTAACAGTAAAAGATATAACAGATTCAAAGGGACAAATATATGTATCAAAAATTCCAGGAAATGATAAAATTGTAATAACAATGAAAGAAATAAAAGCACCAGAAGGATATTATTTAGACCAAACAGAAAAAATAGTAACATTACAAAGAGATGCATTAACTGGAAAAATAGAAATTATTGAAGAAGACACATCAGATGATGTTACAGCAACATATGATGATGAAACAAAAACTGTATATGTAGAAATAAATAGTCCAGCACCTAAAAAGAGAAGTAATATTGTAAGAATATTAAGCGTAGACAATAATGATATTACAAAAATGGTAGCTTATTCAAGGGTAAAAGTAATATTACCTAATGAGATGGGCGAAATTGAAAAAACAACAGATAAAAATGGATGTATTAACTTAGATGATGTAGGAAAATTACCAGAAGGAACATACAAGTATATATTTAGAGTTTTATCAACACCAACAGGATATTTTGATTTCCAAGGTGGAGATATATTAGTAGATATCACATATGATGAGTATGGAAGCATTTGTTCATCAAACTTAGCACAACCACATGAGTATGCAGAAGCGGAATATGTAACTGATGAAGATGAGGATAATTTATATGACATTGCAAATGTTATAGAGAAAAACATACCTAAAGAAATTTTAAGTGTTCATATGATTAAAAAAGGTGAGCAAGATTCTACATTAAAAGATGTTGAATTTGATATAACATCTTTAGCTGTAATTGCTGGAAATGAAGTTTTAACAACTACAAGCAAAAAAACAGATAAAGATGGAATAATGGATTTTGAAGTAGTGTCTGGAGATAGAGTAGAGTTAACATTAGTAGAAACTAAAACATCACCAGAATACAAATTAGACAGTACACCGATTAAAATAAACTTTGAAAAAGATAGCTTAGGAAATTTAAACATTATAGAAAATGAGAGCAGTAATAATATAGAAAAAGAATTAGTGGATAATAATTTAAATTTAGTAGTTTCTAATAAATTTAAACAAACAAATGTTATAATGCAATTAATAAATGAGGACAAAGATGGAAATGCAATAAAACTTGCAGGTATAGAGATAAAAGTAGCTGAACTTTCTTCTGGAAATGAGTATATGTTAAAGACTGATAAAGCAGGAGAAATAAACTTTAACGATTTACCAGTGCATGAAGAGGGGATATATCAATTTGTTATATCATCTATGACTGGAATGAGAGGATATAAATTATCAGATGTAACTGAGGAAAATCCTATAAAAATAAATGTTGAATATATTAGAACAGAAAATGACAATATAGAAGTAAAAAATATTTCTTATGAATCACAAAATCATTTAATAGAAGGAATATCTTCTAACACTTATACAGCTCCAGATGAATATAGGTTATTCTTGAGAGTAGTATTGTCTGATGAGATAATGAATGATGCTCCTAAATATGATGTAAATGTATATAAAATTGATAAAACTTTAAAAGAAGAGGGAATTTTAAAATATTTAAGTAATGCAAATTTTGATTTGTCAGTTGATTACTTGGATGAATCTGGATTAAGTGTTAATGGTAATACAGATACAGAAGGAAAGTTTAGTTTTACAGTTCCATATATAGATGGACTTATGAAGATTCAATTACAAGAACTTAAAGCACCAGAAGGGTATAATATAGATGATGCAGATTTAAGAGAAATCGTATTAAATAAAGATGCTAATGGAAATGTGTCAATAGACTCAAATAATTTAGGTGATAATATGATTGCAATACCTAATGACTCTAATTTGAATATATATGTAATGAATACAAATAATCCTGAAAATCCTGGTGAACCAGAAAAAGAATATGATTATAATATAGAAATAGACAAAATAAATAAAAATAATTTGCAAGTTATGAGAGGAGTACAATTTACAGTAAATTTAATAGATGCAATAACTGGTGAGATAAAAGGTGAACCATATGTGGCTAATACAAATTCAAATGGACAAATTATATTAAATATAGATGGAGCTAGAGCAAATACAGAATATGCATATTTAATAAAAGAAACAACACCAATGGGATACAAAGATATTGAAGATATTAAAGTAAAGATAGTTATAAATGAAAATGGAGAAGTTGAAAATATAACAGAAATAATAGAAAATACAGCAATTAAAGAACTAAAGGTAGAAGATGGAATAGCAAAAGTAGTGGTTCAAAATGAGGAAAAGACATATGAATATGACTTGGAAATAAACAAAATAGACAAAGAAACTTTAGAAATTATGCAAGGAGTACAATTTACAATAAGTCCAATAGATGAAATAACAGGAGATGTAAATGGAGAACCATATACAGCCCAAACAGACGAGAATGGTAAGTTGATATTAAGAGTAGAAAATGCAATAGCAAATAGAGAATATTCATATTTAATACAAGAGCAAACACCAAATGGATACAAGGATATAAAAGATATTAAGGTAAAAGTTAGTTTGAATGCAAATGGAGAAGTTATAGATATAACTGAGTTGGCAGATGATATTAAACAAGAGGAAGAAGTAATAGAAGAAACTGAATTTGAACAAGATAATGAAGAGGCACAAGCTATAACAAATCCAGCGATAAAAGAACTAAAGGTAGAAGATGGAATAGCAAAAGTAGTAGTACAAAATGAGAAAGAAGAACAAGAGCCAGGGCCAGGACCAGACCAAGA
>CANPFO010000003.1 GCA_947573555.1 uncultured Clostridium sp. | reverse complement strand
TAGTAAATATAATATGGATAAATATAATGTTCAAGTTTCAGATATTGTAAGTGCAGCAGAAACAACAATAGTAAAAGAAACAGAAGGAGATGTGAATATTCAAATTAATGATGAAAATATAGATTACACATTAAATAAATTTGGGGAACTAATAAGACAAAACATTATAAGGCAAGATTTTTTTTATCAGTTTTCATCAAAGTTTATTACATATAGAATTTGGGATTATGATAATGGCAAGATCCAGTATAAGCAGGTAAAAATATTCACACAAGATTCTTTAGATGAAGCTATTGCAAGTATGGAAATAGAAAATGAAACAAATAAAATTATAGCATATACAGTAAAAAAAGAATATTCTGAAATAACACAAAAAGTATTATTGGAATATGCTCAATATTTAGAATTATATAGTATATCTGATGATTGGGAATATAGAGATAATGAATTAAAGTCTAAAACAGTAGGAATAAAAATAATAGGAGATACTGATGATAGATATGCTTATGTAAAAATAGTTCCTTTTGAAGGATAAAAATGATATAAAGAAAAAATGCAACTGGAAGCTGATAGCATTTTAAGAAGAACTACACTACAATTAAAGATGAAGAAAGATAAAATAATTCAAGACTTGCAAAGAAAAGCTAGTTTGAGAGAAGATGACGCAGAAAATGTATATGATTTTAATGTTATAATTATCTCGACAAATTACAATTGTGCGCCCAGCAAAGGGTAAGTAATCTAGCAAGTGGAAATCTTGTTAATAAGATTAAAGAATAAAGCATACAAACCAGCACCATCTCTTAGGGTATATATACCAAAGGGAAATGGTAAAATGAGACCACTAGGAATATCAATATATGAGGACAAAATAGTACAATTAGCATTAAAGAAAGTACTAGAGGCAATATATGAGCCAAAATTCCAAGATAATATGTATGGATTTAGACCAAATAGAAGTTGTCACAATGCAATAATATATGTACACCATAAAATAATGGAAAACAAAATAAATTACATTGTAGACGCAGATATTAAACGGTTTCTTTGACCATATAGACCATAATAGGACTAATTAAGAAGTATTTAAAAGTAGGAATTATGGATAAAGGTAAATATGTAGTAACAGAAGAAGGTTCAGCACAAGGAAATATAATAAGTCCAGTATTAGCAAATATATATATGCATTTTGTACTAGTGCTATGGTATAAAGAAATTGTACAAAAGAGAGCAAAAGGAGATACATTTCTAGTTGCGTATGCAGATGACTTTATTGCAGGTTTTCAATATAAATATGAAGCAGAAGCATATTACGAAGCATTAAAGAAAAGAATGAGTAAATTTGGTTTAGAACTAGAAGAAAGCAAAAGTAGATTATTAGAATTTGGAAGATATGCAGAAGGAAACAGAAAAGCAAGAGGAGAAAGAAAGCCAGAAACATTTGACTTTTTAGGATTTACATTTTACTGTAGCAAAAGTAGAAGTGGAAAATTTAGTGTTAAGCTGAAGACAAGCAAGAAGAAATTTAGACAGAAAGTAAAAGCTATGAAAGTATGGCTATATCAAAATAGAGATATAAAAGTAAGAGACTTAATGGAACAAATAAAGATTAAGTTAATTGGACATTATCGATATTATGGAATTTCACACAATGGCAGAATGATAAGCTGTTTTAGGCAAAGAACAATAGATTTTCTATATAAAATTCTAAATAGAAGAAGTCATAAGAAAAGCTATACAGTAGAAGGTTTTAAGGAAATGTTAAAGGTATATAAATTGCCATATCCTAAAATTTATATAAGCTTATTTGATTGGAAGTAAATGTTATTATGAGGAGCCGTATGCTGGAAAACTGCACGTACGGTTCTGTATAGGGGCTTGTGTCGTGAGGCACTTGTCTACTAAACTTGAGAGGTGTTAAAGAATGAGTAAATATGAGCCATTATGGAAGTATTTAAAAGATAATAATAAAGAAAAATATATATTATCTTATGAAGAAATTAAGAACATTATAGGATTTCAAATAGATCATTCATTTTTAACTTATAAGAAAGAAGCAAAAGAATTTGGATATGAAGCCTACAAAATATCTATGAAAGAAAAAACAGTAATTTTCAATAAGGTATAACTAGGAATTACAATTCAAAAAGGAGTGATGCTAATTATGAATTATAGTTATCTAATGGGAATTAATAATATTGATATACTTAAACAAAATAATTTTAAAATCAAATATTTTAGAAATAATTATGGAGTTATCTTTGATGACAATAAGATTGAATTGTTTGAAAAATATATATGTGAAACGCTTGAAAATGGATTTTGGAATGAATATCTAGGTAAAGATAAGGTATTTATCTTTAAATTTGAAAACAGCGAAATAAAAAGATATGTATTAAATAAAGATAATGAAAAAGAAGTACTGAAGTTATGTTGTGAATTTGCAGATTGTAAATTCAAATCTATTGATAAAATGTTAAAAGATAATAGTTTTTATGCGAAAAGTTATTATACAGAAAATATTGGAAAATCCTAGAAATGTATTTGACAAATGCAAAAGAATATGTTATTATTTAATTACAAAATAAATGAACTTTGAATATCGCTAGTATTCAAATCATGACAGTGTGTGTACCACGAATACACATGCTATTTTTTTGCCAAAAAATAGAGCAGACCACGAATCTGCTCTACGACTAAATACAGCTAATTAGTCTTAACTTTGTTGTCATTTTGCATTTGCTTATGTTGTTGTTCTAATTGTTGTTGTAATCTAATGTTTTTTTCTCTTTCTGCTATGTACTTGTCAGCAAAATGCAAAATTAAATCGCTAGTATTCAAAATCATAACCCCCTTTCCGCCTTTTAGAAAAGGCTAGCCTTTCCTTTAACGTAAGGTTGTTAATATATTACTATAATTTTATATTCAAAACAAGCGAACATAATAAAATGTTACAAGTTTTTTCCAATTATTTGTGTCAAATTTCTATAGATGTAAGATTTTTTACATAAATAATATCAAATATTGGGTAATTTTTTAAGTAGTAAATTTGATAGATATAAATTAAGAAAATTTTAATACCATACAACAATAAAGATATAGTGTTTAACCTTTAAGATAAGCCCTTTAAATCAATGATTTATATGTGAATAATAAAGTTTCTTTAGCATATAAATTGAATAAATATTAATAAATTAACAGGAGAAAATATGAACGAAACATTTAAAATTAATGTGTATTTTGATGAAAAGGGTGAAGAAATCGAAAATTTAATATCTCATTTTTTAATTGATTTATTAGAGAAAAATGGATAATAAATTTTTATTATTTCAGTATTTGAATTTCCTAAAAAGTTAGTTATAATGGATAGGAATTCAAATTGTTTTTATCAAGCATGGGAAGGAGGAAAAATGCTTGAGACAATAAAAACAGTAATTTATAAGGTAGCAATTTATATAAGATTATCCAAAGAAGATGTAGAAAAAGGATTTGATGAAAGTGAAAGTATTACTAATCAAAAATCTTTATTAACAGAATATGTACAAAACTTAGAATGGGAATATGAATTAGTAGATACTTATATTGATCCAGGATATACAGGTACAAACTTTAATAGACCAGATTTCCAAAGAATGATTAGAGATATCGAAAACGGAAAAGTAAATATGGTCATAACAAAAGACTTATCACGTTTAGGTCGTGATTACATAGAAACAGGAGAATATATTGAAAAATGGTTTCCAGAGCATGAAGTAAGATATGTTTCTGTAACAGATGGGATAGACACTTTTGCCACTAATAATGGCAATAATGACATAGCACCATTTAAATCTATCTTAAATGATATGTATTCCAAAGATTTATCTAAAAAGATTAGGACAGCCTTACATACTATGCAAAAACAAGGAAAATGGGTAGGAGGAAAAACAGCATTAGGATATGTAAAAGATTCAAATAATAAAAACAAATTAATGATATGTGAGCCAGAAGCGGAAATCGTAAAAACTATTTTTAATATGGCAAGTTTACGGAGAAGAAATAGGAACCATTAAAAATTATCTAAATGACAACAAAATACCAACAGCAAATCAATTAAGATACAACAAAGCAACATTTTGGGAAAACAAAACAGTAAAAAACATCTTAAAAAATGAGGTGTATATTGGAAATACAGTCCAAAATAAAAGAAGTAGAATAAGTTATAAAAACAGAAAATTAAGAAGTAATCCACAAGAACAGTGGAACATTGTGGAAAACACACACGAACCAATCATTGAAAAGCAGCTTTTTGACAAAGTACAAAAAATGGTAATTGTGCAAAAATATAATAGAAATGAAAAAAAGCATAAGTTTTTATTAGATGGATTATTGTTTTGTTATGAATGCAAACACAAAATAGGAGTAAGAGGAAAGAAAAACGGCTATATGTTTATGATATGTAATAATTATCGTAGAAACTCAAAATTAGGACTTTGTACATCACATGGATTTAGCTATGAAGCAATAGAAAAAACAATACTACAATACATAAAGAATTTATTTTTAGCAATCGATAGTAAGAAAATAGAATTGAACGTAAAAAACAATCAAACAAAACAAGATTATGGAAAAATGCTAAAACAGAAACAAACAGAAATTAACCTTATAAAAGATAACATAGACAAAATGTATGTTGACAAATTAAACGGTAAAGTTAGCGAAGAAATGTATGAAAGGGTATTTAACAAACTAATCAATGAAGTAAATGAAAAAGAAAAGGAATACAATGAGTTAAAAAACAAAAAAGAAAATGCTATGCAAGATGATAGTAAAGAGATAGAAAACATTGTTAAAGAATTTTTAAAACTAGAAAAGCCGACACCTGAAATAATGAAGGTAATTATTAATAAAATAGAAATACACCAAGATAAGCAGGTAGATATCATTTTTAATTTTAAGAGATTAAATGATATTAATATCAAAAATGCACAAAATGACTAATCTAATATTGGATATTAGATTAGTCGAAATAAAAAATCAAAACTGTCTACTTTGACATCAACCAGAAGGAATATCAATGGCTGTACCAATGAAAAGTGGTGGGATGAAAAAATCAAAAGTTATTTTTTATGTACTATTATCTGGAATAACTACTGGAATTGGAGCATTTTTTGGCGCAATTATTGGATCAATATCTGAAGCTGTAATTGCTATTTGCCTAAGCTTTGCAGCTGGTGCAATGCTGTATATTGTATCTGGTGAATTAATACCTGAGTCTAATAAATTGTATAAGGGAAGAATGTCTGCTGTTGGAAATATCATTGGATTTATAATTGGGATTTTTGCTACTACATTATAGATAAAACGCTATAAGCCTTACTAATTTGTATATATATTATAAATTAGTAGGGCTAGCAATAATTTAAAGGTTACAGTTCAATTTTTTACTATTTAAGCCACAGTGTTTTGCGAAAAACTGTTTGCGAATTTTGCTGTTTCTATTGACTTTTTTTTTTGAAGAATATATAATACAAAAAAATAAAAACTCAAAAAGAATAGGAGCAAATTATGCAAAACGTTTTAGAAGGATTAAATGATAAACAATATGAAGCAGTAAAAAATACAGAAGGACCATGCCTAATAATAGCTGGAGCAGGAAGTGGAAAGACAAAAGTATTAACACATAAAATAGCGTATTTAATTGGAGAAAAAAATGTGTTGCCATGGAATATATTAGCTATAACATTTACAAATAAAGCAGCAAATGAGATGAAAGAAAGAATCGCAAATTTGGTAGGGGACGTGGCTAAAGATATATGGATGGGGACGTTTCACTCAATATGTGTAAGAATTTTAAGAAAATTTATAGATAGAATAGGATTTGATTCATCATTTATAATATTTGATACATCAGACCAAAGAACATTGATAAAAGCATGCATAAAAGAAGTTAATTTAGATGATAAAATGTTTACAGATAGGTCAGTTTTGTCTGAAATAAGTAATGCTAAAAATGAAATGCTAGAGCCAGAACAATATCAAGTTAAAGCACGAGGTGATTTTAGAAAAGAAAAAATTGCTATGGTATATGAACTATATCAAAAGAGGTTGAAAGAGAATAATGCGATAGACTTTGATGACATAATAAATTATACAATTAAAATTTTAATGGATAATATAGATATATTAGAATACTATTCAGATAAGTTTAAATATGTATTAGTAGACGAATATCAAGATACTAATAAAGCACAATTTACTTTAGTTACAATGCTTGCATCTAAAAATGGAAATATAACTGTTGTCGGAGATAATGACCAAGGGATATATAGTTTTAGAGGAGCAGATATTTCAAATATTTTAAATTTTGAAAGAGATTTTCCAGGAACTAAGATAATTAAGTTAGAACAAAACTATAGGTGTACAGGGAATATCCTTAAAGCTGCTAATTCTGTAATAAAAAATAATGAAGTTACATATAAAAAAGAATTATGGACTGAAAATGATATAGGTAATTTACCAAAAGTATATTCCGCAAGTAATGAATATGATGAAGGGACATATATTGCAAACCAAATTGAACATTTAAGAAGAGAAGAATATTATAAATATTCAGATTTTGCAATACTTTATAGAATGAATACACAATCAAGAGCAATAGAAGATATTTTAAGAAGAGAAAATATTGCGTATAAAATTATAGGTGGGCTTAAATTCTATGAAAGAAAAGAAATTAAAGACATTATTTCATATTTAAGATTAATACAAAATCCATCAGATAATTTAAGTTTAAAAAGAATAATTAATGAACCTAAGAGAGGAATTGGAAAAACAAGCTTAGATAAAATAGAAGAATTGTCAAATAGTACAGGAACATCAATGTATGAAATAATTGAAAAAGCAGATGAATATAATTTAAATAGAGTTTTTATAAATTCTAGAGAATTTATAAATTGTATACAAGAATTAAGAAGTAAAAAGGATGATATAAAGATATCTGACTTAATTAAAGAAACATTAAAGAAATCTGGATATACTAAGGCTTTAGAGAATGAAAATACAATAGAGGCTGAAAATAGGATTGAAAACTTAGACGAATTTTTAACAGTTGCAATAGAATTTGAAGAAGAGTCAGCAGATAATAAATTAAGTGATTTCTTAGAGGGAATAACATTATCAAGTGATATAGATGATATGGAAGAGTCTGATGATGTAGTTACTTTAATGACATTACATAGTGCAAAAGGGCTTGAATTTCCAGTAGTATTTTTAGTAGGTATGGAAGAAGGAATTTTTCCTGGATATAAATCAATATCAGAAGCCAAAGAATTAGAAGAGGAAAGACGTTTGTGCTATGTTGGAATTACTAGAGCAAAAGAAAACTTGTTTTTAACTTGCAGTAAGCAAAGGACTATTTTTGGTTCAACAAGTTGTAATCCAATATCTAGATTTTTGAAAGAAATACCAAGTGATTTATTAGAAGGCTATGATGAAGCTTTAGGAGAGAATAAGGATAAAGATAATATATTTAGTGATTCAAAATATAGTTGGACATATGGAAGTAATGGAAATTCTAATATAAAAACATATAAAATTGAAAATAAACCAGTTACTGTTGCTGCATCTTCCAATAACAAGGGATTTGCTTTTAGAACAGCAGAAAGCTTTTTAAATGCATTAAGTAATAAATCTTTAGGAGCTGATATTGATTTAACTAAATATCAATCTGGTGTGAGAGTATTTCATAAAAAGTTCGGAGAAGGAACAATTACTACTACAGAACCTGAGGGAGAAGATTTGAAGGTAGATATAAATTTTGATAAAGTGGGACATAAACGTTTGATGGCTAAATTTGCTAATTTGGAAATAATTTGAGATCATAATTTATAAAAAAATAAAAGCGGCAATATTTGCCGCTTTTTTGGTTATATTAAACAGTAAAGTTCCGCTCTAAACGTCTTGAAACGTTTTCGAGGTTTTCTAAAACACGTACTCTCTTATGAGTTCCGTTTGCATCCAGATATGTTATTACCGTGCCAAAAGGCTCGCCAGTTTCCACCAGCTTTTTAACTTTAGGACTGAAAATTTCTTTTATCTCTGCCCGAGAAAAATCTTTGGGATGGAAAGCCACTTCTATAGTTCGGATACTTTCAATAGGGATAGCGATAGGTGACCCAATTCGAAGCTCTGAACTATAGCCTACCAATTGTGTAAGAATAGTATAGGTTGTACTCATAATAGTGCCCTCCTAAAACGGTTATAATTTAACTGCAACTAATATAAACCAATAAATTTATACTAATTATATTATAAAATATTTTGTATAAAAAGTCAATATTTAGTAAATACTAAAAGAACAATAATGTTTAGAAAGGGAGGAGAAAAATGGCAGATTTAAATCAATTAGAATTACAACATTTAAGACATTTGATAGGGGCACATGATAATTCATATCAAAAGTTAAACACATATTCATCACAAGCGGTTGACCCACAAATAAAGCAAATATTTACTAAAGCAGCACAAGATAGTTTAAATACAAAACAAAAATTAATGACATTTTTAAATAATTAGGAGGAAAATATAATGGATGAAAAAACTATGGTAAATGATATTTTATCTGGAGTAAAATCAAATTTAACTTCATATCAAACAGCTATTTCAGAAACAGAAAATATGAATCTAAGACAAGTACTTCAACAGATTAGAAATAATGATGAAAGTTTTCAATATGAACTTTTTAAAATTGCTCAAAATAAAGGGTACTATAAACCAGCTCAAAAAGCTACAACTACTGAGGTAGAAACTGTAAAAACTGAATTACAACAATAAATGTTGTTCCTAATTTGCACTAGTTTTACAAGAAAAAAATAGTATTTTAATATATTTTACAAATTAGATGACTAGTAAATAAATATTAATAAAACTTACGGAAATAATTAATAAACACTTGCAAAAAAATCCAAAAAAGTATATTATATATTATATAATAATTTAAGGAGATTTTGTAATGTTGAAAAAAGTATTAATACATGCAAGAAAATCAATTAAGTTAATAACTTTAATATCAGTATCACTTTTAATAGTTTTGGGAATTGTGGCTTCTTCTTATAAAATTAGTTATAGCGTTAGTATAAATGGAGAAATAGTAGGTTATACAGATAATAAAAGTAAATTGCAAACACAAATAAATGATTATATAGAAAATGGAGAGAATGAAAATACGGCATTTGTTCAAGTAGAAACTTTACCAGAGTATGAAATGTGTTTGTTAAAAAGAGCTGAAAATAGTAATGATGAGGAAATATTTAACTTGGTAAAATCTGATGGAGTACCTTACTATAGATATTACGCAATTTTAGAGAACCAACAGGAAAAGATATATGTAGCCGAGTTTTCAGAAGCAGAAAATATTGTTAATAAATTAAAGGAAAAGAAAAGCTCGAATATAGAAAATATAACAATTTCAGAGAAATATGAAACACAAATGAATGATTTTACTGCTATTGATGATGCTGTTTCAAAATTATATACAGAGCCTAAAAAAGTTGTAGTTGCTAAAAAAACATCTTTAGGTACAGTTAATACTGCAACTAATATTTCAGGGGCTAAGGTTGAATTAGGAATTTCTTTGATAAAACCAATTTCTGGTATAATAACTTCAAGATTTGGAGCTAGAAGTAGTAGAAGGGTTTCTTCACATACAGGTTTAGATATAGCAACTTCTACTGGGACTCCAATATATGCAGCAGCTAGTGGAACAGTAACATTTTCTGGAAGAAAGGGTTCATATGGAAATTTAATAGTAGTTACACACAGTAATGGAGTGCAGACTTATTATGCACATTGTAATAAATTATATGCTTCTAATGGACAAACAGTATCTCAAGGTCAGGCTATTGCAGAGGTAGGTTCTACTGGTAATTCTACAGGACCACATTTGCATTTTGAAATTAGAGTAAATGGTGTGGCATATAATCCACAAAATTATTTATATTAAAACTCACGTGTTTAACACGTGAGTTTTAATATTTTAATACATTATTAGTTCTTGGTAGAAAAATATTTTATGCCAGTACTAATTGCATTACTTTTTATAATGACTTTTCCATATTCTTTTAATTTTAGATATAAGTTTTTACTAAAAGAAAAAGAATCAGAGAATTCTAATAAAGAAGAATGTAATGAATTTAATTCTTTATTAGATTTGTCAATGTTGTTAACAACTAAGTAATATATATCATTATAAAAAAATAATACAGAATTTTTAAAAACATTTTCTATATGTAAATCATTATACATAAAATCACAGAAAGCACAGAAATTCTCAAAAATATTAAATTGATATATATAACAAGAGCTATTAGAAAGTCCATTCTTTTTCTTTATTGTTAAGTATTTTTTTTGAATATTGTTTAAAGGAGTTTGTGGTTCAGAATATTTTGTTATTGTAAATATAAAAGCATCTTCTGTCTTTAAAGACATTTCTATAAATAGCTTTTGCCCGTCAGTATCAAAATCTATTTCTTTTTTTGCTTTGTCTAATATTTCTAAGAATAAGCTACATGAATTAGGTGTATTTAGAAGTAGTTTTTCAATATTTATTGATTTATCTTTGAAGTCTTCTTGCTTTAATATAATTCTAATTTTGTTTTCTGTTATTTTTTCAATTTTCATTCAGATACCTCCAGTATTATTAATTATATTATACTACTTTTTATATTATATTTAAAGGAACAATTTTTGGTAATTAATTTAATCAAATTTTTATATTTACTAACCTAATTTTGTAAAATTATATAAATTACTTGAAAAAAATAGTAAATCAATATATAATAGCGATGTATTAGAAAAGGTATATCCGTAGAGATAGAACAAAAAATGGAGGAGTAGAAAATGGTTGCAAAAGAAAAAAATGTGTGGATACTATTAGTGTTTATATTATCAGGATTAGTAATAGGGGGATTACTTGGTAAGTTAGCAGCAAGTGTACCTTGGCTTTGGTGGTTATCATATGAGCAATCTTTTGGATTATCAACACCAATAAGCTTGGACTTAAATATATTACAACTTACATTTGGTTTAATGGTTAATATAAATGTTGCAAGTATTATCGGAATGATATTAGCTATATTCATATATAGAAAGGTATAATAGGTGGGACAATTAGGAAAGGAATGAAATTTAATTGTCTTTAAAAATGAAGGAAATGCCAGAAACAGAAAGACCATATGAAAAACTAGAATTATATGGTGAAAAATGCTTATCAAATGCAGAATTATTGGCAATAATAATAAAATGTGGAACTAAAGAAGAAACATCAGTACAAGTTGCGCAAAATATTTTAAAATCGAATTATGACCCACAAATGGGAGATTTAAATTTTTTAAAATATATGAGTATTCAAGAATTAATGCAGATAAAAGGAATTGGTAGAGTTAAAGCTATACAGTTAAAAGCTATTTGTGAGCTAGTTGTTAGAATGTCAAAGCCATCTAATTATAAAAGAGTTCAAATAAATAGTACTGAAAATATGGCAGAATTAGTAATGGAAGAGTTAAGATTTGAGAAAAGAGAATTTGTAAAATTATTTTTATTAAATACAAAAAACGAGATTCTTAAAAGCATTGATATTGCTGTAGGAGGAACTAATTTTGTAAATGTTAATATAAAAGAAATATTGGCTCAAGCACTAAAAATAGAAGCACCTAAAATAATATTAGTTCATAATCATCCAACAGGAGATCCGACACCAAGTATAGCAGATATAAAGTTTACAGATAGACTATATAATGCTACCCAAATTTTTGATATAGAATTATTAGACCACATAGTAATAGGAAATAAAAATTATAAAAGTGTATTTTTAGAAACTAAAAAAATGGTTAATAATTTAGAGTAACAAAGAAAGGATAAAAATATGAAATTTTTTACTTTAGCTTCCAAAGATATTGGAATAGATTTAGGAACTGCAAATACATTAGTAATGTTAAGAGGAAAAGGCATTGTTTTAAAAGAGCCTTCAGTTGTAGCTATAGATAATAAAACTGGTGATATAGTTGCTGTTGGAAATGATGCAAAAGAAATGTTAGGAAGAACTCCTGAACAAATAAAAGCAATAAGACCTTTAAAAGATGGAGTTATTGCTGATTTTACAGCTACGCAATTGATGCTGAAGAATATTATAAAAAAGGTAGAAAAAAGATATAATATTGGGAGACCAAGAGTAGTTGTCGGTGTACCTTCAGGAATTACTGAAGTAGAAGAGAGAGCAGTAGAAGAAGCTGTTATTCAGGCTGGAGCAAAAGAAGTCTTCTTAATAGAAGAACCTATGGCCGCAGCAATAGGGGCATCTTTAGACGTATCTGAACCAAGTGGGAATATTATAGTTGATATTGGAGGCGGAACTACTGAGGTTGCAGTGATATCATTAGGAGGTATTGTAATTAGTCATTCTTTAAGAGTGGCAGGAGATGAACTTGATGAAGACATAATAAATTATATAAAGAGAGAAATGAATTTAGCAATAGGAGAAACTACTGCAGAACAAATAAAAATTCAGATTGGATGTGCAATGCCACTAATGACAGAAATGTCTATGGATATTAAAGGAAGAGATTTGATTAATGGATTACCTAGAAATGAAATAATAACTTCATTACAAGTTGAGGAAGCAATAAAAGAATCTATTCATAAGATAATAGATATAGTAAAAGTAACTCTTGAAAAAACTCCACCAGAACTTGCTGCAGATATTATGGAAAAAGGTATTGTTCTTGCAGGAGGAGGGGCTTTAATTAAGAATTTAGATAAGTTGTTAAGCATAGAGACTGGAATGCCAGTATATATTGCACAAGAACCATTAGATTGTGTAGTAAAGGGAACTGGTAAAACTCTAGAAAATTTGGAAAAATTAAGATCTGTACTTATTAATTCTAGAAAAAGAAGATAAGTAATGTAGAAAGGAGAGGTTATGTATAAGAATAAGAAAAATGGACTGTTAGGTATTATTATTACAATTATAGTATTAATTTTAATAGTTATATTTTCTAATCGAGAAGCAAATACCTCTTTTTTTGAGAATATTGCTAATAAATTAGTTATGCCAATACAGAATGGGTTAGTATATTTGAAAAATAAGTTTAGTGGAAATTCTACATTTTTTACAGATATCAATAATTTGAAAGATGAAAATAAAGAATTAAAAGAAAAGAATAGCCAATTGGAACAGGCATTAAGGGAATTAGAAAATATAAGAACAGAAAATCAAACATTAAAAGAATATTTAAACTTAACTGAAAAATATGGTGAATATAAGACTATTCCTGCTTATGTAATTAATAAAGATATAAGTAATTATTCTAAAACAGTAGTGATAAACATAGGAAAAAAAGATGGAATAGAAGAGAAAATGACAGTAATTGCAGATGAAGGATTAGTAGGATATGTAATGTCAGTTAGTGAAAATACTTCTAAGATTAGAACTATAATAGATACATCAAGTTCTATAAGCTGTTTAATGAGCACAAATAAAGAAAGTATAGTTTGTAAGGGAACTTTGGAAAACAATACTGAATTGAAAGCAATGTATATTCCGACAGATGCAAATTTAATTCAAGGAGATAGTGTTGACACTTCTGGATTAGGAGGAATATATCCTAAAGGAATTCATGTGGGAACTGTTAAGAAGATTATTTCAAGTAAAAATGTTATAGATAGATATGCTATTATAGACACTGCAGTGGATTTTAATAAATTGAATACAGTATTAGTTATAAAAAATAAGTAATTTAAAAGCAGAGGTGAAAAATATTGAAAAAGTTTTTTATAAATTTAATATTAATACTAATAGGACTGTTAATACTTTTTTTACAATCTAACTTTTTTAATTTTTTTACAATTGTAGGAACTAAGCCTAATATTTTTATTATATATATATTATTTATAGGGCTTTTTGGAAATAAAATTATGGGAATTACTTATGGAATTATCCTTGGAGTTTTTTTAGATTTATTATTTAAACAAACAATAGGACCAAATTTATTAGGATTTGTTTTTATTAGTATTATTGCAACTATTTTTGATAAAAATTTTTCTAAGGATAGTAGAATTACTATAATGCTTATGGTTTTTGGGACAACTTTAGTTTTTGAATTTGTAGCATATTTTACTAGCTATATATTATATAATATAAATTTTGAAATATGGAGTTTTATAAAGATTGCAAGCATAGAAGTTTTTTATAATATTTTAATTACAATAATCATATATCCACTAATACAAAAATTTGGATATTATGTAGAAAATGAGTATAAAGGAAATAAGATTTTAACGAGATATTTTTAATTTATGAAAGAAGGTGAAGAATTGGCTAATAGCATAAACAAAAAAAGCATTAATTTTAGATATAATATAATGACTATTTTTACATATTCTATAGGTGTAATTTTAATTATCCAATTGTTCAATCTTCAAATTGTAAAAGGAAAAGAGTATAGGGAACAATCAAATACTAGATTAACTAGAGAAAGCATTTTACAACCAGCAAGAGGAGAAATACTGGATAGGTCAGGAAATATTTTGGTTACATCTACACAAAAATTTAATTTAGAATTATATAGGAGTAAGATAGATACTGATACACTAAACACTACAATACTTAATATTGTAAATGTATTAGATAAATATCAAATAGGCTATACTGATTCTTTTCCAATAAAAATAAACCCTTTTGAATATACAATATCAGGTCAGACTTTAGAAAGCTGGAAGAAGAATAATGATATTGATGAAACAGCAAGTGCAGAAGATGCTTTTAATACTTTTACAAAAAAGTATAAAATTAAAAATGAAGATATATCTGAAATAAGAAAAATTATAGCTATTAGATATGCTATATCAAGAGAAGGATATAGTAGTACAAAATCTTTGACAATTGCAAAAGATATATCAAGAGAGGCACTATCGGAGTTTAGTGAAAATAGTAATGACTTTCCTGGCATAAGTATTTCAGTAGAACCTATAAGAAAGTATAATGAAGGGACATTAGCTTCACACATATTAGGTTATGCTTCTAAAATAAGTGAACAAGAATATAAAAATAATAAAGATGAGTATAGCCAGAATGATATTATAGGTAAAACTGGAATTGAGTCTATTTTTGAAAAATATTTGAGAGGAAAAAAAGGAATTAAGCAAATAGATATGGCTGTTGATGGGACAATAACTGCAGAGGTTATAGCAAAAGAAGCGGTTTCTGGCTCAGATGTTATACTTACATTAAATTCAGAACTTCAAAGAGTAGCAGAACAAGTACTTGCTGAAAATGTTGAAAAAATAAGAAATGGTGGGTTTGGAAAAGTGTATGATGCTAAAGGTGGATCTTGTGTAGTTATGAATGTAAACACAGGTGAAGTTTTAGCAATGGCAAGCTATCCTAATTATAATGTACAATCTTTATCTGATGGAAGTATAAGTAATGAAGAATGGAGTGGATATTTGAACAATGAGTTACATCCACTTATTAATAGAACAATTGAAAGTGCTTATGAACCAGGTTCTATTTTTAAGATGATTACTGCAATAGCTGGTTTAGAATCTCAAAATATTAGCTTAACAGAAAGAATAAATGATACAGGTCAATATATAAAATATGGAGAAAGAAGAAATTGCTGGTATTATACAGATTATCATGTAGGACATGGTTGGTTAAATGTTGTAGGTGCTATTCAGAAATCATGTAATTATTTCTTTTATGAAACTGCAGATAGAATGGGAATAGATGTATTAGAGAAATATGCTAAATATTTCGGATTAGGAGTAAAAACAGGGATAGAATTGTCGAGTGAAGTATCAGGAACTGTTGCAAGTAAGGAATACGCAAAATCAATAGGTCAAAATTGGAATCCAGGAGATACAATAAATGCTTCAATAGGCCAAGGATATAATAGGTTTACACCATTGCAAATGGCAAAATATATAAGTATGATTGCTAATGGAGGAAATGATATTGACGTAAGCATTGTTAAATCAATTAAAAATGCAGATGGCACAGAAGTAACAAGAGAAGAAATAGATAAATTTGTAGAAGAGAAATTAGGAATCAAAAATGAAGAAAAAGAGAATATAAATATAAAACAAGAATATATAAAAGCAGTAAAAGAAGGTATGAAATCTGTTACTAGCGATACTTCTGGAACAGCATATGTAAGATTTAAAAACTTTGATATTGAAGTAGGAGGAAAAACAGGTTCTGCAGAAGCTGGAAGAGATAAAAATGGCAAAGATATAGTAAATGCTTGGTTTGCAGCGTTTGCTCCATATAATGACCCAGAAATAGCAGTAGTTGTTATGGTTGAAAATGGAGGTCATGGAAATTATACAGCTGAAGCTGTAAGAAATGTGATGGCTGAGTATTTTGGAATGAATACTCAAAATGTTATAGAGAATATGCAAGCTATGTCTTATGTGGAGAGTATGAGATAATAAGGAAGGATGTAAAATGGATAATTGTATAAGTGTTAATTTAAGGAAAAATAAGATTGTTATAAAAATAGCAGAGAATGCAGAACAAAGAAAGATTTTGTCAGCATTAACTAAAAAATTACCTGAATTAAAGAAATTATATAGAGATGAAAAAACACCAATAATAATTGTTGGAAAAGTACTTAAAAATAAAGAGATTGCTGAAATGCAAGAGGTTATTAAAGAATATATAAATGTTGATGTTGAATTCGATATGCCAAAAAGTTTAGGCCTATCAAGTATAACTAGAACATTTAAGCAAGAAATAGCATTTTCAGAAACAAAATTCCATAGAGGTTCATTAAGATCTGGCCAAAAGATAGAAACTGAAGGAAGTATAGTTATATTAGGTGATGTAAATTCTGGAGCAGAAGTAATTGCATCTGATAATATTGTTGTATTAGGAAACTTAAGAGGTCTAGCTCACGCTGGTGCTAAAGGAAACACAAATGCAATAATAGCTGCAGGGAATCTTGATGCAGTTCAAATTAGAATAGCTAATATGCTTAGAGAAATAGGTAAAGAGGAGATTATTGTACATAGACAAGCTTATGTGCATATTGATGATAATAAGATCGTAATTGAATGATTATGAAAACAGTAGCAGAAATAGAATTATATATAACATTTCATCTTTTACACCTTGTTGATATAAGAAGTATAGCAATCCCACAATTATTAAGTCGTCCATATATAATTTAATTCCAAATATTTCGAATAATGGTTGCATATTATCTGAATTTTGATTAATAGTATTACTAACTATTTTACAATTAGTAATACTATTTTTTGTATCTTTAGATTCTTGAGTACTGTTACTTGCAACATTATTTATTGATTTATTGTAATATTTATAATATGGATAATTGTATGGAAAACCATAGAAAGGGAATCTAAACATCTTTTTTATTCTCCTTATTGTTGTCTTTTACAATTTCTGCTATTTTGGCTACATTTAGTAAATTCATATAATTATCAAGTTGGTCTTTTTTGCTATCACGCAAATATGGTTTTAATGATTGTAAAAGATTTGCTCTTGGATCGTTTTTTGAATTGTTCATTTTTCCAAAAGCTGAAGACATTTTCATAATAGTGTTCATATCAATATTGCTAAAATCAAAATTATTTTTTTGATTTGTACTATTTTCTGCTGCCTTTGGCTCTTCTTGTTTAGTACTTTGTTGATTGTTTGATAGCATTTTTGAAAAATTTTCAATCATTTCTGGAGATATTTGCGAAATTGCATCTGAAATGTTTCCATTATCAACCATATTCTTAATATTATTCATAGCGTTTTCATCAATGTTCAATATTATCACCTCTAATACATATATATGTAGTTTATTATATATTATATGTTATAATTTGAAACTTGTTACTAGGAAAAGGTGGGAAAAGGAGATATTCCTTAAAATCCATTTAAACAGTGACTTGGAGACACTCCTTCCAAATGTGTTGTTCCTATATTACCTCTTTTTCATACATATTTGCCCAACCATTTATTATATAAAATATATATGGAAATGCTTGATTGGAATGAAAAATAGAAGTTGTTATATAAGAAGTTGAGGGATGTTCACGGGAAAAAGCTATATTATATTCCTTGTTCATTTCACAACTCGGCTTCCTACATAGATTAGAAGTTCTAAATCAAATTAATCAGCACCCTCGTGAGGCGAGATTCCCTAATTAATTTGATTAAGAACTTCTACATCTATTCCAGGGCACATTCGTTGTTCAATTTAAAAGGAATATAATATAGCTTTTTAGCCTGAGTGAAAGAGTCTTAACTTCTTATATTACAACTTCTTTTTGAGTGGAATGAACAAATTTCCATATATATTTTATATAATAAATGGTTGGGCAAATATGTATGAAAAAGAGGTAATATAGGAACAACACATTTGGAAGGAGTGTCCCCGAGTCACTGTTTAAATGGGGTTTAAGGAATGTCCCCTTTTCTCGACCGTTTCACCAATTTTGATGGTAAAATTTACATAAAAAAATGGCAAAAAGCATTGAAAAAAGGTAAATTTTGTTGTATAATTTAAGAAGTAGCATTATGTAGAAATCATAATGTATTAACTATTTTAGGAGGAAATTTTATGAAACAAAGATTATTACAAATTTTGACATCAATTGCGTTAATAATAACATTAACAATCACGAATTTTTTATTTTTATGTGTAAACTTTATATCTTATGCAATAGAAGATGCTAATATACAAAAGAGCACAAACCATAAAAACATTGAGTTTATGGCTTATTTTAAGGACGAAAAGCAAAATAAGGTCATTAAGAAAGATGCAGCTATAAATGATAATGATTTAAAACTTTATTTTCAAATAGCTGTAAAACAAGAGGGGTATTTTAATGGAAAAATTATATTAAAGAATGCCAACTTTAGAATAAAAACAGACATAATAGACCAATCTATTAGCAAAATAGAGAATAATGTTATTTATTTAAAACAAATGAATGCGGGGGAAACTAAAGAAGTTGAAGTAAAAATAGAAACATTAAAGGATAATCAATTTGATTTAAATTTGATAAATCTTAATAGCGAACTTTTAGTAGAAGGTAATTATAGAAATAGCACTCAAAAAGATATTGCTATAAGTTCAAAGCGAACTGTTTCATTAATCTTAGTTAGTCCATATACAAATCCTAATGAAAGTATGATATTATCACAAAATATTATTACTAATAAGATTTTTAAAATAGATAACCAATATAGAAGAGTTATACAAACTATTATTAATTCAGGATTAAAAGATAATTTATTTCCAATAGCTGAAACTACGCTTAATATTCAAGCACCTAGAATTCAGAATGAATATCCAGATGTGGTATTAGTTAATTCTAATGATATTCTAGCTACAAATGGAAAACTATTATCTTCAGATGATTGGAGTTATAATAAATCAACAGGTATTGTGACAATTAATATAAAAAATACAGAAGAAAACAAAAAAGTTTCTTGGGTAAAAGAGGGGACAGACAATTTTGTAATAACATACATGTTTAATAAAAATATAGCTGAAACTCTTTTAACTCATCAAAATATAAATGTCGATTCACAAATTAAACTTTATGATATAAATAAAACAGTATATAGGGCATCAAGACAAATTCAATTTGATACTAAAGAGAAAGATTCAATAGTTACAACAGAAATAATTCAAAATGAACCTAAAATATTTAAGGGAAAATTATATAATGGAGCTTCAAGAGATATTACATATAGAAATGTTATAAATATAAATTTAAAAGATATAGCAGAAGAAATTAATGTAACAGAAGGTAGACAACAATTAGTAAGTACAGAAATATATTCTGTATATAAAACAACAAGAATTAGTAAATCTAGTATAGAAAATTTACTAGGGCAAATAGGAAGTATAGATGTAATAGATGCAAGTACTGGAAAGGTAGTTTCATCAATAAATAAATTTTCAAAAGCTGACAAAGATGGTTATGTAGTTGTTAGTTATCCAGAAGGGATACAAACTGTAAAATTTAGAATTAAATCACCAGTAACAATAGGAAAATTAGAAGTAGAAAGTACAAGAACTATTAGTAATATTAATCAAAATGTATTAAGAAATGGAACTAAAATATGGTTTACTGATTCAATTATATATATTTCTAATGGAAATACAAATACATTAGCAGGAATGCAATCAGACATAAACTTATATGAATCAGAAACAAGAGTAAATCTTGATATGAGTAGAACACAATTATCAGCTATGACATCAAATGATAATGTTGAATTTAGGATTACTTTAAATTCTAAAGAAGATAAAGATAAACTATTCAAAAATCCAATGTTAACATTACAATTGCCTAATAAAATTCAGAATATAAAGATTAATTCTGTTAATTTATTATACGAAAATGAAATGAAAATACAATCTGCAAATGTAATTAATAATAATATGATTCAAGTTAATTTAGTTGGAGAACAAACTAAATATAAAGAAGAAGCGGTTGATGGTGCAATTGTTATAATAAATGCCAATCTACAAACTAATCCTAGAATTACAAGCAGTACAGAACAAGTTAAATTAGTATATAGAAATAATGGAGATATGGGAGAAGTTACAAAAGATATTCAAATTGTTTCTTATGCTGGACTTGTAACTACAAACCAAATTCCAGAATACGGTATTGATATTATAAATAATGAAGGAAATGAAAAAGTACAATTAGAACTTAATAAAGAAGCTAAAAGTGCTACAATTAATAAAAGAATTATAAATAATAAAGAAAATGCAATTTCTAATGTAAGAATATTGGGGACATTCCCTACAAAAGAAGCTACTAATTTAAATAATATAGATATATATGTAGGAGAAATATCAGTAACAGGAATTGATTTGAACAGAGTAAAAGTATATTATTCAAATATAGCAAATGCTACAACAGATTTATCAGATTCAAAGAATGCTTGGACTGAAACAATAGGAGATAGTAAAAACGTAAAGAAATATCTTATAGTTATAGACCAATTAAATATGTTAGAAGAAGTATCTTTATCATATAGAATTACAGTTCCTTCTAATCTAGATTATAACAAATCTGCAGAAGAAGGATGCACAATATATTATAATAATAGAACAGTTCAAGAACAACTTAATACAAAATCAGTTAAATTCCAAACTCCAGTTGGTACAGTACTTGAAACTACTTTAAAAACTTTAGTTGCTGGACAAGAAAGTAATACAGTTAAGGAAAGAGAAGTATTAAGATATCAAATTATTGTAGAAAATAAAGGTTCTGAGACTATATCAAATGTAGTTGTAAATGCAAAGGTACCAGATGGAACAGTATATGTTAATTCAAATAAATTGAATAATGAAATTGATACAACAGAATTAGTTTTTTCAGATAATAATAAAAAGGAAATAGAGTTTTCAATAGAGAAGTTAAATAGTGGAGAAAAGGCAATTACATATTATGAAGTACAAATAAATGATGGAATGGCTGGAAAAAATATAAAGAATTCAGTAACTACAAAGTATGGAGAAGTTATTAAAAATTCAAACGAGGTAACAACTTTAGTAAATAAAGGAGATAATATAGAGGTAAAACTTGTTTCAATGGATGCTATAAATAATATAGTAAAGAGTGGATATCAATATAGATATGTATTAGATATCACAAATGATTCAAGTAAAGACATTAGAAAGGCTAAAGCAACAATAAATGCTAGTGATGTGTTAAAGATTTCTGATATGTATTATATAAATTCTGAAAATAAAGCTGTTAAGGTAAATAATACAAATAGTATAGAAATAGATAAAATAGCAAAAGGAAGTACAGTTCAAGTTGTTATAAATACAACAGTTGCAATATTTAGAGATACTACATCAAAAGAGGTTGGAATTTCAGCTATGGTAAATTGTAATGGAAATAGCTATAATTCAAATCAAATTAATTTAACAGCAAAGTCTGAATTATTATTCAGTATGAAGGCATCATCTGAAAATAGTGGTGCATATGTAAAAGCTGGAGATGTTATAAAATATAATGTAACAATAAAAAATAATGGTGAAGATACATTAAATGTTGTAGCATTGAATAATTGGATTTCTAATGATGTTACTCTTAATAAAGTTGTAAAAGATGGAGTAGAATTGTCAAATACTGATTACTCTTTAAAAATAGATAATAGTAAAAAACAAAAAATATTAAAACTGCTAAATAATGGATTAAAAGCAGGACAGACAGTAGAATATCAAATTGAAGTAGTAGTGAATTTATTACAAGGAAATACAAAAGCCATTGAGATAAGCAGTGATTATATTTTACAAGTTGAAGCCCATGAAATTGAGAAAGCTAAAATAATACATATTTTACAACCAGATGAAGATAAAGACGATGATGATAATAACAGCAGTGATGATAATGATAACGACAATAACAATGATGATAACGATAATAATGACAATGATGGTACAAATAAAAAATATAAATTGATTCATGGTTTTGCTTGGATTGATGAGAATGAAAATGGACAAAAGGATATGTCAGAAAAACCATTAGAAGGAATAGAAGTAAAACTATTGAATGCAAAAACAAATAAATTTGTAAAAGATGAAAAGGGAAATGTGTTAACAGTAAAAACATCTAATACAGGTTTCTATAATTTTAGTAAAGTTGAAAAAGGTCAATATATAGTAATATTTGAGTATGATAATACACAATTTGGTTTAACAACATTTGAAAAAGACGGAGTTAAAAATGATGTGAATTCAAATGTTATTACTAAAACAATAAATGTAGATGGAAAACAAAAACAAGTAGCTGCAACAGAAGTAATAACTGTAGCTGATGAAAATATTTCTAATATTAATATAGGTGTAGTAACAGCTAAGAAATTTGATTTACAATTAGATAAATATATAAGTAAAGTTACAGTACAAAATAATAATGTAGATACAAATACATATACAGATGCAACATTAGTAAAACAAGAAATAGATGCAAAACAAATTAACTCAACAACAATTATTGTAGAATATACAATAAAAGTAACTAACAAAGGAGACGTTACAGGATATGTTAAAAAAATTGCAGATTATTTACCAGCAGATTTCAAATTCAATTCAGAATTAAACAAAGATTGGTATCAATCAGGAAATGATGTATATTCTACAAGCTTATCAAATACTCCAATAGAGCCAGGACAAAGTAGAGTAATTACATTAACAGTTATAAAAGATATAACAGAGAATAATACAGGATTAATAAACAATACTGCGGAAATAGTTGAATCATATAATGAGTTGGGATTAAAAGATATAAATTCAACAGAAGGTAATAAAGTAAAAGGCGAAAATGATATGGGATCAGCAGATTTGATTATAAGTATAAGAACAGGACAAATATTAATGACATTTTCATTAATTATATCTTCAATAGTAATACTAGGAGTAGCTATTGTTTTACTAAGAAAAATTATTATAAGATAGATATTATACTTTGAGAAAGGAGGAATAGAATAATATGAAAAATAAGAGAAGAATTATATATTCTTTAATGATGATATTAGTTATAGCAGTATTAACAACAGTTGTTATAGCGACAGATAGCGATTTGAGTAAATTAATTGGTACTGCGAATACTCATATTGGAGATACATATAAGTTATCATATTCAGGAACTCTAGAGAATAGCACAGCTGTATACTGTATACAAAAAGGAAAGCATTTAGGAGAAGATGGAACTTTTATATTAGACAAATATGTAGAGATAGATGGTAAAAATGCAAAAGTGTATACTGATTCATCAAGTTCAGAAGAACCTACAGAAGTAAATTCAGATTTAAATGCACAAGTAGCTTATATTCTAAGCAAAGAGAAAGGGTATGGAACAAAATATGAGCAAACTGATGAACAAATGGCTTTATGGCATATAACAAATGCTTGGACAACAGAACTTTTTGGGAATACTGAATATAGTTGGGAAAGAAATTCAGAAGCATCTAGTAATTCAGTAAATAAAGAAGCGGAAAAATATTCTGATGAAGTTGGAAACTTAACTTCTGAAGATATAGGAGATGAATCAAGAACTATTAATGTTATTGATAAAACAGACACATCAAATTTAGCTGTAATAGAAGATGGAGAATATTATAGAGTTGGACCATTTAGATGGGAATTTGATGGAATATTACAAGATATAATTGTATCTGGTAATTCTGGAGAAATTGCAAGCTCAAATCTTAGATTTGTGAAATATAGAGGGACAGTAGCAACTGTTGTAAATGTATCAGATATATCAACAGGAGAAGCTTTTTATATAGATATAAATAAAAGTTCTGGGGTTACTCAGCTATCTGGATTAAAGTTAAAGACTAAAGAAGCTGAAAAGGAAATTACAAAAATATATAAAGCAAAAGTATGGTTTTTTAAAGGTTCAGACCGTCAAAATTTAATATTTGTTGATGTAGAAAGCAAAGATGTAGAAGCATTAGAAGGGGAAGGAACAGCAAACTATAATGTTAGTTTTTCTACATACATTGGATTAAAAAAGGTTGATGATAGAGATAAAACAATTCCTTTAGTAGGAGTAGGGTTTACTTTTAAAGCCACAATACAAACATATGATTATGTATCTTCAACTGAACACCGTAATAAAGATGGAGAACTTGAATGGACAGAATATAATTATGAATGGAAAGACCATACAATGTATTTAAATTCTGAAAAAAAATGGGATTTAACTAATGAAAATATATTTTATACAAATAATCTAGGTGAAATATCATTAAAAAATATAAGTTATCCAACTAAGCAAATAACTAATGAAACTTCAGAAGGAAGTTCATATACATCAACTGCAAGACTAAAGCAAGATACTCAAGTTATAGCAACAGAAGTAAGCAATCCATATTATGGATATACAATAGGAAATACTTATTCAATTCCTATTATTGTTAATGGAAAAGAAAAAAGTAAAGTAGTAACAAATCATCAAAAATTAGTAAAATTATCAGGGTATGTATGGCTTGATGAAAACGATGGAAAAACAACAGTTAGAAATGATGTACTTGATAGAAACAAGGAAAGAGGAGTAAATGATATAACTGTATATTTAAAAGACTTAAATGGAAATATAATTAAAACAACTAAAACAAATGAGTTAGGAATATATTCAGAAATATATGGAGGAGAATATCAATTTGTAGATGTTGATTTAGATGAATTACAAGCTGGAAAATACCACGTAGAATTTGAATATTGTGGAATAAAATATCAATCTGTAAATCCTAAATTGAATGAAAATAATGGTTCAAAGGCTATTGATACAACAACAAGAAATATATTAGATTCTAAATTTACAAGTGTTAATGGAACAGGAACACAAAGCTTGTATATAAATAATGTTACAGTAAATTATAATCAAATACAAAATTATAAAAGTACTGTTAGAAATCATTTAGGATGTAATGTATATGCTAAAACAAACGAAGCAGGTTTAAATTTATATAGTCAATTTACACCAACACTAGAGGAGATTAGATATATAAATTTAGGAGTATTTGAAAAGGCTCAAGCAGATTATGCTTTAACACAAGATTTATATGATGTAAAAATAAATGTAAATGGATATTCTCATATATATAGATATTTAAGTGTTAGATATAATCAAGATGGAAGTATAAATGAAGATGCTTCTTGGAATGTAGGAGTTAAGTTCCAAAAAAATAATGGTACATATGATAGAGCAATATATTCTTCAGATGCTAAATATGAAGCTCCAAATCATAGAGATAATGAGTTAAAAGTATATGTAACATATAAGGTTGCATTGAAGAATGAGTCTTCATATTTGGGAAGAATTAATAATATAGTTGATTACTGTGATAGCAGATATAATCTCATTGCAGTTGGAACTTCAATTGATGATAGAGATAATATTACAGGAAATATAGGTTATTCTAACAAGATAGCTTACAATAATCAGTATTCAAAATATATAATAAATACTAATGCAATATTGAAACCAGGAGAAACACAATATTTATATGTACAATTTGAGATGGATAGGAATGCTGTTTTAACAGTAGTAAATAATGGAGATTTATTAAATAATGTAATAGAGATTAATTCATATACTACATTTAAAAATAATAATATAAATACTCCAGTATCAGTAATAGACCAAGACTCTGTGCCAGGAAACACAATACCAGGTGTAATTCCAACTTATGAGGATGATACTGATGCTGCAAGGTCATTAAAGTTAGAATTGAAAAATGCGAGAGCTTTAACAGGAACTGTATTTATAGATTCAACTGGAAAAGATAGCGGTAAAGTTTATACTGGACAAGAAAGAAAAGGAAATGGAATATTTGACAACAAAGATTCAACACTTGCAGGAGTAAAAGTAACTATGAGAGAAGTTGGAAAAGACGACAGTAGTTATGATGGAGAAAGAGTTGTATTACATACAACTACAGATTCAAATGGTAATTTTGAATTTACAGAATATATACCAGGAAATTATACTGTAACATACACTTGGGGAGACAAAACATATAAAGTACAATATTATAAAGGTACAATATATGATGAAAGTAGAAATAAAAATGATAGACATTGGTATAAAATTGCCGTAGATACAAGAAAAACAGATGCACTAGATAGTTCAGAAATAAGAACTAAGATAGATGATGAAATGGAAGCACTAAAATATAATACATTAGAGGGCGAAATAAGCAAAGCATATGAAGGTGGTTCAGATTATATTAAACAAACTTCAATGGATTCAACAACACCAATAATGTCATTTAGTGTAGAATATGAAACTACAATGACAGATGGAAATAAAGAACAAGTAAGATTTGTAATAAAAAATGTGGACTTTGGTATTGTAGAGAGACCTAAACAACAATTACAATTAAATAAAAGAATTTCTGCATTTAAACTTACATCATCAAAAGGAACTGTATTAGTAGAGGCACAAGTGACTGAAGATGGAAAATTGAAAGGAATTCATAACTATACAACATATATGAAGCCTTCAGTTGCAAGTGGTATAAATGTAAATGGATTTATAAGAGCAGAAATTGATGATGAATTGATAGAGGGTTCTATTCTTGAAACAACATATATAATTAAAGCAACAAATATAGGGGAACTAGATTATATATCAGATAGATATTACTATTATGGAAATAAGACTGGAGCAGAAGTTGTAAAAGCATCTGTAACAGGTTTAATAGATTATCTTGATGGAAGATTGGCGATTGTTGAAGATAATAGATGGCAAGAAAAAGGATTAGATTATCTTCAATTGGTTAACTCAAAAGAAAATAAAAATACAGCATATGTAAATACTACAAGAGCTTATTTGACTACATATTTGACACAGCCATTAGCTCCAGGAGAATCAAAATCAGTTGATATAAGTACTTCTAAATTACTTACAAGTACAGATGATAATACTTTCGATAATCAGGCTGAAATTGTAGAAGTAACAAAATCTGAAGGATTTAATACTGGTTCACCAGTTAAAGTTAGTTGGTCTGCGGAACAATCATATTTTAATGCAAGTAATGCTGAAAAAGTAATTGTTATACCAAATACTGGTGAAAATAAAAATTATGTATTGCCTATAGTGATTGGATTTACTACTTTATTGGGATTAGGCATAGGAATATTTGCTATCAAAAAGTTTATTGTTGATAAGAAATAAATAAAAAAAGAAATTTAACTAAATGTTAGATTTCTTTTTTTGCTTTGAAATAAAATTATTTTATGGCACCCTTCCACTTCACTACGTTCGTGAACTCTTTCCATAAAATAATTAAGAAGTTTTAATTTTATTTCAGTTACATTCAAAGTTTTATCAAAAGATATATTATACTTTTTAAGCCTGAGTGAAAGCTCCTTATTTCTTTATTGTACAACTTCTTTTTGAATGGAATGAACAAAATCTTTATTAATTTTAGTTACTATTAGGAATAAGTCTAAGTTCGCATAAAAAATACCGAAACTTAAAGGAGAATTTTTATTGCATTTTTTGCTAATTTATAATAAAATAAGAAACATAAAAAGATAAATAATGTAAAAAATAAAAATTATATATCACAAAATGTAAAAAACTTTTTTTAGTAGCCATCTAAAAAAGACAAAAAATACAAAGGACAAGTAGTAAAATAATGCTATAAAAGTTTAAGAGGTGGTAAGGATGTTTCAAAATATAAATGAAGGCACAATGGATAGTAATATAGACTATACAGAAAATAAAAGAGAAAAGAAAAAAACAGATTTATTTACAAATGTTCTAGCAATAAAGAATATACCAATATATATTATATCATTTATGATATCTATGGTTGGAATAATGGGACAAGTTTCACCATTTTCAATTAGTTTATTTGGTGCATGTATTGCAAATTCAGTTCCACTATTAGGTGTTGTACTATTTAGCTTAATAGGAAATATTATAAAGTTTGGAATAACAGGTACATTGACATATATATTAACATCATTAGTATTAATAATAACTATGTTTATATTTAGACCTAGATATACTGATGATGAGAAGAATGAAAAGGTAAAACTATCTAAAAATATTTTTATATCATATACAATAATACAATTAGCCCAAATAGGAATTTCAGGTTTTACTCTATATGATATTTTATCAGCCATTTCGCTTTCAATAATAGCAGTAGTATTTTATAAAATATTTGTAAATTCAATTATAGCTATTAGAGAGTTTGGAAATGGAAGAGCATTTTCAATAGAAGAGATATTAGGAGCAAGCTTAATGCTTGCTATAGCTTTTGGTGCGTTTGGAGAGCTAAGTGTATTTAATTTTTCAATAAGAAATATTTTGAGTATTTTGATAGTATTAATTTTAGGATGGAAAAATGGGGTATTAGTAGGAACAACAGCAGGTGTAACAATAGGTGTTACACTTGGAGTAATAACATCATCTGAACCAATAATGGTAGCTGCTTATGCCATTTCAGGAATGATTGCTGGAATATTAAATAAATTCGGTAAATTAGGAGTAATAATAGGATTTTGTTTAGGTAATATTGTACTTGCGTATGTTGCTAATGGAAACACAGTACAATTAATACATTTTAAAGAAATATTAATAGCATCAATTGGACTTTTAGCAGTTCCAAAGTCTATTCAGATAAATATTGAAGAATTTATAGGAAACTCTAAAATGTTACCAATATTTCCAGATAGAGCTTTAAATAAAAGTAAAGAAACTGCAGAAAAGTTAAATAATGTGTCAGAAACAATCCAAGAGATGGCCAATACATATAAATCTGAAGAGATACAATTTGATGAAAAACCTTTACAGTCAAATAAAGATATATTTATTTCAGAATTATTAGATAACTTAAATGGATATGAAAACAATATGCTATATGAAGACATGTCTAAAGTTGATGGAGAAATAGTTGATGAGATATTTAATTTACTAATTGATAAACAACAAATTACTAGAGAAAAGTTACTTGAGATTTTTGCTAATTGTAATAGTTATATTGTTGGGTTTGATGATAATAAGATAAGTGATTATTTAGAAGAAAATATTTCACAAATGGTTAGAGTAATAAATATGTCTTATAAAATAAGTAAATCTAATTTTGTATGGCAAAAGAAGTTTGAAGAAAATAAGAAAAATATTGAAAGTCAATTAAAAGGCGTATCAAAGGCTATATCTAATATAGCTGACAATATAGAGAAAAACATAAAAAATGAAGAACAATTTGTTAATGAAAAAAGACAGATAGTTCAAATATTGAAACAAAAAGAAATAGATATACAAGAAATTTCAATACAAAAGGAAGATAGATTTTTAATAGAAATTTATATGGAAAAATCAAATAATACAGATATCGAAACTATACAAGAAATACTTACAGATGTATTACAAGAAAATATTGTTATTAATTTAGAGGGAAGTATTGGTACAAGACTAAATTTCTTTTCTGAAGATAAATTTATTATGGCGATTGGAAATTCAGAAATTACTAAAAATAGTAGTAATGTTTCAGGAGATAGCATATTAAATATAAGGCTAAAAGATGGAAAATATTTGGTTGCTATAAGTGATGGTATGGGCTCAGGAGAAGAGGCTAAACAAAGTAGTAGTAAAGCGTTAAAAATGCTTGAAAATCTATTGGTTTCAGGGTTTGATAAAAAAACATCTCTTGAATTGATAAATTCAAGTTTGATTAATCAAAACGAAGAGATATTTGCAACTTTGGATATTGCTATTGTAGATTTATATAAAGGTAATATTGAGTTCATAAAGAGCGGAGCTTGCCCAACTTATATAAAAAATAATAAGAAAGTGCAAGTTATAAAGGCAAATTCTTTACCTGCAGGAATTATCAATAATGCAGCTTTACAATCTTTTGATAGGGATATTTCCAGTGGTGATATTATTGTTATGTGTACAGATGGAATTGTTGATTCTAATGTTGAATATAAGAATAAAGAGTTATGGCTTAAGTATTTATTAGAAGATATTGATACTGTAAATACTAAGAAGATTGCAGATTTGATTTTGAATGAAGCTGTTGACAATGGTTATGGTGTTGCTAAAGATGATATGAGCGTTGTTGTTTGTAAGTTTTTAAATAAAGATTAAAATATAAAATCCCAATGATTAAATTTTTGCTTAATCATTGGGATTTTAGTTTCTAACATTTTGTTTGTTGTTTGTACATATATGCTGTTATAGTATTGAAAAATGTAGACATTTATGGTATATTAGGACAAAAGGAAATCCTAAGGAAGGAAAGAGATTAAAAATGAGTAAAGGAAAAAGATATGATGAAGGACCTAAACTAAATATCACAAAAGTATTTGCAGTAATAATAGCAATAGCAGTAATAGTTATGTTTATATTTATGATAAAAGGTTTATTAACAAAAGAAGACACAAAAGGTAAAATAACAAGTGAGAGCTACTTTGTAGCATACAAAGACAACAAATGGGGAGTAATTAATTCACAAGGAAACAATGTTATAGACACAGCATATGCAGAAATGTTAATAATACCAAACAATAAAGTTGGTGTATTTATTTGCACATATGATGTGAATTATGAAACAGGAGAATATAAAACAAAGGTATTAAATGAAAAAAATGAGCAAATATTTACTCAATATGATAAAGTAGAACCAATACAAAATAAAGATAAAGATAATAATATATTATACGAAAAAGACCTATTGAAAGTTGAAAAAAATGGAGAATATGGGTTGATAAATTTAAGAGGAAAACAAATTTTATCAATACAATATGAAGACATAAGTACAATTTTAGGAGTAAGAGAGTCACTAAAAATAAAAAAAGACGATAAATTTGGAATAGTCAATAGTGATGGGAAAGTTATAATAGAACCACAATACAAAGATATTACTTTGTTAGGAGATGACAATAAATCAGGATTTATTGTAAAAGATGAAACAGAAAAATATGGAATTGTAAATTATTCTAACGAAAAGATTATTGATATAAAATATGATGCAATTGAAAAAATATATGCAAATGATTTATATATAGTAACAATAGATGGAAAACAGAAAGTAATTAATAAAAACAATGAAGATGTTTTAACAGCTGGTTTTGATACAATAAAACAAATCCTATCAACAAAGGAGAATGCAGTTATATATACTAGCTCAAATAAATATGGAATAATGAACTTGTCAGGAGATGTAATATTAAAGCCAGAATATGATTATTTAAAAGAAGCAAAAACTGGAACATTTATAGCACAAAAAAATAACAAATATGGAATAATAGATATAGAAGGAAAAGAGAAAGTAAACTTTAATTATACATCTATCAGTTACAACGATAAAGCTGATATATATGTTGCAGAAGGAGAAAATTTTAAAGCTGATATATTAAATAATAATTTAGAAGTGAAAGTGTCTGGGATTTTAATAGACTTAAATGATACTAAAGGATATTTAAAGATAAAAAATGACGAAGGATACAAATATTACAATTTCAAATTTGAAGAAAAGCAAGAGATGGAAATTTATCCAAATAGAACTCTATTTTTAAGTAAAAATGAAGGAAAATATGGATATGTGGACAAATCAGGAGCAGTTATAGTAGATTATATTTATGATGATGCAATGGACCAAAATGACTATGGATATGCAGCAGTTAAAAAAGATGGAAAATGGGGAAGCATTGATAATAAAGGAAATATAGTACAAGAACCTATATATAATCTTGATGAATATTTATTAATAGATTTTATAGGAAGATGGCACTTAGGCTCAGATATAAATATTAACTATTATAATCAATTATAATAAAAGAGGTAATATATGAAACTAAAGATGAACTATCAATATACATATTTTATACATCCTTTTGTAATAAAGGAGAATAAATATCAGAAATATTTATTAAAATTAATTAAAGACAAAAGATTTAAATTAAAAACATTCCAAAAGGAAAGAGACATAGAGCTATATAATTATTTTTCGCCAAAGTCTAGAGAAATTTTATTCTCAGGCTTTTTGCATTCTAAATCAAAATTAAATAAATTAAACAATTTACCAGAAGATACTAAAGCAGCAGTTTTAGGTAAATATCCTTGTACCATTTTTGAGTATATGCTAGATGAAGATATACAAGGAAAATCTCAAGACAAAGGAATTTTCTTTAAAATACAAAAAATTGAGATTATCTGTTTTAATTCTGGAATATGTTTCTTTTCAATGAAAACTAATATTGAAGATAGTAATGAGTTTTCTGATATTTTAAATTTCAATTATAAATTTAGAGATATAAAACAAGATAAGGAAATTAAAAAATTTGATAAAATATATTTGCAAACTGATATGTTTGATAACACAAGTAAGCTAGCTGAGCTTGTGAAAGATTTAACAGGTTCAGATATAGAAAATATAAAACTTAATATAGACACACAAAGGTTTTTAACATACTCATATGTATGTATAGATAAAAAAGACTGGAATTCAAAAGACAACTTTAGTAAAATAGAAAATAATTTTATTAAGTATGCAAATTTTTTACCATCAGATAACTCAATGCACTTAAAATTGAATGATTCTGAAGTATTATCATTATGGAAATATGCTAAAATGAGTGTTACCAAACAAGGAGTTACACTATTTTCGTCAAGTGAAGATATAAATAACTTTATAGATATGCCAGATAAATATGAAAATCAATATTTCTATACATATATTTTGAACTTATATAAAAAGATATATTTAAAGAAATTAGAACAAGAATTTAAAATTACAGCTAACTTGAAAAAAGCTAGAAAAAAATTCATAGACTTTACAAAAAATATATGGATACAAGATATCACACAAGATGAAATAGGAGCAAATATAAATTGTAAATTAGGGCAAATTCTTGAGTTGGACAAGTTTTATTATAATGTGAAAACAAAATATGATATTTTATATAAAGAAATGAATATAGAGAAAAATTATAAAGCAATTTTTATAATGGCAATTATATTAGTAATATCATTGATTTTTAATATACTTAATTATGTTGAAATAATAAAGTAAAAAGAGACAGTTGGGACAGGTTATGTTTGTCTCAATAAATTTGTCGAAATTTGTGTAACTATGGACTATTTTAACGTTATTGACTTATTATCTATTAGTAAATTAAAATAATAAAAGAAGGAATATTGTAAAGATGAATGTAACATGTGGTACTGATATTATAGAAATTGAAAGAATAAAAGAAGACATAGAAAATATAGGGGACAAATTTTTAAATCGAATTTTTACAGAAAAAGAAATTGAATATTGTGAGTCAAAAAAAGGACAGAAATATCAACATTATGCAGGAAGATTTGCTGCTAAAGAGGCTTTGTTTAAAGCTATTTCAAATCAATTGGATGACAAATATTCTGTGTCCTGGAAAGATTTTGAAGTGATAAATGATAAGCAAGGTAGACCAATTGTGAAGTTATTAAATATTTCTATTGATAATATAGAAAGTATTGATATAAGTATTTCGCATTGCAGATTGTATGCTTCTGCTAATGTTGTAGTTTTATATAAGAATTAGAGGGGTAATATGGGATTATTTGATAGTCATAGTCATCTCAATGATGAAAAATTTGAGCAAGATAGAGATTATGTAATAAATGAAATTAGAAATTTAGGAGTTACAAATTTTATTACTGCAGGATATAGTGTAGAAAGTTCTAAAAAGGCAATTAGTATAGCTAATAAGTGTAATTTTAGTTATGCAATAATAGGTGTTTCGCCAAATGATATTCCACAATATGAGGAAGTATTGTGGAAAGATATAGATGAAATAGAGGCAATGTTGCATAGTAGTAATAAAATTTTAGCAATAGGAGAAATTGGTCTAGATTATTATTGGAATACAGATAATAAGGAATTGCAAAAAATAGCTTTTATTAAACAGATTGAATTGGCTAATAAGCATAATTTACCAATAGTTATTCATACAAGAGATGCAGTAATGGATACTATTGATATTTTAAAAAAGAATAAAGTTGTTAATAAAGGTGTTTTTCATTGCTGCCCACAAAATAGAGAATTAATAAAAGAGGCTTTAAATTTAGGGTTTTATATTTCTTTTGCAGGTCCTGTTACATTTAAAAATGCAAAGAATGCAGATGAAATGATACGACTTGTGCCAAATGATAAGATTTTAATAGAAACAGATAGTCCATATTTGTCTCCAGAACCACATAGAGGAAAACGAAATACACCAGCTAATGTAAGATTTGTAGCAGAAAAGATTGCTAGTGTTAAGGGATTAACACTCGAATGCATTGAGAATATGACAGAAGAAAACGCAAAGAGAATTTTTAAAATAAATGAAAGAGAGAGGGAAAAAGAGGGAAAGAGGGACGTTCCTTAAAATCCTTGCAAATAGGCACTAGTGGCCCCCCCTTAATGCTGTTAAAAATAATGCTAATTATATATTAATATTTTAGTCAAAAACATATCTGGGGTCTACCATTGGATCTTTGACTTTAAATATTAATATATAATTAGCATTATTTTTAACAGCATTAAGGGGGGTTTCTCTTTTTCCCTTAGTTAATATTTCTTAGTGCATTTATTCTATCTTCTGTACTTGGGTGGGTAGACCAAATGCTAGAAGTTTTCTTTTTACCATTTTTACCTTCTTTTTTAAATGGATTTACAATATACATATTTGCGGTAGCTGAGTTAGCGCTTGCTAGTTCATTAGGATCGTCTTCCAATTTCTGTAATGCAGATATTAAACCATCTGGATTACGAGTGAATTCAATAGCTGTACTATCTGCTAAAAATTCTCTTCTTCTTGAAAGAGCTAGTTGCATTAAAGTTCCAAAAATAGGAGAAAGTATGAGAAAAATCAATCCTAATAACATTAAAAAAGTATTTCCTTTGTTATCACTGTCACTATCTTTAGATCCTCCCCAAAATGCAATTCTAGAAAATAGATCTGAAATCATTACAATAAAACCTACAAAAATAGATACTATTGTGCTTAAAAGAATATCGTAATTTTTAATATGGCTAATTTCGTGAGCTATTACACCTTCTAATTCATAGTAGTTTAACTTTTCTAATAGACCTGTTGTGACACATATTATAGCATGTTCAGGATTTCTCCCTGTTGCGAAAGCATTAGGTTGATTGTCATCTACTACATATAAATCTGGTTTTTTAGACAAACCAGCAGTTACCATTAAAGCATCTAGAATGTTTACAAGTTTTAAATCTTCTTCTTTTGTGGCAGGTCTTGCTTTACAAGTAGCAAGGACGATTTTGTCACTATAATAATAAGAAAGCCAACTACTGCCAATAGAAAATATTAAAGCAATTATTATAGAAAAACTACCTAATTCCAAGGCATTACAAATATAATATACTATTAAAGTTATAACTATAATAAATACAGAAATTATTATTCCAGATTCTAATTTATTTTTTTTTGATGATTTGAACATAATTTTACCTCCATATAAAAAATGATTACTATTAAATAAAGTCAATGCTGTTAAATTAAAATTAATGGTAATTATATATTAATATTTTAGTCAAAAACATATCTAAGGTCTACCATTGGGTCTTTGACTTTAAAATATTAATATATAATTACCATTAATTTTAATTTAACAGCATTGTTAGTAAAGTACCCCTATATTGTTCAATTTATGCGTTTTTTCCAAAATCTACTTTTACATTTTTTCTTGCTTCTTCATTATCAGCTGTAAATAAGTCACGTGATTTAAAATTAAACATATTAGCTATAATATTAGAAGGGAATACTAATAATTTTTGATTGTACATTGTTACAGTATCATTATAAAATTGTCTAGAAAAAGAGATTTTATTCTCAGTATTTCTTAATTCTTCTGATAGTTCTGAAAAGTTTTGGTTAGCTTTTAAATCTGGATAATTTTCAGAAACAGCCATTATTGTTTTTAGTGCTCCTGATAATTGATTATCTAATTCAGCTTTTTCAGAAATACTTCCTGCATTTGCCCATGAAGTTCTTAATTGAGTGATTTTTTCAAAAGTTTCTGATTCGTGTGATGCATATCCTTTTACTGTTTCAACAAAGTTTGGAATTAAATCAAATCTTCTTTGTAATTGCACATCAATTTGACTCCAAGCGTTGTCTACTTTTACTTTTGAAGATACTAAACTGTTGTACATTGAAATTATAGCGATTACTAATATTACAACTATTGCTAATATAATCCATCCCATAATAAATTTCCTCCTTGTTTTTTTATATTATTATGATAAATAATAGCATAAAATAATATTTATTACAATAAATTTTTAAAAATTTTTTCATTACTCTATATTCTGATTTGTAATTGTTCTATTAAATTGTAATTATTTTATTATAAATTGAGGTGAATATGAACAATTTTTGTACTATATTAGTATGCTACAGAATATAATAGAAATATATTACAACATAAAGGGGAGCCAAAATTGGACAAATTTGACAAAAATAACAAAAAGTAGTATAATAATACTTGATGCCAAAAGGAGGTATTATAATTTATGATAAATAAAGAAAAAGCTTCAATTTCTATTATGAAAATCATATGTGTTAGTATAATATTAGTTTTGATTTCAGGAATAGGTGCAATGGCAGTTAATACAAACTTAAAAGATGTAAAAGTTGTTTTAGCTAATGGTTATGAACTAACAGTTTTAACGGCTAAAAGTACAGTAAAAGAAGTTTTAGATGAAAATAATATTATTTTAGATGAAAATCAAAAAACAATACCAGAAGAATCTGAGGAAATAAAAATTGGTTCTGTCATAAAAATTGTTGACAAATCTTATAATGAAGTTCAAATTGCAAAGGTTTCTGAGGAAGGAGCTAAAGCTACATTAGAGCAACTATTAAATAGTTATGCACCTATTACAGAAAAAATAGTTATAGAGCAAGTTGAAATACCTTTTGAAACAATAACAAAAAATACATCAGGAGTAACTGGAAATGCAACTAATAAAATTTTACAAAATGGAAAGAATGGTTTAAAAGAAGTAACTTATAAGGTAAAATATCAAAACGAAGTAGAAATTGAAAAGATACAATTATCTGAAAAGATAATAAAAGAGCCAGTTAATAAGATAGTACAAGTAAATAAAGCAGTTACAACATCTAGATCTGGAAATACAGCAAGAACAACATCAAATGTGCCAGCTACAAATGGCCAAGTATATAAGGTAACAGCATATTGTGCTTGTATGAAATGTTGTGGTAAAACAAATGCTATTACTGCTATGGGAACAAAAGCGGCAGCAGGAAGGACAGTAGCAGCACCTTCTAAATTTGCATTTGGTACAAAGTTGAATATAAATGGGCATGTATATACAGTAGAAGATAGAGGTGGAGCTATAACAGGCAATAAAATAGATGTATATATGAATTCACATGCTGCAGCTTTAGCTTGGGGAGTAAGATACTTACCAGTTAGTGTTGTGCAATAAAAAATGAAAAAGATATTTAATAAAAGAAATATTATTTTTTAAAAACAGTATAACTTGAAGGTTATGCTGTTTTTTGTTGAAAAAAACGAATACATTTATAAGTAATGAAGTAAAACAAGCTATGGATGTATAGTACCTAAAAGTAAATAAAAAATTCTAATAAGAAAGAATTTTTTCTTATCAGAATTTTTTGATATTAATATCTATTATTTTGTTGTTTTTTTGCTTTTCTACAAGCTGGACATCTTACAGGTTGATTTGTAAATCCTTTTTCTGCGTAAAATTGTTGTTCGCCAGATGTGAAAACGAAATCTTTTCCGCAATCTTTACATGTAAGAGTGATATCTTCATATGTTGTTTCCATTATATTGACCTCCTTTTTAAATTGATTTGAATTAATTTTCCTACTTAACCAATCTAAAGAGAGGGCAAATATTTTAAATAAATTCTTATAGTTTTTTTAAACTTTTTCCATTATAACATAAATGTAAGAAAAAAGCAACAAAAATAAAAAAATGAGTATTGAAAAATAAAATAATAATTGTTATAATTTAAGTATTAAGAAAGAGGAAAGAATATGCGAAAGATGAAAAATGATGTAATCCTTGTGGGAGTACACACACACACACACACACACACACACACACACAAGTAATTTTAGAAAAATAATTGTTTTATTAAATATGTTTAAAATAAATAAAGATAGTGAATTTAAACTTGTATTTTTAATAGATACAGGTTGAATTTTGCTATCTTTTTGTTGTTTAAAATAAAGGAGGAGAAAAGTATGTTAAAGAAAGAAAAAGGTATAACATTAGTAGCGCTAGTAATAACAATAATAATATTATTAATATTAGCAGGAATATCAATAAGCCAATTAGCAGGAAGTGGATTATTTGAAAAAGCAAAAAAAGCAGAAGAAGAGTCAAAAAAATCACAAGAATTAGAAAATTCGATATTAGGAGACTATGCCAACAAAATAGATGGATATGTAAGTGGAATAGGAGATATAATAGCTGATGGAAGTTGGACAGGAAAAGTAAATAGTCCAAAATTGATGAAAGGAATGACAGGAATATATTGGGACGAAACTGGAAAAGAAGTAACAGTAACAACAGACAATCAAGATAAATGGTATGATTATGAAAATCAAAAGTGGGCAAATGCAAAAACAGAAGATGGAAGTTATTGGGTATGGATACCAAGATATGAGTACAAAATAACAGGAACAACAATAGATGTAAAATTTATAGAAACAAGTAAAACAACAGTAGATAGTGAATACACATATATACATCCATCATTTAGAGATGGAAGAAGTAATAATTATATGAATGGAGAATGGGATAAAGAGATATCAGGATTTTGGGTAGCAAAATATGCAGCAGGATTCCAAGCAAATACAACAAGTGAAACAGATGCAACAACAGTAATAAATGGAAATGATGAAGTAGTATATTCAGACAAAAAATATACATCTTGTAATAGTAGCTATACAACAAATGCATTATCACAAGATTTGTCATCAAGTAAATATGCAGAACAAAAGTTATCATATCCAGTATTTAAGCCATTAACATATGCGTATAATGTAATAAGTACAGGAGATAGTTACACAATAGCCCAAGAGATCGCAAAGGCAACAAATTTCTATGGATTAGAGGCCAGCCAAACAGATAGTCATATGATGAAAAATAGTGAATGGGGAGCAGTAGCATATTTAACACAAAGTAAATATGGAAGAAATGGAACAGAAGTAACAATAAATTCAAAAGATGTTAATGGTTCAAAAAATATAAGAGCAGTAACAGGATATAGTGGAAGTAGCACACCAAATGGAGTAGATGCAAGTAGTACAAATAATAAAAGTGGAGTATTTGACTTAAGTGGATGTGTATGGGAAAGAGTATCAGCATATATAACAAATGGAAATAGTAATTTATCAGCATATGGAAGTTCATATGTAGCAAAAACAACAGCAGATGGAAACGGATATAAAACATTAAGTACAAAGTATGCAACAGTATACCCATATAACACATTAAATGATGGAAATACTTATAACTGGAACAGATATAATAGCTTAAAAACAAGCACATATGGATATGGAGACGCAGTTTTAGAGACATCCACAACTGGAGGTGGTGCTAGCGGCAGCTGGAATAGCGACTACTCTAACTTTCCGTATTCGAGCAGTCCGTTTTTCATCCGTGGTGGTTACTTTGACGGTGGTGCGTACGCTGGTACGTTTGCCTTCAATGGTACTAACGGCTATCCGGACTACGATTATGGCTTCCGCGTGGTGCTCGTAGGTTAATAAAGATTAATAAAGAACTAGTCAAAATTTCTCATACAGAATTGAGAAATTGACTAGTTTTTTTATTTCAAATAGATAATTTTAGTATAGGTATTTTTGATTAGAAGTTTTTTTAGTATCTGAGCAAAAGTAAGATTTTTATTGATTTTACTTTAGAAATGTAGTAAAATAATTTATATTAATTGAAAGGATAGGTATAATGAAATTAATATCTTGGAATGTAAATGGAATAAGAGCATGTTTAACAAAAGGATTTTCAGATTTTTTTAAAGAAATAGATGCAGACATATTTTGTATTCAAGAAACTAAATGTCAGAAAGAACAAATAGAGCTAGAATTTAAAGATTATAACAGTTATTGGAATAGCGCAGAAAAGAAAGGATATTCTGGAACAGCAATATTCACAAAAACTGAGCCTAAAAAAGTAACATATGGAATAGGAATCGAAGAACATGATAAAGAGGGAAGAGTAATAACATTAGAATTTGACAAATTTTATATAGTTAATATATATACCCCTAATTCAAAAAGAGGATTAGAAAGATTAGAATATAGACAAGTGTGGGAAGATGAAATAAGAAAGTATTTATTAGAACTTAATGCAACTAAACCAGTTATAATGTGTGGAGACTTAAATGTAGCACATAAAGAAATAGATTTAAAAAATCCCAAAACTAATAGAAAGAATGCAGGATTTACAGACGAAGAAAGAAATAAAATGACAGATCTATTAAATGTAGGTTTTATTGATACTTTTAGATTATTATATCCAGATAAAGAAAATGCTTACAGTTGGTGGTCATATATGGGAAACGCTAGAGAAAAAAATGTAGGATGGAGAATAGATTATTTTATAGTATCTAGTGATATAAAAGAAAAAATAGAAGATGCAAAGATATATCCAGATATAATGGGAAGTGACCACTGCCCAGTAGGACTAGAAATTAATTTGTAATAGAGTGAGGTAAGTATGGAAGAAATTAAACAAGGATGGAAAAAGAGAGGGTCATTGTTATTAGTAGCAATTACAATTGTAATAATTTATAAGTTGTTAGACAATTTTGAAAGTGTAAAACAGTGGATTGGAACATTTTTAGGAATATTAAAACCATTTTTAATTGGTTTATTATTATCATATATTTTGTTTATGCCATGTAGAAAAATAGAGAGTACATATAAAAAATCTAAAATCAAGTTCATATCTAAAAAATGTAGAGGATTATCTGTTATAACTACATATATAATATTTATTTTGATAATAATTATAGTTATAAATTGTATACTTCCAGTATTAAGAGAAAGTATAGTAGAACTGTTTGGAAATATTCCAAACTATTACAATACAATAGTTAGTGAATATGATAATTTACCAGAAGAATCTGTTCTAAAAAGCGAAGTTATAAAAGAGAAGGTTTCAGAATTAAAGAATATAGATATAAATCAAATATTTAACATAAATGGAGGAAAAATTATTGAATATGTAAAAAATATTATAGATGTATTTACTGGAATATTTGATGTATTTGTATCAATAGTAGTTTCTGTATATATTTTGCTACAGAGAACTGAAATTATAAGATTTTTAAGAAGATTTACTAGAGCAATATTGAGTAAACAAAAATATGAGACATTTAATAAATATTTTACAAATGGAAATGAGGTATTCTTTTCATTTGTAACAGCACAGCTTTTGGATGCCGTAGTAGTAGGAATATTAACAACTTTGGCAATGTTAGTGTTAAATGTAAAATATGCACCATTATTAGGATTTACTATTGGATTATTTAATTTAATACCATATATAGGTGCAATAGTTGCTGTTACAATTTGTATAATAATTACTCTTATTACTGGAGGAATAGGCAAAGCTATTGCTATGGCAATCGTTGTTATAATATTACAACAAGTAGATGCCAATATAATAAATCCTAGAATATTAGGATCTTCATTAGAAATAAGTCCACTATTAGTAATATTTGCTGTTACTATAGGGGGAGCATATTTTGGAATAATAGGAATGTTTTTAGGTGTTCCTATTGCAGTTGTAATAAAAGAAATAGTATGTGATTTTGTAGATAATAAAAATAAAATAAAAGATGAAGAAGAAAATAAAATAGAGACGTAAGGCATAAAAGTTACAGGTTATACAATGCAGACACCTGACTGTAAATATATATTAAAATGCAGTGATGCGCAGTTTGGGAGGACACATATTCATATAGATTAGTTAGATTAACTTTTATATATTTGAAAAGTTTATAACTATCTTATATGATAAGTCCGACCAGTAAAGAACGGAATTTTAATATATATTTACAGTCAGGTGTCTGCATTGTATAACCTGTAACTTTTTATTCTATTTATTTCGTTTTCTAAGTAAGCTATAAATAACAATTGCAACTATTATGATAGCAATAATAGCAACTAAACCTGGCCATCCTAGAATAGAAACAAATTTACTTCCTAAAGACATTATAATACCTGCTAATAAAACTCCTAAGGTTACTGCTAAAATGCTAGTTTTAAAATCTATTTTTAAAAAGCTAGCAGCTAATGTTCCTGTCCAAGCACCTGTACCTGGAAGTGGAATTCCAACAAAAATTAGTAAAGCAAAGAAAATACCTTTATTTCCAGCTGTTTCTTTTAATTTTTCTCCACCTTTTTCACCTTTTTCTATGCACCAAGTGAAAAACTTTCCAATAATTTTTTTGTCTTTACCCCATTCAAGAACTTTCCTAGCAAATAAATAAATTATAGGAACAGGAAGCATATTTCCAATAATCGCTATTGGATAATAGGCAAATATATTTAAGCCTAAGCCTTCAGCAATTGGAATAGCTCCTCTTAATTCAACAATTGGAACCATACTAACTAATGCAACTATTAAATATTTTACAATAATTGGTAAACTTGCCATAATTTTTAGTCCTTTCTGAGACAAAAGGGACAGTCAAAAAATGTCTCACTTTTTTTGACCTATTTTGCCGAAACTTTTTTATCGTAATGAATTTGATATTATTCGACATATTGGTGAGACATTTTTTGACTGTCCCACTTGTCTCATTCTACAATAAAAAAATATAAATGTCTAGACCTAATATTTTTGTTATGGAAATTTCCAAAAAATTGCCGAAAAGCATTGACTTTTATAGGAAAAATATGGTATCATATAAGATGAATTTATGCAATTATTTAAACTGCATATATGTTTTATGGAAAGAGGAATTAAATATAGTAAAATTGTAAATGCATTAATTTGAAAAAGCAGGCAAATTAAGGCATTTTTATAAAAGTAGCTATGTTCTAAGAAGGACTTTTCTTAAAAGTAATAAAAAGACTGCTTCAATATTTTATAAGGAGTGATTTTTTTTGAAAATTAAAGATATTCAATACGAGAAAATTTCAAGAAAAGATTTTGCAAAAGTTGGAGATTTTATCGAAATGCCAAACTTAATCGAAGTACAAAAAAATTCTTATAATTGGTTTGTAAACGAAGGGTTAGGAGAAGTATTAAAAGATATATCACCAATAGAAGACTATTCTGGCAATCTAGTTCTTGAATTTTTTGATTACTTTATGGAAGATAAAACAAAATATTCAATAGAAGAAGCAAAAGAAAGAGATGCGACATATTCAACAAGATTACATGTTAAAGTTCGTTTAATTAATCGTGAAACGGGAGAAATTAAAGAACAAGAAATTTATTTAGGTGATTTTCCATTAATGACAGATAGTGGAACATTTATTATAAATGGTGCAGAGAGAGTTGTAGTAAGCCAATTAGTTCGTTCACCAGGATGTTATTATGCAGAAGAATTTGATACAAAAACAGGTAAAAGAACTTATACTTCAACAGTTATGCCTTTAAGAGGTGCTTGGCTTGAATATGAAACAGATGGAAATGATATTTTCTATGTTCGTGTTGATAGAACAAGAAAACTTCCAGTAACTACACTTTTAAGAGCAATAGGAATGGTTACAGATGACCAAATAAGAGATTTATTTGGAGATGAAGAATTGTTAAATGCTACAATAGCAAAAGATACAATTAAAAATCAAGAAGAAGCATTAATAGAAATATATAAAAAATTAAGACCAGGAGAGCTTCCAACAGTTGATGCGGCAAGAAATTTATTTGACGGATTATTCTATGATAATAGAAGATACGATTTAGCTAAAGTAGGTAGATATAAATTTAACCAAAAATTAAATTTAGCTACAAGAATAACTGGAAAAGTTGCAGCAAAAGATATAATGGATAAAGAGACAGGAGAGGTATTTGTACAAGCAGGAGAAGTTATATCTAAAGGAGTTGCTGAAAATATTAAAAATTCAGGAATAAATATTGTAGATATATTAGTTGGAGAAAGAACAGTAAAAGTAATTGGTAATGGTACAGTGGATATTCATGAAGCTTTACCAACAGTAGATTTGAGCTCTCTAAAAATAAAAGAAGAGGTAAATTATCAAGTATTACAAAATATAATAGAAAATACAGATAAAAAAGACTTAGTAAAAGTAATTGAACAAAGAATTGATGAATTAATACCAAAATGTATTACAACAGAAGATATGATTGCTTCTGTAAGTTATTTATTAAATTTAGCACATGGAGTTGGACATATTGATGATATAGACCACTTATCTAATCGTAGAATTAGAAGTGTTGGGGAATTATTACAAAATCAATTTAGAATTGGATTAACAAGACTTGAAAGAGTTGTAAGAGAAAGAATGACAATTCAAGATTTAGATGTTGTAACACCACAAACATTAATTAATACAAAACCAATAACATCATCAATAAGAGAATTCTTTGGAAGCTCACAATTATCACAATTTATGGACCAAACAAATCCACTTTCTGAATTAACACATAAAAGAAGAATTTCAGCTTTAGGACCTGGAGGTCTTACAAGAGAAAGAGCTGGATTTGAAGTTAGAGACGTTCATTATACACACTATGGTAGATTGTGTCCAATTGAGTCTCCAGAAGGACCAAACATTGGTCTTATATCAGCGCTTTCATCATTTGCTAATATTAATGAATATGGATTTATAGAAACTCCATACAGAAAAGTAGATCCAGAGACACATAGAGCAACAGATGATGTTGAATATATGAGTGCAGATGTAGAAGATAACTATATAATAGCACAAGCATCTGAGCCAATGAACGAAAATGGAGAATTTATAAATAACAGAATTAGAGTTAGATATAAAAATGAAATTATAGAAGTTGATAAAGATAAAGTACAATATGTAGATGTTTCACCTAAACAATTAGTTTCTATTGCAGCAGCAATGATTCCATTCTTAGAGCATGATGATGCAAAAAGATCTTTAATGGGTGCAAACATGCAAAGACAAGCAGTTCCATTAATGATAACAGAAAGACCAATAGTTGCAACAGGTATAGAGTATAGAGCTGCAAAGGATTCAGGAATACTAATTTTAGCTGAAGATGATGGTGTAGTTCAAAAAGTTACAGGAGATGCTATTACTGTTAAATACAATAATGGAAAAACAGTTGTACATAAATTACGCAAATTTAAAAGAACTAATGGTGGAACATGTATTAACCAAAGACCAATAGTAAAAGTTGGAGAGATGGTTAAAAAAGGAGATAGCATAGCAGATGGACCATCAACAAAAGATGGAGAAATGTCATTAGGTAAAAATGCATTAGTTGCTTTCTCAACTTGGGAAGGTTATAACTATGAGGATGCTATACTATTAAATGAAAGATTAGTAAAAGAGGATGTATTTACATCAATACATATTGAAGAATATGATTGCGAATGTCGTGATACAAAATTAGGACCAGAAGAAATAACAAGAGATATACCAAATGTTGGTGATGATGTATTAAAAGATTTAGATGAAAATGGTATTATAAGAATTGGTGCAGAAGTTAGACCAGGAGATATATTAGTTGGTAAAGTTACTCCAAAGGGAGAAACAGAACTAACAGCAGAAGAAAGATTATTAAGAGCTATTTTTGGTGAAAAGGCTAGAGAAGTAAGAGATACATCATTAAGAGTACCACATGGAGAAGCTGGAACAATAGTTGATGTTAAAATATTTACTAGAGACAATTCAGACGAATTAGGCCCTGGTGTAAATCAAATAATAAGATGTTATATAGCAACTAAAAGAAAAATATCAGTTGGAGATAAAATGGCTGGACGTCATGGTAATAAAGGTGTTATTTCTAGAGTATTACCAGAAGAAGATATGCCATTCTTACCAGATGGTACACCAGTAGATATATTACTTAACCCACTAGGACTTCCATCACGTATGAACTTAGGTCAAATACTTGAAGTTCACTTAGGTGGAGCAGCTAGAGCGTTAGGATGGCATGTATCTACACCTGTATTTGATGGTGCTACTCAAGAAGATGTTGAAGAATTATTAAAACAAGCAGGAATGAGTGAAGATGGAAAATCAATTTTATATGACGGAAGAACAGGAGATCCATTTGATAAACCAATTACAGTTGGTGTAATGTATATGTTAAAACTTCACCACTTAGTAGATGATAAAATACATGCTCGTTCAACTGGACCATACTCACTAGTTACACAACAACCACTTGGAGGTAAAGCACAATTTGGTGGACAACGTTTTGGAGAAATGGAAGTTTGGGCATTAGAGGCTTATGGTGCATCTTATACATTACAAGAAATGCTAACTGTTAAATCAGATGACGTTGTAGGAAGAGTAAAAACTTATGAAGCAATTGTAAAAGGTGAAAATATACCAGAACCAGGAGTTCCAGAAAGCTTTAAAGTTCTTGTTAAAGAATTACAATCTTTAGGATTAGATGTACGTGTATATTCTGAAGATAATCAAGAATTGGAATTAAAAGAAAATATAGAAGATGGTATTGAATATGATCCTGAAAAAGATAAAAAGTATTTATCTGAAGATGAACTTGTTAGTGAAGATGAGTTGTCAGATGGATATAGTCAAGATGTTGAAGATGAAGTTTTACTTGACGACGAAGTTGAAGAGAGTGATGAACTTTTTGAGGACTTAGGCGATGAAGATGAAGATTCTATTTTTGATAGTGACTTAGCTATTGATAATTTGGAGAATGACGAAGACTTAATGTAATGAACGAATGAAAAGCATGGTTTTGTGTTGTCAAGCGTCGAAAAAATCTTTGCAATATACAAACGTATTATTTTAAAGACTTTTCTAGCTTTCCTAACAATACACTACTTTTGCTTCGTTCTAGAATATATTACTAATTGTTATATATAGATATTGCAAAATAGAAGAAAATTTAATATAAAATTAAATAAATCATAAGAAGTGCAAAACCGACATCAAAGAATTGCACCAGCGGGGGTGAGCGTTTTAAACTGTTTTATGATTACCCATAAAAAATTAAATAGGGAGATGTGTCCCAAATTGGACATTTTGTCCAAACGGAACCGTCCCTTTGAGTAGGGGGAAAAATAGTGGACGAATTAGATATTTTTAATAAAATAAAAATAGGAATTGCATCAGATGAAAAAGTAAGAGAATGGTCAAAAGGTGAAGTAAAGAAGCCTGAGACTATAAATTATAGAACATTGAAGCCAGAAAAAGATGGTCTTTTCTGTGAAAGAATATTTGGACCAACAAAAGATTGGGAATGCCATTGTGGTAAATATAAAAGGGTTAGATATAAAGGGATAGTATGTGATAGATGTGGAGTTGAAGTAACTAAGGCAAAAGTTAGACGTGAGAGAATGGGACATATAGAACTTGCAGCTCCTGTTGCTCACATTTGGTATTTTAAAGGAATTCCAAGTAGAATAGCATTAATTTTAGATATTTCACCAAGAAATCTAGAAAAGGTAATATACTTTGCTTCTTATGTTGTTACAGATAGAGGAACATCAGATCTAACAGTTGCACAAGTTTTGACTGAAAAAGAATATCATGAAGCACAAGAGAGATGTGGAAAGGGTTCTTTTAAAGCTAGAATGGGTGCAGAAGCAATAAAAGAATTATTGGAAAAAGTTGATTTAGATAAATTATCAGATGAGATAAGAAAAGAATTAGAAAATGCAAGTGAGCAAAAGAAGAGTAAACTTGTAAAGAGATTGGATACAATTGATTCATTTAGATTGTCTGATACAAGACCTGAATGGATGGTAATGTCAGTTGTCCCAGTAATTCCACCAGAATTAAGACCAATGGTTCAATTAGATGGTGGTAGATTTGCAACATCTGATTTAAATGACTTATATAGAAGAGTTATTAATAGAAATAACAGATTAAAAAGATTATTAGAATTAGGGGCTCCTGAAATAATTGTAAGAAATGAAAAACGTATGTTACAAGAATCAGTAGATGCTTTAATAGATAATAGTAGAAGAGGTAGACCAGTAACAGGTGCTGGAAATAGACCTTTAAAATCATTGTCTGATATGTTAAAGGGAAAACAAGGTAGATTCCGTCAAAACTTATTAGGTAAGAGAGTTGACTATTCAGGACGTTCAGTTATAGTAGTAGGTCCAGAACTAAATATTTATCAATGTGGACTTCCAAAGGAAATGGCTGTTGAATTATTTAAGCCATTTGTAATGAGAGAATTAGTTGAAAGAGGAATTGCTCAAAATATAAAAAATGCTAAAAGAATGGTAGAAAGATTGAGACCAGAGGTATGGGAGATATTAGAATATGTTATAAAAGATCACCCAGTAATGCTAAACCGTGCTCCAACACTACACAGATTAGGTATTCAAGCATTTGAACCAGTTTTAGTTGAAGGTAGAGCTATAAAACTTCACCCATTAGTTTGTGAAGCATTCAATGCTGACTTCGATGGAGACCAAATGGCGGTTCACTTACCATTATCTCCAGAAGCACAAGCAGAATCAAGATATTTAATGCTTGCTACAAACAACTTATTAAAACCACAAGATGGTAAACCAGTTGCTGTACCAAGACTAGATATGATTTTAGGTAGTTATTATTTGACGATGATATTAGATGGTGAATTAGGAGAAGGAAAATATTTCAAAGATCCTGAAGAAGCTATAATGGCATATGAAAATAAAGATTTAAGTATGCATGCAAAAATATTTGTTAAAATAACAAAAGAGATAAATGGAGAAAAGAAATCTAGCAAGATTGAAACAAGTGTTGGTAGAATTATATTTAATCAAGGAATACCACAAGATTTAGGATTTATTGATAGAGAGAAAGATCCATTCCAATATGAAATAAACTTCCCAGTTGTTAAGAAAACAATGGGGCAAATAATTGATAAAGTTATAAAAGTACATGGTGTTGTTGAATCAGCAGAGGTTATAGACTATGTTAAATCTTTAGGATTTAAATATTCAACACTTGCTGGTATAACATTCTCAATGAGCGATGTTAAAGTACCAGAAGCTAAGAAAGGTCTATTAGAAGATGCAGATAAACAAATAGAAGTAATTAGAAAACAATATGCAAGAGGTTTAATTACTAATGATGAAAGATATAACTCAGTAATTAAAGTTTGGGAAGATGCAACAAAGAAAATAAGTTCTGCAATGGAAGAAAACTTTGATGATTTAAACCCAATTTATATGATGGTTAAATCTGGAGCAAGAGGTAATATGAACCAATTAAGACAAATTGCAGGTATTCGTGGACTTATGGCAAGTACAACAGGTAAAGCAGTAGAAATACCAATTAAATCATCATTTGCAGAAGGATTAGACGCACTAGAATACTTTATATCTGCCCATGGTGCTCGTAAGGGTCTTTCAGATACAGCTTTAAGAACAGCAGACTCTGGATATTTAACAAGAAGATTGGTAGATGTATCACAAGACATTATAGTTAGAGAACATGATTGTGGAACACATGAAGGTTTAGTAGTTTATGATATTAAAGATGGAAATCAAGTAATAGAAAAAATGCAAGAAAGACTTGTTGGTAGATATGCTGTTTCTGATGTATATAATCCAGAGACAAAAGAACTTATTATAGATACAGAAACTATGATAACAGACGAAATAGCAGAAAAAATAGTAGCTGTAGGAATAGATAAACTAGAAGTACGTTCAGTTTTAGCTTGTAGATCAAAACATGGTGTATGCCAAAAATGTTATGGTATGGGATTAGCAAGAAGAGATTTAGTATCAATAGGTGAATCTGTAGGTATAATAGCAGCTCAATCAATTGGTGAGCCTGGTACACAGTTAACAATGAGAACGATTCACTCAGGGGGTGTTGCAGGTGTTGCCGACATTACACAGGGTCTTCCTAGAGTTGAGGAATTATTTGAAGCTAGAAAACCTAAGGGAGTTGCAATTATAACAGAAATTGCAGGAAAAGTAAAAATAAAAGAATCTAAGAAGAAAAAAGAAGTTGTAGTTACTTCAAGTGATGATTCTAGAACATATACAATACCATTTGGTTCAAAAATGAAAGTTAAAGATGGAGATATTGTAGAAGTAGCAGATCCATTAATAGAGGGTTCAATAAATCCAGGAGAAATACTTACATTAAAAGGACCAGAAGGTGTTTATGAATATTTGACATCAGAAGTTCAAAAAGTTTATAGAAATCAAGGTGTTGATATAAATGATAAGCACGTTGAAGTTATTGGAAGACAAATGCTTAAGAAAGTTAGAGTTGAAGATAATGGAGATACAGATATGTTCCCAGGTTCATTAGTAGATATGTATGACTTTGAAGATAAAAATAATGAAGCAATATCAGAAGGAAAACGCCCAGCAACAGGACATAGAGTATTACTTGGAATTACTAAAGCATCACTTGCTACAGACAGTTTCTTATCAGCAGCATCATTCCAAGAAACAACAAGAGTTTTAACAGAAGCTGCAATAAAAGGAAAAACAGATGACTTAATAGGATTAAAGGAAAATGTTATAATTGGTAAGTTAATACCAGCTGGTACAGGAATGAAAAAATATCAAGATACACATATTAGTACAGAAAAAACTACACAAGAGGTAGTTGAATAAGATAAGTGAGACAGAATAGCGCTGTCTCACTTTTTTTGAAATATATTGAATAACTTTTTTTATTTATGAGGAATAATATACTTAAGTAAAAGAAGGGGTGTTAGTTATTTTATTTATATCAATTTCTAGTGTATTTATTTTTAATATATTTTGCTTAATATTATTTAAATCCTATAGTGATTCTAAATCAATTAAAGAACAATTTATAGAAGACAATATGCAAATGCATTATTTAAAACAGCATTATTTGACTAATAATAAGAATAATACTTAGTTTTTAGATTCATCAACAATATCTTTAATTTCTTGAATTTTACTATTTATACTTTCTATATCTAAGATTTCATCAATAGGATTATCTGAAATATTATATTTCTCTTTTGTTTTAATTATTCTTCTTACACTTCTGTTGATTTGATTTTCTTTGATTTTTCCTTTTTTTACTAAATTTATAATTTTTGCTAAAATGCGAATTTCTTCTGAATGAGTAAATCTAAAAATAATTATATCATTACCCGCAGAAAATGCTTTTTCTACTGCTAAAGTAGGACCGTATATATGCTTTATAGCTTTCATTTTTAAATCATCAGTAATTATTAAACCTTTATATCTATATTTTTTTCGTAAGTATTTTGTAATAAATTTTCTTGATAATGATGCAGGGTATATATTGGTTATTTTTCTAATAAGTAAATGACCTACAAGAATAGCATCAGCACCTTGTTTGATTGCTTCTTCAAATGGATACATATCTTCACTTTCTAAGTATTTTATATCTGAAGTTATTATTGGTAGTAAAAAATGAGAGTCTTGCTTTGTTGAACCGTGGCCAGGAAAATGTTTTACAACAGATATTATACCTTGATTTTGTAATTCTTTCATAACTGGAATGGCGTGTTCTATAACTTTTTCTTTGGTTTCTCCATAACATCTATCTCCAATAGCATGATTATCATTAAAACGTTTTATATCTAATACTGGGGCAAAATTTAAGTTAAAACCTGACTTTTTTAATATTTCTCCAGTTATTTTTGCAGAATTAATAATAATTTCTTTATTATTAAGATTAGCAATTTTATTTGCAGCTGGTAGATTTTTAATTTCTGGAGGCATTCTATTAACTCTTCCGACCTTCTTGGTCAATTGCTATAAATAAAGGAATCTTATTTTGTTTATTTAATAATTTTAATTCATTTATTAGATTAATCATTTCTTTATATGTGTTGAAATTTTTTCTGTATAAAATTATGCCACCAATTTTATATTCTGTTATCATTTCTCTTACTCTATCTGTTATATAATTTGTGTCTAAGCCAATTATAATCATTTGACCAATTTTTTCTCTTAAATCTAAATTTTCTATATTCAATATACATTACCTCACATTTTTTATATTATAGGAAACATTATTAATGTGCACTTTTGTTCTATTATATCATTTATAAAGTAAAAAAGTATAAGAATTTTTGAATTTTTGGTAAATATTACAATTAAGATGACTATTAATATCTAAAAAATCTAGTAAAAACAAGTATTATATGTTATAATAAAAGGCAAAGGAAAGATTGTTATGGATGATAAACAGAAATTTATGAAAGAAGCTTTAAAAGAAGCTAAAAAAGCATTTGATAAGTTAGAAGTACCAGTAGGTGCAATAATTGTAAAAGATGGAAAGATAATTAGTAGAGCACACAATTTAAAGGAAACAAGGTTAGATACTACAAATCATGCGGAAATTTTAGCAATTCAGAAAGCAAGTAAAAAATTAGAAACATGGAGATTAAATGATTGTGAGATGTATGTTACATTAGAACCTTGCTCTATGTGTGCAGGAGCACTAATTAACTGTAGAATAAAAAAAGTATATATAGGAACTAGTGATGAAAAAACTGGTGCAGTTGGTTCTGTATTCAACTTATTTAATGATTATACATTTAATCACAAAGTTGAATATGAGAAGGGAATATTGAAAGATGAATGTGAGGAGATATTAAAACAATTTTTTAAAAATTTAAGAAAAATTAAAAAAAGTATTCTAAATAGTTGATATTTAGAATATTTTTTTATATAATATAACAAATCCTTGAAATATAATTATATTTTGAGTTGCCTTAAAATAAGAATTTCGTAAAAATGAAGAATTTTATTTTTCGTGGACGAAAGAAGGGTAGTATTATGAAAAAATTTTTATCAAATTACAAGTCAACAATTATTCTTTTAGTTGCGATAATTGTTGGTAGCATCGTAGGGATTATATTTAAAGAAAAAGCAACTGTATTAAGTCCTTTAGGAGACTTATTCTTAAATCTATTATTAGTTATCGTTATTCCACTTATATTTTTAAACATAACAACGGCAATTTCTAAAATGAAACAACCAAAGAGATTAGGAAAAATCTTGATTTCAATAATTTTAGTCTTTTTAGTAACTTCAATTATTGCAGTTTTAATAGGTTTTGCAAGTTCATATTTTGTAAAGCTTGTTGATGAAAAAGATGGAGAGTTAATAAAAGCAACTCTTGAAGAAGATATTGAAGAGGAAGAAACAGAAGAAATTTCAATTGCCCAAAGAACAGTAAATTTACTTACTGTTAACGACTTCTCAAAATTATTATCTAAAGATAATATAATTGCACTTTTAGTATTTTCAGTAATGGTAGGAATTGCAATTAATATGTCTGGAGAAAAGGGAGAACCATTTAGAAAAGTATTAGAATCAGCTAATGTAGTTGTTGATAATATAGTTAAGATTATAATGTATTATGCCCCAATAGGATTGGGATGCTATATGGCTTCATTTATAGGAACATTTGGTAGTACAATTGCAGTAGGATATTTAAAAACATTTTTAGTATATCTAGTTGTTTCAATATTATTTTACTGTGTAATTTATAGTATATATGCTTTTATAGCTGCTGGCAAAAGAGGAGTTATAGCATTTTGGAAAAATATTATTCCAGCAACACTTACAGCTTTAGGAACATGCTCAAGTGCAGCGTGTATACCAGTAAATACAGAATCAGTTAAAAAAATAGGCGTTCCAGATGATATTGCTGAAACAACAGTGCCTTTAGGAACAAGCTTTCATAAAGATGGATCTGTTATAGGTTCAGTATTTAAAATAATGTTTTTAGTTGGACTGTTTGGAACAAGTTTAGCAACGGCTGGAGAGATATTTGGAGTATTAGGTGTAGCATTAATTGCGAATTTGTTAATAACAGCTGTTCCAATTGGTGGAGGAACAATATCAGAAATGCTTATTTTAACAATGATGGGATATCCAGTAAGTGCATTGCCAATTTTAACGATAATTGCAGCAATAATAGATGCACCTGCAACTGTTCTTAATGTTGTTGGAGATGACGCTTCTTCAATGTTAGTAGCTAGAATAGTTGATGGTAAAGAATGGATGAATGAATAATAAAAAATTAGTAATAAAATAATAGATTTAAAAAGGGAATCAAATAATAAAAGTTTGATTCTTCTTTCTATTAGAGACAATGCTGTTAAGTTAAGATTACTGGCAATAATATATTAATATTTAAAGTCAAAGACCCTATGGTAGACCCTAGCTATGTTTTTGACAAAAATATTAATATATTATTGCCAGTAATCTTAACTTAACAGCATTGTCTCTAATAGGGTGGGAGCTGCTTACATAATAAAAAAGATTTGATAAAGAGGAAAAATTTTTTAAAAATGGATAATTTCGTTATAGATTTCAATTGCAAAATTGTCAGTCATACCAGCTATATAATAGAGAATGCATTTGTAAAAATCAGAAGGGACGTCAATTGAGAATAATACCTTATTTTTAAGACATAGTTCTTCTCTATTTCCAAAATCGTAATAATTGTACATAAATTTAATAAAATTTGAGCATAATTTTGGGTAGGATTTAATTAAGTTTTCTATATTGTTTAAAGTATTAAAGCCATCATAGGTAGATTTTAGTAAATTATATATCTCATTTATAACTAAACTAAAATATCTAGTTGAAGGTTTAAGTCTTTCTGATGAGTATATTTTTTTATAATTAAATGCTTTAATTTTATTCATTAGATTTAGAGCGTCATCTGAAAATTGTAATCCTTTTTCTGGTGTAGAGTTTTCACATAAATCGTGTATCAATTTATTAATTATTACAGTGTTATTTATAAGTTTGTTATCTTCGTTAATTTTTAATAAAGAATTTAGTTCATCGGAGTTTTTATCTAAAATTCCTAATGTAATTGCATCTTCTATATCACGGCAAATGTAAGAAATTTTATCTGAAATTTTAACTACACAAGCTTCCCAAGTATATGGGGCATATTCATTAGGATGAGAATACATATTTAAGTTAATAAATGTATTTCTAGGTTTAATACAATTTTCATTTATTTCTCCACAATGTGAAATTATGCCATCTCTAACAGCATAAGTAAGATTTAAATTTTGCATAAATTGATTAGTATCTTCAAGTAATTCTATATTATCAACAAAGTTTAATCCATTTTGCTCATGCCAGAAAGTACAACCAATATCTTTTTGAGCTATTTGAGATAGAACTTTTTCTCCTTCATGGCCAAAAGCACTATGACCAATATCATGAGCTACCGCTATTGCTTTTGTTAACTCTACATTTAATCCTAAATAATCTGCAATAGTATAACTTATAGATTCAACATTTGTAACATGTTCAATTCTTGTACAAATATGGTCATTTTCAGGTGAAAAGAATACTTGTGTTTTGTGTTTTAACCTTCTGTATCCATTACTATGTATTATTCTTGTATAATCTCTTTGAAAGTCGTTTCTTATGTCATTATTTCTTTGGTATAAAGGGACTTCTCTTTTTATCATATTTTCCCAATTTGAATTTTGTTCTGTAGCTGCAAAATTTTCAAATTTTTTCATATATATATTCCTTTCATTCTAATTATATTTTTTAAGTTAAAAATTAATGATAGATAGTACTATTTTACCACAAAAAGTGATAAAAATCTATAAAACTAATTGAAATTGAAATATTAAAATAGTATAATTCAAAATGGAGAAAGGAAATTGTGAAATGAAACTGATTTATATTATGGGAAAAAGTTCTTCGGGAAAAGATACAATATATAAAATTTTAAAAGAGAAAATAGATATTAATACATATGTAATGTATACAACAAGACCAATGAGAAATGGGGAAATTCAAGGAGAAACATATAATTTTATAAGCGATGAAGAAATGAAAAATTATATTGACGGTAATAAAGAGGATAAAGTTATAGAATCAAGGACATATCAAACTGTATATGGACCTTGGACATATACTACAATTGATGACTACCAATTTAAAGCAAAAAAAGATATGTTAATGCTTGGAACCATAGAATCTTATATGAAAATAAAAGAGTACTTTGATAATAAAGAAAATGTCCAAATATTACCAGTTTATATAGAAGTACCAGACAACATAAGATTAAGAAGAGCAATAGAAAGAGAAGAGACACAATTAATTCCTAAATATACAGAAATGTGCAGGAGATTTATAGAGGATAGTAAAGACTTTTCAGAGGAGAATATTAAAAAAGCAGAAATATCTAAAAGATTTGAAAATATAAATTTAAATGAATGTGTTGACAAAATTTTAGAATATATAAAATAAAGAAAAAAAGAGAATTAATGAAATAAACAAAGGAAATATTAGGAAAACACAAACTATAAGGTTGATATAATTCGAATAAATTAAAATTAGACTTTAAATTAATTGGCATTTTTTTCTAAATATGGTATAATATATAACGATGGTGCATTATTCTAGTCGTACTTAAATTTATGAGGGTGGGGCTAAAAATCCACTAAAGGGCACATCGTTGAAGTTTCTTGTTTGTGCGCGAAATGCCAGTTTTGTGTGTATCCAGGAAGTAAAGAGGTTAGGGTAGTATATAATGGCATATATATGATCCCTGGTTTTGCGGAGGCTTAAATGACAATTTTAAGTTAAACCTATGTTGAGTGCCAAGACACGAAATACATAGCGTAGCCTGTCTCGAGTGAAGGTATTGGGATTATTCTTAATAAAATAATTAATCTTTTGGCCAAATATTGATTGTTTTGGAATATGAAATTACATTTGCAAAATAGACTAGTAAATTTGTAAAAGTATGTCAAGGAAAACTTCTAGAATGTTTGCTTTAATCAAAAAGCTTAAAAATCTAAGGATTAAGGTACGGATTTAAGTGGCGATCTGGTGACTAAATATATTTTTTAGTTATTTCCCTTAAATGGAAACGGCTATAACAGTAATGTTAAGTGGGAAGTAGAGAAATTCAACTAGACCTAAACCGTAAAATTTACTTAGATTTTTACCATCTAAACAAAATTAACAATAAAAATTAAAGGTGAGCTATAGGCTTACCTTAATTTATTGTTAGAAATTTAGATTTAAAAATTTATATTATAAAATAGAAAGAGAGAAAAATAAGTAAAAATGAGTAAAAATCAAGAAAACAAAAAAGAACAATCAAATATGAAATGGGTAATAAAATCATTTATAATGACATTTGTATTATCATTAATATTTTCTTACATATCTACAAATGGGGTATCTAACTTAAGTTTATTTCCAGCAACATTGATATTAGTGTTAGTAATACTATTAGGAATAATATTTGATATAATAGGTGTTGCAGTAACAGTAGCAAATGAGCAAGAGTTCCATGCAAAAGCAACAAAAAAAGTAGAAGGATCAAAAGATTCTTTAAAATTAATAAAAAATGCACCAAAAGTAGCAAATGTATGTGCAGATGTTATAGGAGATATTTGTGGAGTACTAAGTGGAGCAATAAGTGCTTTGATAGCTATAAAAATAGCAGCTGAAATAAATTTGCCATTTAATATACAATATGTATTAAGTGCATTAGTATCAGCAATAACAGTTAGTGGAAAAGCATTTGGAAAAGATATTGCTAATAAAAATTCAACTATAATTGTTCATAAAGTAGGAATTGTGTTAAACAAATTTAGCAAGAAATGAGACAGTGGGGACAGGTTTTGTTTGTCTCACTTTTTTAGGCGGTTTTTGTCGATTTGTGCAAGCGAGAAGTTTTTTTCTTATTCCCAATGTTATTAAGCCTAACTTAAATGCACTAAGATGACATTCCTTAAAATTACTTTGAATAATCGCGGTGGAGCTTTCTTTACAAATAGGCTAGTCCTCTATTTCTATTTTTTCATCTATATTTGCCCCAACCTTTTATTATATAAAATATATATGGTAATGCTTGATTGGAATGAAAAATAGAAGTTGTTATATAAGAAGTTGAGGAATGTTCACGGGAAAAAGCTATATTATATTCCTTTTTTATTTCACAACTCGGTTTCCTACATAGATTAGAAGTTCTAAATCAAATTAATCAGCGCCCTCGTGAAGCGAGATTCCCTAATTAATTTGATTAAGAACTTCTACATCTATTCCAGGGCACATTCGTTGTTCAATTTAAAAGGAATATAATATAGCTTTTTAGCCTGAGTGAAAGAGGCTCTGGCTTCTTATATTACAACTTCTTTTTGAGTGGAATGAACAAATTACCATATATATTTTATATAATAAAAGGTTGGGGCAAATATAGATGAAAAAATAGAAATAGAGGACTAGCCTATTTGTAAAGAAAGCTCCACCGCGATTATTCAAAGTAATTTTAAGGAATGTCATCTTAGTGCATTTAAGTTAGGCTTAATAACATTGGGAATAAGAAAAAAACTTCTCGCTTGCACAAATCGACAAAAACCGCCTAAAAAAGTGAGACAAACAAAACCTGTCCCCATTGTCTCATAAAATTCTAGAAAAACACTTGACAAATCGACAAAAAAGGTGTAAAGTATATTAGCATTACATGTTAAAAGAGGTAGTAGTTATGGATGAAAAAGTGAAAATAAGTATATTATGTGACTTGTATGGCAAATTGTTAACTGAGAAGCAATTTAAATTCTTAAATGACTACTATAATAATGACTTGTCTTTATCAGAAATAGCAGAAAATGATAATATAACTAGGCAAGCTGTTAGAGACATTATAAAGAAGGGAGAGAAGAAACTTTTCGAATACGAAGAAAAGTTATTATTTATGAAAAGGATGTTAAATCAAGAAGAAACGCTAAAGAAAGTTTTATCAGAATTAGCAAAAATACAAAAAGACTCATCTGATAAAAAAGTAGCAAATATCTTGGAATCAATCAAACAAGAATTAAATTGTTTAGTATAGGGAGGCAAATGTATGGCTTTTGAAGGATTATCTTCTAGATTACAAGAAATAACTAGGAAGTTAAAGGGAAAGGCGAGGATTACAGATTCAGATTTAAAAGAAATGCTTAGAGAAGTAAAACTTGCATTATTAGAGGCTGATGTTAACTATAAAATAGTAAAAGATTTTATATCAAGCATACAGGAGAAAGCATTAGGTCAAGATGTATTAAAATCTTTAACACCTGGTCAACAAGTAATTAAAATAGTTAAAGATGAGTTAGTTGAATTATTGGGTGGAACTGAAAGTAAAGTCAATTTTTCATCAAATCCACCAACAATAGTAATGTTAGTAGGACTTCAAGGTTCTGGAAAAACAACTACTGCAGGTAAAATTGCAAATTTGTTTAGAAAACAAGGTAAAAAGCCATTATTAGTAGCATGTGACGTATATAGACCAGCAGCAATTAAACAATTGCAAGTTGTTCGGAAGTCAGTTAAATATCCCTGTATATGCAAATGAACAGTCAAAAGATGTTGTACATATTGCAAAGCAAGCAATAAATGTTGCAATGTCAAAATTAAATGATGTAATTATTTTAGATACAGCAGGTCGTCTACAAATAGATGAGGAATTAATGGAAGAATTGCAAAATGTAAAGAAAAGTGTAAGACCTCATGAAATATTATTGGTAGTAGATTCTATGACAGGTCAAGAGGCTGTAAATGTAGCACAAACTTTTAATGAAAAGGTTGGAATTGATGGAATAGTATTGACAAAGTTAGATGGAGATACTAGAGGTGGTGCTGCTCTTTCTGTTAAGAAGATAACAGGAAGACCAATAAAATTTGCAGCAACTGGTGAAAAATTAAGTGATATAGAAATTTTCCATCCAGATAGAATGACATCAAGGATTTTAGGAATGGGAGACATTTTAGCGGTTATAGAAAAGGCTGAAGAGACATTTGATTTAGAAGAAGCTGAAAAATTAGAAAAGAAAATGAGAAAAAGTGAATTAGATTTAGATGATTATTTAGCACAACTAAGACAGATGAAAAAAATGGGTTCTTTTTCATCATTACTAAAGTTAATTCCTGGAATGAATCAGATTAAGGACTTAAAAATAGATGATAAAGAATTTGTAAAAATTGAAGCTATTATTTGTTCTATGACACAAAAAGAGAAAAAAAATACTAAACTTTTAAATGCAAGTAGAAGAATCAGAATTGCTAAAGGAAGTGGAACTACAGTTCAAGACATAAATAAATTCATAAAATCTTACGAAATGACTCAAAAAATGATGAAACAAATGAAAAGTAATGGTGGCATGAAAAAATTAATGAATGGAATTGATGAAAAATCACTTAAAAATTTTAAAATATAGTTATTAAGTTTTAAGTTAGCTGTTCTAACATATGTGAGTTACAGATAACTTATATAGAACTATAAAATAGTTCTGTATGTTGATATATATTATAAGGAGTGTCCTATAAATCCCTTGATAAAGAGAGAAAAGGAACGTCCCTAAATCCCGAGGAGGTGAATTAAAAATGGTAAAAATAAGATTACAAAGAGAAGGAAAGAAAAGAGCTCCTTTCTATCATATAGTAGTAGCTGATTCTAGAGTTTCAAGAGATGGTAAAATAATTGAACAAATCGGAACATATGACCCAATGACAAAACCATCAACAGTAGTTTTAAATCAAGAAAAAGTTGCTCAATGGATAAAAAATGGTGCTAAACCAACAGATACAGTTAAAAAATTAATTGAAAATGCAACAAAATAATTTAATTTTGAGAAAGGGCATTTAGATGAAAGAAATTATAGAAACTATAATATTAAACCTTGTTGATAACAAAGAAGCAGTTTCAGTAAAAGAAGTTCAAGGGGAAAAATCTATAGTATATGAAGTAAAAGTTGCTGAAGAAGATATGGGTAAAGTAATTGGAAAACAAGGAAGACTTGCTAAATCTATAAGAACTGTTGTTAAATCAATAGGTGCGAGAGAACAAAAGAAAGTTACAATTGAGTTTATTGATTAATAGAGGAAATGATTATGCAGGAATTTTTGGAAATAGGTCAGATTGTTAATACATTTGGAATAAAGGGAATGGTTAAAGTAAAGCCATTTACAGATGATATTACAAGATATGATTATTTAGAAAAGGTATATGTTAAAGCTAATAAAATTAGAAAAGAATATATAATTGAAGAAGTAAAATATCATAAAGATATGGTATTAATTAAATTCAAAGGAATAGATAAGCTAGAAGATGCTGAACTTTTAAGAAATTTATATTTAGAAGTTAATAGGAGTGAAGAACCCGATTTAGATGAAGGAACATATTACATTGTTGATTTATTGGGACTAGATGTTTATTCTGATGAAGGGAATTTGCTTGGAAAAATCGATGATATATATAATAATGGAAGTAGTGACATATATGTTATAAAAGATGAACTTGGTAAACAATTATTATTGCCAGCAATATCTGATGTAATTAAAGATATTAATTTACAAGATAAGAAAATGATTGTACATATTTTAAAAGGATTAATTTAATTTTGTCCAAATAGAACCGTCCCTTTTGGACACTTTTGGACAATAGAAGGAGTTATGATGCAATTTGATGTTTTAACGCTTTTTCCAGAAATGTTTGAAGTTTTAAGTGAGAGCATAATTGGTAGAGCTAAAGAAAAAGGCCTAATAAATGTTAATTTAATAAATATTAGAGATTTTTCAAAAGATAAACATAAGAAAGTCGATGATACTCCTTATGGTGGTGGAGCTGGAATGGTTTTAATGCCAGATATAGTATATGATGCTTATGAATCTGTAAGAGCAGATAATGCCAAAGTTATATATATGTCTCCACAAGGTAAAAAGCTAACCCAAGAAAAAGTACAAGAATTATCAAAATGTGAACATTTGATTCTTCTTTGCGGTCATTATGAAGGTATAGACCAAAGAGTAATAGATACGATTGTTGATGATGAAATTTCAATTGGTGATTATGTGTTAACAGGAGGAGAATTGCCAGCAATGGTTTTAATTGATTCTGTTAGTAGATATGTAGAAGGTGTTTTAAAAAATGATTCTACAAAGGAAGAGTCTTTTTCAAATGGACTTCTAGAATATCCGCAATATACGAGACCAGAAGTTTTTAAGAATCAACAAGTTCCTAGTGTATTGCTTTCAGGTCATCATAAGAATATTGATAAGTGGAGAAGGGAACAAAGTTTAAAAGTTACTTTATCTAAAAGACCAGAACTTTTAGATGAAATAGAGTTATCTGATGAAGATAAAAAGGTTTTAGAAAAAATAGAAAATGAAGTGCCAAACAGAGTAGGCACCGCTCAAATAGAAGAAGGAGGTAAATTCTAAAATGGATATTATTAAATCAATAGAACACGAACAACTTAAGAATAAAGTACCAGAATTAAAAGTTGGTAATACAGTAAAAGTACATGTTAGAATAAAAGAGGGAAATAAGGAAAGAATCCAAGTTTTCGAAGGAATTATAATTAAAGTTCAAGGTGGAGGAGTTAACCAAACATTTACAGTAAGAAAAACTTCTTATGGTGTTGGAGTTGAAAAGACATTTTTAGTTCATTCTCCATTAGTTGAAAAAGTTGAACTTGTTAGAGTTGGTAAAGCAAGAAGAGCTAGATTATTCTATTTAAGAGATAGAGTTGGTAAAGCTGCTAAGACTAAAGAACAAATTGGTGCTAGAATCGAAGATAGAGAAATTATTATTAAAGAAGATTTAGTAGAAGAACCAGTTGCTGAAGAAGCTGTTGAAGCTACAGTAGTTGAAGCTGAAACAACAGAAAATAGTGCTGAATAATTAAATTGATTTAAAACAGTATAGCTTGTGCTATACTGTTTTTAAAAGAGTGTTAATATTTAATAGCTAATTTATATTTGATAAAGAGTTATAATATATTATAACTCTTTTTTACTATTCTGCTATTTTGAGTAGGACTAAGAATTGTAAAACAATATCTTATAAATCTATAGAAATTTCAAACCAATAAATATTGAAAATAAGCATTTTTTGTGATAGCATATTTTTATAAAAGGAGTATAAGAAATGAGAATAGGTATAGATATAGATAATTGTATAGCTAATTTTGATGACACATTATAAAAAGAATATTTAAAGCATGATAAAGAATTAAGAAATATAGGAATTATAAATGAAAATCCAGAATATTTAAGAAAAGGAATGTTCGATTGGACAGACAAAGAAGAAAAAAGTTTTTATAATGAAAACATTGAAAAGTTTGCAAAAAAGCTAAAACCACTAGAAGATGCATCTTACTACATAAAAAAATTAAAAGAAGATGGAAATGAAATATATATTATAACTGGAAGAAATAATGGAGAGTATACAAATCCTACAGATTAACAAAAGAATGGTTGGAACAATACAATATATTTTATGACAAACTAATATTTACAGATACACATGATAAGCATGAAAAATCAGAAGTTTGTATAGAAAATAATGTTGATTTAATGATTGAAGATAGTGTAAGAATAAGTTTGGATTTAATAGATAATGGTATAAAAGTATATACAATGAACACAAGATATAATCAAAGAGAACAAAATCTAGAGAGAGTTTCAAAATGGGAAGAAATATATGAAAAAATATCTAAATTAAGTAAAAAAGAAGAAAATAAAAAAGTAAATATTATTTTAGATACAGATATATATAATGAATGTGACGACCAATTTGATCTTTCATACTTATTAAAGTCACAAGATAAATTTAATATTGAAGCAATTACAATAGCTCCATATCATCATGATAATAATATCTCAATAGAAGAAGGAACAGATAAAAGTTATAATGAAATTATTAAAATATGTAGTTGGTTAAATTTTGATTGGACTCATAAGATATTTAAAGGTTCAACAGATTATATGATAAATGATTATAATGAAGAAAATGATGCAGTAAATAAGATAGCTGAAATTGCAAATAAAAATGATAAAACTTATATTTTAGCAATAGGAGCAATAACAAATGTAGCAGTAGCAATAAGAAAACATCCTGAAATAATAGATAAAATTGAAGTTATTTGGCTTGGGGGAAATAGCTTTTTAAATAATCATAATAAAGAATTTAATTTTAATCAAGATGTACAAGCTGTAAAAACAGTTTTTGAATCAAAAGTAAAATTAACTATTATACCTTGCAAAAATGTAGCCTCAAATTTAAGAACTTCAATTTATGAGTTAGAACATTTCATAAAAGGGAAAAATGAGTTATGTGATTATCTATGTCAAAGGTTTTATAATGATGGTGTACATGGGATTCAAGAAAGACGAGTAATTTGGGATATTAGTGTTATAGCTTATATGATTAATAAAGAATGGTTCGAAACAGAAGAAGTTAGCTGCCCTGATATTAATAATGATACATCATATAAGCTAACAGAAAATAATCATAAAATAACAGTGGTTAGTTATTTGAATGTTGATAAAATATATAGAGATTTATTTAACAGATTAGGAGATAATTATAATGGATAAAAAAGAAAAAAGTGTTTTGAGAATATTGGAGGATTTTAAAGATACATTAGAAAATGAATTGATTGGGCAACAAACACAAAATAGAAGGATAAAAATAAAAGACGTAAAACTAGTAGGACAAATATCTAGTAAAGAGAATATATTTATGGTCGAAAAACAAATAATAGAAAATACTGAGGATGGAAATAAAAGAGTTACAGTGCAAAAAAACTATTATTTAGATGATAGATGTATAGGTGGAACAATTGGAAATAATAATTTAGTTTTTGGACAAGATTTCCAAAACGCAGAACAAGAAAAAGCTAAATTAGTACAACAATTAATAGAGACCACATCAGAAGAAGAAATTGAAAAAAATTCATTTAACAATCTACGCAGAAAAGAAATTGCGGAAATTTTAACAGCACAACTAGGAAGAAAGGTGACTGAAGAAGAGGTACAAAAAAAGTTAGATGAAATGGACGAAAAAGAAATAGAAGAACTAAAAGAAGAGAAAAAAGAATTTGATGGAAAAGATGAATCAGATTTATCAAAAAAACAAACAGATAGAATAAAAGTGAATGGGATTCAGAAGGCAGATTTAAATAAGTTGGTAGATGGAAAAGAAACGTTAGGCAAAAGACTTGATTTAGAAGAATATGATAGCTTGTATGTAGTATATTCTGATAAAGTGAAAGATGTACAGGCTGAATCTAAAGTAAATAATACGACGTATTCACTAGTTGGAATGAAGAAAAACGGAGAAGCGAAGGTTTTAAATGATGAATTTGAAATAGATAGAACAGTTGGATATAATCCAAGTGAAGAACAAACAAAAATAAAGGCTGACGGTATAGCTACTAAAGATAATAAAGATTTATCTGTATATACTAGAAAAACTAATGGAGTTAGTATAGGATGTGAAAATAATAGAGGAAGTATAGATATGTTTATGTATCAAAAAACACTAGAAGAAAATGAGAATGTAGGAATACAAATAGAAACTTCACAGACTCCAGTTATACCTATAGAATTAAGAGAAATAATGAATAGAAATAAGGGAATGTATCAAAAAGATAAAATACAAGATGAGGTAGAAGGTCACATAGAAGAAGGATGTGATCCAGACTGTGTTCAAGATTTTGATGGAATAGAAAGTACTGCAACACATGAACATTTATCGGATGAGGGAATAAATGAATATGTTTTAGACATATATAATTACGAAAATTCATCAGGAGAAGAAATGATTAAAGAAGTTTTTACAGAAAAAGAAGTTAGGGCAAAACTTTTAAAGGAAATAAAAGAGAATATAGAAAAACTATCAATAGAACAAATTGTACAAAATGTTAAAGAGGAAATGAATAGAGATGCAGAAATGCTAGAAAGAGAACATAAGATGTAACAATTATTTTTCGACAAAATATAATATAATAGGAAAATATTTTGGAGGATTATATAAAAATGAATTTGATAGATTTAGATAGATTAGATTTAAATACCATTGGAATTGTAAATGAAATTAAATGTTCAGATAGTATAAAAAGAAGATTGTTAGATATGGGACTAGTTAAGGGAACAAAGATTGTACCAGTTTTGATTAGTCCTTCTAAAGATCCAAGAGCTTTTGAGGTTAGAGGGACAATTATAGCTATAAGAAAGGAAGATGCTGTTAAAATAGAAGTAAGTATTTAAAATTTTCCAATTGCTCAATCCAATCGAAAAAACCAAAACATAAAATCAGGGTAATTTCATCGATTATTACAAAATTGTTACGGTTGACAACTATGTTCAAAATATTAGAGTAGCTAGAAGAGTTATAATATATTATTTTTTATGCATTCCCAACTGCTAACAGTTTGTAGATAAAATTCTGCGGTGCAGTTGCTTCTCGAATTTTATTTACAAACAGTAACTTGTTGGTCCCCACATTCATTCCTAAAAAATAATATATTATAACTCTTTAGCAGATATAATTTAACTGTCAACTGTAACAATTTTGTAATAATCGATGAAATTGCCCTAACATAAAATCTTGAAACCTTGACAAATCTTGTATTTAGAAGTAAAATATAGTAGTAAAGAAGGAGAATTTTATGCAAAATAATAATAAAAAAGTTTTTGACAATATGGTCTCAAAAACAAAAATATATTTAATAATAATATTTATTTTGTTATTTATAATATGTTTGCAAAATATAAAATTCGTAATACCATCTATTATAATATATATATTAGTCATGGGATACACATATTTTGCTAATAATAAAAGAAAAAGTGAAATATCAGAAACAATACAAGATTTAACACTAACAGTCGATTCAGCAGCAAAAACTAGTTTGATTAATTCCCCATTTCCACTAATAATACTAGAAACAGATGGAAATGTTATATGGAAAAGTTCAAAATTCGCTTCAGAATTTGAAGAAATAGATATTAATGCCTTTGTAAATGACCTAGTATTTGATTTAAAAGAAGAAATTTCAAATAGAAATGATAAAAATGATAAATCAATTTTAAGAAGAATGAAGGCAAATAGAAAAACATATAAAATAGTAGGTAAATTTGTTAATTCCAAAAAATACTCTAATGAATATATAGCCATATTATATTTTATAGATGAAACTGAAAATCTAAAGTTACAAAAAGAATATAATGACTCAAAATCTTGTGTTGGAATTATTATGATAGACAACTATGAAGAAAATATGCAAGTTTTAGAAAGTGAAGAAAAAGCACAATATATAGCAGAAATTGACAAAGCTATTTATGAATGGACAAATGATACAAATGGTATTTTGATAAAATCTGATAGAGATAGATATGTATATATATTTGAACAAAAGTATTTAGAAGATATTAAAGAAGATAAATTTAGTATATTAGATAAAATAAAAGAATTAGATCCAAAAAGAAGAGTACAATTTACATTAAGTATTGCTATTTCAAATGAAGGTAAAGTTGATAAAGAAAAATATAAATCGGCTCAAACCGCTATGGATATTGTACTTGGAAGAGGTGGAGACCAGGCAGTAATAAGACAGAATGATATATACAAATTTTATGGTGGAAGAGCTCAAGAGGTAGAAAAAAGAACTAAAGTAAAAGCAAGAGTTGTTGCACACGCATTAGAAAATTTAATAAAAGACTCAAGCAAAGTAATGATAATGGGTCATATAAATCCAGATATTGATGCTATGGGATCAAGTATAGGAATTTATAGATTAGCCCAAGCATTAAAGAAAAATGCATATATAGTAACAAGTAATAATCAGACATTACAAGCTTTTAGAGAAAGTTTATTAGAAGAATCAGAATATGAAGATGTACTTATAAGTAAAGAAGTGGCAGAAGAAAATATAGATGATAATACATTATTGGTAGTTGTTGATACTCATAAAATAAGCTATGTAGAATCACAAGAAATATTAAGTAAATCAAATAAAATAGTTATAATAGATCATCATAGAAGGAGTGCAGATTATATTGAAAATGCAACATTAACATTCCAAGAAGTATATGCATCTTCAGCTGCAGAACTTGTAACAGAATTGCTACAATATACAGATGTAAATGTAGAGTTAAAGAAAATTGAAGCAGAAAGCTTATATGCTGGTATAATGATGGATACAAAGAGTTTTACTTTTAAAACAGGAGTTAGAACTTTTGAAGCGGCTGCATATTTACGTAAATGTGGAGTTGATATAATAAGAGTAAAAAAATGGTTTCAAAGTGATTTAGCATCATTTAATAAAATTGCTAATATAGTGAGAAGTTCAGAAATTGTAAATGAAACTATAGCTATTGCAATAAATAATGAAGATTCAGAAGATGTAAGTTTATTATGTGCTAAAGCTGCAGATGAATTATTGACTATTGGAGATGTTACAGCATCATTTGTTCTAGGTAATATGGGAAGTAAAATATGCATCAGTGGACGTTCAATAGGAGATATAAATGTTCAGATAATATTAGAAAAGCTTGGTGGTGGAGGACATATAACACTTGCAGGTGCACAAGTTGAAGGTAAAAATATCGAAGAAGTAAAACAAGAATTAATTGTAAAAATAAATGAATATTTTTCAGAAATAGAAAATTAGGGAAAGAGGGGCGTTTCTTAAAATCCTTGCAAATAGGGACTAGGGGACACTCCTTAATCTTGTTAATTTAAGATAAAGGGGATAAGAAGACGAGCTTTAACATCCATAGAAATAAGGCACTTTGTACAATTGGTTAATCCTCTATCCCCCTTTTTTTCATACATATTTGCCAAAGCCCTTATTATATAAAATATATATGGTAATTTGTTCATTCCACTCAAAAAGAAGTTGTA
>CANPFO010000002.1 GCA_947573555.1 uncultured Clostridium sp. | reverse complement strand
GTTAATATAAATTAAGATTAGTTAAACAAAATTAAAATAAATGGCTAAAAATCAATTTTTAATTTGGCTTTTCTAGTTGTTTAAAAATAATGTTTTTTTAACAATTATAGGCATTTTACAAAATCCACTATTTTCAATACTTATATGGAATATATTGATTTTTACAATTTACAATATTTAAACAAATTCAAGCTCTACGCTTATTGAAATACAAGCATTTGACTACTGTTTACTAAACATCAACTAAACAAAAAATAAATTTTAAAATTTTGTTTAGTTGATTGTTTAGTAGATGTAAAAATCAAGATTAGTTAAAAACCGTGAAAGTGCTTAATATTATAGTGAAACACAGTTTTTATAAATTAAATATAAAATAAATTCGTTATAATCAAGAAAATAGCCTGTATCGATTGATACAAGCTATTTAGAACGATTTAATCGTTGGTTGCGGGGGATGGACTCGAACCATCGACCTTCGGGTTATGAGGGTTAAAATACCCTTTTTTTATTTTTTAATATCTTTTTATAACCCTTTATATATTAACAATTTTACATTATTTACTTTTAATATCTTTTAATACTTTTTGTTGAATTATTTTATCTTTCTTGAATTATTCTTGAACTCATTATAAGCAAATAAAAATAACCTTTATCAAAAAATAAAGGTTTATATTGTTTAAATATTATTTAATTAGCTGATCTTAATAATACATCTGCAATCTTTTCACTTGCTCCACTATCTGCTTGTTTTATTATATGTGCATATATATCGCTTGTAGTAGATACTTTTGAGTGTCCTAGCCTTTTAGATATTGTAATACTATCTACATTGTTAAAATATAATATACTAGCCATTGTGTGTCTAAATGCGTGAGGGTTTATATGAGGTAAGTTGTGTCTATTAGCAAACTTACTAAGCCAATCTGTTACACTATCAGGGTGCATAGGGCTTCCATCATCTTTTACAAACAAGAAGTTGCTATTCTTCCATCTACTACTATTTAAAAGTTTTTGTTGTAAATACCATTGTTTATATTCCTTTAATAGTTTAGTTATTTCTTGCGGAATTGCTATTACACGAATAGAAGTTGATGTTTTAGGACTACTTTCATATAGTCCTTTTTCAGGAGAGTACAATAAGTTATTATCTATTGTTATCTGATTATTTTTTAAATCTATTTTGTCCCACTTTAAGCCTAAAAGTTCTCCTCTTCTAACCCCTGTTGTAAGTAATAGATAAGTAATCGTTTTCCATTTTATATGTTCTTCTTCTAAACAATTCTTAATTTTTTCTATATCTTCTATTTGAAAATAGTTAGGCTCTACCTTTTCTACTTTTGGTGGGGTAGTTCTTGAAGCCACGTTATAAGGTATTAGCATTTCTTTTTCTGCCTGTGCAAGAATAGTAGATATAAGCCTGTGATGTTCTACAATGCTCTTGTTTGAAAGTTTCCCTCCTGTTTTTATATTCATATTATCTGCTGATAATTCTTCATACAATTTATTTATGTGTTGAGGTTTTAGATCACATAATTTTATATGACCAATTGATGGTGTAATACGTTTTAATAAACTTTTGTATCTTCTTAACGTAGAATGTTTTACCCCTGTTCTTTCTTTTAATTCCATAACATATCCTGCATATACTTTGAAAGTCTGTCTATTATCTGCTACAAGTCCTGTTTTACATTGTTTTTCAAAAAGTATTGCTTGTTTTTCCGCTTCTTTTCTTCCTTTTATTTCTGTCCAATTAGGATCAACTTTAAATGTCATTGTATATGGCTTTAATTGTTTTCCTGTTGTGTCTGTTCCTTTATGAACTCTAATAGAATATGAAATTATTTTACCATCTTTATTTTTTCTTGCTTGTATATTCGCCATCTTTTTTACCCTCCTCTATATCTTTTTTTATAGAATATAATTTTTCATCAAGTTGGACTTTAGTTAGAGTTTCCCATTGTTTAACAGTCATAGTATAACTCAAGTCATCATTTATAATAGGTTGGTTTAAGTCTATAATTTCCTTATTATTTTCTTTAAAGCATAGAAAGTTTGTTAAATCATTAAAAAAGTAGTTATTTAATTCATTTTCAATTAAATAAATCAATATATCAAATGCTTTTTTATATGCTTTATAAGTATATTGAGTTTCTTCCGTTTTTTTAGTACGTTCTAACCATAATCCCAAATTTTCTATGGCTTTATCAGGTAAACCTGTAAAGTTATAAATTATTCTGTAATTATCATCTATGCTTCTTAGGTTAGATAACCCTAGTAAATAATCAACAGAAACTTCATAGTAATCAGCTAACATATATAAGGTATTAGTTGCCATACCTCCTACTGATCCATAACTAACATTGCACTCATCTGCTTCGTATTTTTTTAGCGAAGCCATTAACGACTCTGCTGTTGTTTTCAGATTATACTTATCGACTAATTTTTCAGCCAGTTTACTGTAAGATAGGTTTTTCTCCTTTCTTAGTTTTCTTAGCCTTTCCGCTGTTTTTTTAACATTCATTACATATTCTTTGCTACTCATAACCCCTCCATTAGGCAAATATTATTTACCGCTTCGTATTTTTAGTCAAAAATAAATATTTTAATTGTCTGGACTTATTCTTTTTTATTGACTATAATTATTATATACCATATATGGAAATAAGTCAACAATAATTTACTAAAAGGAGGTGGAAAAATGAAAAATATCGACATAAGAATAAAGATGAACAATGCAAGAGTTAAAGGATATGAAGTCGCCTCAGCTTTAGGAATTGCTGAAACATCGTTTTCAAGAATGTTAGCAAGAAGAGAGTTGTCAGAAGCAGAAAAGCAAAAAATACTTGCCGTTATAGAAGAACTAAAAGGAGAGATGTAGAATGAATGAATTACCCACAATGCTTACAATAAATGAAACAGCTAAACAATTTAATTTACCAAAACACTACATAAGAAGCCTATGTTTGCAACGGAAAAATTGTCTTTGTAAAAGCAGGTAATAGATACTTAATTAACATTGGAAAACTAACAGAGTATCTTAACATAGGCGATAGTAAGAATAATTTTGAAGCGGAGGTAAAAAACAATGAACTACAAGAAAAGAGGAAAATTTAATAACAGAAAAATTATTATTGATGGTATCGTATTTGATAGCAAACTTGAACGGTAAAAGATATAAAGAATTAATGCTGATGAAGCAGAAACGGAGAAATAAAGGATCTCAAACTTCAACCTTGCTATGAACTTATACCTAAATTCAAAAAAGGCAACAAAGTTTATAGAAAAACGTCTTATTTTGCCGATTTTAGTTATTTTTGTATCGAAAGTGGTAAATACATAGTTGAAGATGTCAAACGGCTTTAAAACTCAAATATACAAGCTAAAAAAGAAGCTGTTTGAATATAACTATCCAGATTTAGAAATTAAGGAGGTATATAAGTGATGGACGAACAAGAAATAAATTATAACAAGCTTAAAGAGGAAATGGACAAAAAATACAATGAAGTTACAGCGGATCTAACTATGTTGAAACTTAATATTGAAGAGGCTCTAAAAAAGATAGATAATATCCCACCGCTTCCCTTTGAAGATTAAAAGGAGGTAAATATAATGTCTATAAATGAATATGCAGAAGTTATTATCTTTGAAACAGAAAACAAACAAGTTATAACAGTAGTAAAGAATGATAGGAACTTCAAAGCTTTAAAAAGGTATAACCGTGTATTTATTTCTGAAGCTGATCTGTACAAGCTATGTGATTATATAAAAGCCTCTTCTACATCTAGGTTGTGTAAAGGAGGTAAACAAGTTGAATAAATATATAGAACTAAATGCACAAAAACAAGCTATAACTAAGTTTAATGTAAATTATCCTACAATGGATAGTTTACAAAATGCAGGATTGCTACTTAATCCTGATACCATTGTTGTAGATTTTGATGGAGATAATCAAGCTAAAGAACAATCCATCATAGAGTACATAAAAAACACCTATCCTACTTTAAATGTAGAAACTACTAGAGGAATACATTTCTATTATAAAAAACCTCAAGAAATTACCGTTAAGTCTGTATCAGATGTAATAACCGCTTCAGGATTTCAAGTTGATTATAAAACAGGCAACAACTCTTATGTTGTAGTTAAACAAAATGGAGTTGAAAGAAATAGAAGTCAGGAACTAGACTTAACCAATTTACCAGAATTACCACACATCTTATACCCTTTAGGAAAAAACAAAGAAAATCTAAGCAATATGTGTGATGGAGATGGTAGAAATAATAGTATATTTAGCCATCTATGTAATGTTAGAAGAAAATATCCAACACTAGACATTAAGGAAATAGGCGAATTTATAAATAATAATATATTTACTGATCCTTTAGACTTCAGAGAACTTAATAATACGATAAATAGTGTACTATCAAGAAATATTGAAGCGGAACAAAAGCAAAGTAAACCGCTTCAAACAATCTCCGCAATAGAGTTGCACAATAAAGAATTAGAGCCAACTAAGTTTATCGTGGATAATATGCTACCTCAGGGATTAAACCTAATTGCTTCCCCACCTAAATATCGGCAAGAGTTGGCTAATGCTTGATCTATGTTTATCCGTTGCAAGTGGAGAGAAGTTTTTAAACAGAAATACTAATCAATGCAATTGTTTATATCTAGCACTAGAGGATAGTTTACTAAGATTAAAAGACAGAATGAATAAAATATTAAAAGGTAAAGTTCCATCTCCTAACTTTGACTTTTCCATAACTTGTGAAAGTATAAACAATAATCTAGTAGGACAGTTAGAAGAATACATCACAGCTAAGCCCAATACTAGCTTGATAGTTATAGATACATTACAGAAAATAAGAGGTAATTCATCTAAAGGCGATAGTGCTTATGGCAATGACTATAAGGATTTAGGCATTTTAAAGTCTTTTGCAGATGAAAAGAATATCTGTATATTGCTAGTACACCATCTAAGGAAAATGGGCGATACAGGAGATGTGTTTTCTCGAATATCTGGCACAAATGCTATTATGGGTGCAAGTGATACCATATTTATACTAGACAGAGAGAAAAGAACTGATAATCAAACCTTATTAAGTATGACAGGAAGAGATATTGAGGAAGAGGAGTTTTTGCTTGAGTTTGACAAAACTACGTTTAAATGGCGAATGATAGGTACTTTGGAAAGCCAGATTTTACAAGATCAATGGAACAATTACGAAAATGATGTCATTGTAAAAACAATCAAGAAATTGCTAGAAAGAAGCGGAAATAACTATGAGGGAACAGTTACTGACATAAACAATAAGTGCTTTGAGTTCTTTGGAGAGTATGCTGATCCTACCCCTGCTGTTTTATCAAAAAAGATAAGATCCTTAGCACCTCTTCTACATTCCTATGATGGCATACTATATGAAGCACCGCCTGAAAATCGGAAAAAACGGAAAGAGGCTTCATAAATTTATTAGAAATATAGACTTCAAGCAAGAAGAATAGTCTATACTGATACTACTGTTTTACCGTTTTTACTGTTTTTACCGTACTGAACTATATCAGTAAGAACGGTAATAGTATCAGTAAAGTTTTGAATGCTAAATGCTTAAAACTGCTATATATAAAGGAACATCAATATATTAGTATCGCTAATATCAGTAAAAACAGTAATTTAATATATACACATAAAAGGAGGTAAAATTTTATGGATCAGACAGTTATAGACTTTCTTCAGGACAAAAACAATCCTAGTATCTTAAATGAATATTTTGAAGATGTATATAGATACTACTTCTACTATACATTTACCAAAGATCAGCTACCTGTTAGTAGGAACAAGTTTAGCCGTGATATTGGATTATGGCGGATTTAAAACAAAAGTATGTAAGGATATTAACGATAAACCTAAGAGAAAAATTATTTTACCATCTAACATACAGCTACTACTCTTACAGCTTCGTAAAAACAATAATGGGTTACCTAATTCGTAACGTAACCCAAAAATATTTTTAAAAGGAGGGAATATTCTATGAATACCAAGAAAACCAAAATAGAAGTTACATACTTACTAGGTAAAAACAAGCAAGAAATAACAATTCCTATATTAGTTCCAAATAATGTTGGTGGAATATCTACAAGTGTTTTTAACTTAACCAGAAAATTAGAAGAAAAATACGGAACAGAAAATGTAGAACTAAAACAAATTAATAATTTTTAAATTAAAAGGAGGATATTTATATATGGGATCAATAACAGAAATCAAAAATACTATACCAAACACTACTACCACTATTGTTAAGGAAGCGGAAAAGAAACCTGTTCAAACCACTTCTCGCATTATCAAAGAGGATCAACAAAACTCTACACAACATTCAGCTGATGTTGCTAAAGAGATAGTTTGTGCTATTATTGGTAATTCTCGTGATAAAATGTATATAACACAAAGCGAAGCTTGTACCATATCAAAAATTTATAAAATCATTTATGGAACAGTAGAAGCACTAAAAAAAGAAAATTTTACATATAAAAAGAAATCACCTACTAATTAAGTTTAGTAGGCGATTTTATTGTTTTCTATATTCTCATTTTATTTCATATTCGGTGTTATGCAATACATCAAAACTTATTATTTCATAAACTTTTCATCTAATGTAAAAAGTATTGAATCTGTTATTTTTCGCCCATTTTCTATATGGTATGCAAGTCTTATACTAGTTGAACTAATATATTCAAAACCAAAAATTGAGCCATTATCAAATTTTAATATTATTTCTTTATTTTCTTTATCTATTGTATAAAGAGCAGGAAATGTTTCATCTTGAGTTGCACCTGACTCATACATTATACAAGAGCCATTATCAAAAAATAATATTCTCATTTCTTTATCACTAGTTACATAACTTTGTTTTATTCTAACAGATACATCATCACTAGAATTATCATTAAACATTGCAAAACCAACACCCAATATTAAGCCAATAACTATAATAGCAATTATTATAATAGCATTAGTCTTTTTTGTTGCTTTTGGTTTTTCATTTATGTTTTCATTATTCGATTTAATTGAGTTATCAATTACAGTATTTTGTGATTGCAGATTTTCATTCGCAGATTGTGTACTTACTTGTTCTATCTTACTTCCACATCTATTACAAAATACACTTTCATCACTTATTTTATTTCCACATTTATTACAATACATATAAAATTCTCCTTATAAATTACTATTTTTTTATTTCTTATTCAAAACTGTATGGCAAACGATATATTAAATGCTTCTCTGCATTATAAAAATTATAGCCATCTCCTGTTGCATAGTGAGCCATAATTGTTTTTCCAGAAAAAGCATTATTCATTTCATCTTGTACAGCTTGAGTATTATAATTATCAATTTTTATAGTTCCATTAAGTTCATTAATATTATTAGCTTTGTAATATTTTTTTGTTGAAATTTTTTCTTCATTATTTTGCTTTTTATCTGTTATGATTAAATCCATTTCAACTGAATAATAAATTGTACCAATGCCATTTTCATTTATAGCAACATATTCAACTTGAGCTTTAGGTTGTGTATTATTTGACGGCATATATGTATAATGCGTATCTTCACTTGATTTTAATTCAACATTAATTTCTTTTTCAAAGATTTCATTCAACCTGTCAGAATATTTATTATTATATTCAACACGAGTATTAATATTTTCTTCAACTTTATCCATTCTTTCTTTTAATTCTGTATTACTGAATGTTTCCAATTCTTGACGTTCTTTTTCTGTTAGTAAGATAAAACCTCTTGCATTATAAAAATCAAAGTTCGCTAATAATTGTTCTCTTTCCATAGCATTTGTATTATCTATTGCATTATTATTTGAATAATCATTATTATTAGTTGCTGTATTATTAACATTATCGTTTGAATTTATTTCATTATTGCTATTGTCATCTTTGTTTATTTCACTATTCGATTGCTTATTTTCTGGTAATTGATTTCCAAATAACATTTGTACAGTTTCTCTGGTGTAAAATTTATATGGATATATAACATAATTATGAGCAGTGTTTTTCATAGCTATTATATGATTTTCAGCAGGCATATATAAGTCAGAATATGTAACAACACCATTATCAAAATCTAGTGGGCTATATACAGTTACATTTTCAGTTTCAACATCTATTTTTAAATTTCCTATCAAAGTGTTTGTACCTGCTCTTAATTTAGTACCATTTGTATAATCATAAGAAAATTCTACAATGCACCAAATTGTATCTACTTTATCATTCAATGTATTTATATGAAAAATCTTATCTGTTTTTACAATTTTTTTTGGTATTACTACAACCGCATTACCTGTGTTATAATCTATTTTTTGATAGCCCATATCTCCAAGTTTAAACTTATAATCTATATAGTCTACATTTGCAATAACACTTTCATATTTTTCATTTAATTCTATAAATTCATCTACCTGTTTACTTATTTTCTCTAGTTCCTCTTGTAACTCCTCTTTTGACATATTCATATAATCTTGTACTGTTTTACTTATTCCTAATGTATTATATTGTTTTACAATATTTGAACGCAATTCGTTCATTTGATCTTGCTCTGCTGTTTGATGAATATCATTCATAATGTATATTGATAACAATATCCCCGCAAGTAATATTGAACATATAATCCATATAATAGTTTTTTTCTTAGAAGATTTTGTTTTATTTTTTTGTTCTTTTTTTATTCCAGATTGTTGAGCATATATTTTATCTTGTTCCTCATTATTTAAAGTTTTAGTACTTACTTGTTCTATCTTATTTCCACATTTATTACAAAATGAGCTATTATCTAGTATCTTTGCACCACACTTATTACAATACATATAAAATTTTCCTTTCTTTTATTATATCTAGTATAAGTATATTATAATTTTCGATAAAAAACAACAATTTACACTTTATTTATCTTTTTTATTCTTGAAAAAGTAGTATATTCCATAAACAACCAATGCTAAAGCCATTATTCCTACTATTATCAAGCAAACTTTTTGTTCTTCTGGTGTCATTTCTACCCAAGTTTTACCATTTCCACCATACATTGAAAACATCTTTTATTCTCCCCCTTTTATTAGACAAAATATTTACGCACGTTATCAACGTGGTTTTCTCTCAAATTATACATTTTTACTGCTAGAATGTCAATAATATAGGTAAAAGAAAATGGAGGAAATGCAGTTGAAAATATGTTTGAGCGATTACGAGCCGAAAGATGTTATTCGTATTATTAGAGAATGGACAGAATTAACTCAGAAAGAGTTCGGTAAAAGTATAGGCAAAGCTGAAAGAACAATACAAGATTACGAAGCGGGTAGAAGTAGATATTATATAGATACATTGTATAAAATTGCTGAAGTGCATAATATAGAAATAGTTATCACTAAAAAATAAATTAAAGAAGCGGATCAATAAAAAATTTTAAATTAAAAATGTAGCAATTAAGATCAAACTTAACTGCTTTTTTTATGCAAAGTTGAATTATTCTTGAATTATTATAGGTTTTTTAGCAAAAATAAAGGCTTTTACATTTCTGCAAAAGCCTTTATTTTCAATTGGTTGCGGGGGCAGGACTCGAACCTGCGACCTTCGGGTTATGAGCCCGACGAGCTGCCAACTGCTCCACCCCGCGATATTTGAACAATTAAAATTATACAACTTAAATAGCTTATTTGTCAATACAATTTTAAAATTTATCAAAAAATTTAGCATAATAATATAAAACCCAATTATATTATATGCTAAATTTCCTAAAAAATTCCTATAAATAAAAATTTATTTTTTATTAAGTTCCTTATATCTCTTAATCTTCATAGTAGAAGTCTTTTCGAACTCGCCCTCTTTAATCTCCAAAGACTTTATAGACTTATAAGAAGTCAACTGTTTATTAACCTCTTTAATCTTCTTCCAAACAATATCATAAATTTCCTTTTCTGAAAGCTTGCCATACAGTTCTTCAATTTTCTCATAATCTGGAATAACTCTAGCAGTAATAATAAGTTCTTTTTCTTCCTTCTTGCTATTCTCATCAGGCTTTTTACCATAGATCATAGACTCTTTAATTTCATCAATTTTATCTAAAATCATTTCAATTTCTTCTGGATAAATATTTTTACCATTTTGTGTAACAATAACATTTTTACTTCTACCAGTTATAAATATATAGCCATCATCATCAATATAACCAATATCACCAGAATTAAAATAACCATCTTCATCAATTACTTTTCTGGTTTCTTCTTCATCTTCATAATATCCCATCATTAAAGTAGGTGATTTTATTAATATTTCTCCTTCACCATTTTCATTTGGGTCTTTTACCTTTATATCAGCTTGAACAATAGCTTTTCCTGCTGATCCAACGCAAGTCTTATACTCTGGAGTCAATGCAGATATTGGAGCTGTTTCTGTTAGACCATATCCTTGTAAAAATGTAATACCTATATTTTCTAGCCACACACCTACTTTCTTATCTATTGGCGCAGCTGCTGAAACTATTATTCTTAGGTTTCCACCTAAATTATCATAAATTTCCTTAAATACCTTTTTCTTGATATCTATTCCTGCACCTTTTAATGCATTTGTTACAGAAATCATTGTGTTTACAATCTTATCTTTTTTACTTTTTACTATTTTCTCATTTATTTTCTTGTGTAAACTTTCTACTAAAAGTGGAACTGTTAAAATTGCTGTTGGTTTTGCTTCTTGTAAATTTGGCACAATATATTTTAATCCTTCACATATTGCAATAGAAGAACCACATGCAATAGGAAGCAAAAATCCTATTGTTGATTCATAGCAATGATGTAATGGTAATACTGAAAATAATCTATCTATAGGGTATAACTTTACATATGCAGATACAGCATTTATATTTTCAGCTAAATTTCTATTGTTTAACATTACACCTTTTGAATTTGATGTTGTTCCTGATGTAAAAAATAATATTTTAAATTCTTCTGGGTCTATTTCTATTTTCTCAAATTCATTGTTTCCTGATTTGATTATATTTTTTCCTAATTCAATTAGATGTTCTAGTCCAGCCTCTTTTTCTTCTATTTTTTTATCAGATTTCATCTCAATAAAATACTCTATATCTGGCATTTCCTCTTTAATCTTTTTTATTTCTTCTTCTTTTTTTGTTGAATATATTATTGCTGATGCTCTTGACCTTCTAATAATATTTTTTAACTCATTTAATGGTAGTTCTTTATCTGTTGGTACTGCTATACCCACTCCACAAAGCATTGCCATATATGATACATACCAACCATATTGAGTTTCTCCTATAATTATTACTCTTTTCCCTTTTAAATTTAAAACATTTATTAGAGCTGTCCCTAATGCTAATACATCTTCTCCAAATTCTTTATATGTTATTGTTTTATATTCTTCTTTATGATTTGGTTTTTCTAATATACATGCACCATTTGGATATTCTTTTACAGATTTCAAAAAAAATTCTTTTACTGTCTTATAATGTGTCATGTCTTCATATGGTGTTTCTCTCTTTTTCTTTAAGTTCTTTTTCTCTATTTTTTCATAGTCGATTTCATTTAGTTCTTCTACCATATCCATTTTCATTTTCATTTTTTTAAATTTCATTTTTGGTACTCTTATATCTCTTAACCCCATCTTATTTACCTCTTTTTTTATAATTTTCTTTAATATTATATATCAAATTCAGTTTTTTTTCAACCTTTATTTTCCTTTTAAGTTTTCGCAATTTTTTGAGACAATTGGGACAGTCAATGTTTGTTTCATATTTTTTGTCGAAACTTGGCTTATTTTGTATCTTGGCACCTTGGGGAATGCTCACAAGAAAAGGTGCCAAGATACAAAATAAGCCAAGTTTCGACAAAAAATATGAAACAAACATTGACTGTCCCAATTGTCTCAAAAAAATATCAAGACTCAAACTATTTTTTAATGTTTAGATAAAACAATTTCTATTAAATATAAAATATATGTTAAAACAAATATAATCCCATTACCTCTTGTCATTTGGTTTTTCTTTCCTATGTATGGAAATAGAGCTAACACAATCGATCCTATTATTAATAAAATTATATCTGAATCATAGCTTTTTGAATATGATATTGGGAATAATGTTGCAGATAAACCTATAATTAGTAAAATATTAAATATTTGAGAACCAATTATATTTCCTATTGCCATATCTGTTTCACCTCTTCGTGTCGCTGCAATTGATGTAATTAATTCTGGTAAACTTGTACTAAATGCAACTATTGTTAAACTTATTAATTTTTCACTTATTCCTATTAATCTAGCTATTTCTACTGAACCATTTACTACTAAGTCTCCTCCTATTTTTAAGCCTACTATTCCTATTACTATTTCTAATATTGACTTCCATATGGATACTATTTTGGTGTCAGATGTTTTTATTTCTATTAAGTTATTTTCTTGGTCAAATTTTTCTCCTTTTTTGGCCATTATTAGGTTATAAATTATAAATATTATGCAAAATACTAATAAGATTATTCCTTCTGGTCTTATAATTGTATTTATGTTTTCTTCTGTTCCATTTATACATAAAAAGAATAGTAATATAGTTGCAAATATAGTGAATGGAATTTCAAATATTCTTGTTTCTTTTTTAAATACTAGTGGTCTTATTATTGAGCACGCTCCTAGTATTAGAAACATATTTGCTATATTACTTCCAACTACGTTTCCTATTGCTAAGTCTGAATGTCCTTCTAGCGCTGATGTTATACTCACCACTAGTTCTGGCATTGATGTACCAATTGCTACTATTGTTAACCCAATTACTATTTCTGGTATATGAAATTTTTTCGCTATTTCACTTGCCCCATCTACTAAAAAATCTGCTCCTTTTATTAATAAAATGAAACCTATTATAATTAATATAAAATTTATAAGCATATTTGTCTCCTTTATTCCCACTATTTACAAAAAGTTGCCAAATTTTTTTGACAACTTCCTTATCTCTTATTTTACATCTTTTTTTAATCTTCTATATAATATATAACTGAATACTGCAACTATTGCTATTATAACAATTACTATTAATCCATACATATTGCTTCCTGCCTTTGGTAGTGAATTTGTTTTTGTAATTGTATTATCTTTTGCTGTTTTATTAGACATATTGTTTGTTCCAGTTGTATTTGGTTTATTTGAATTATTTGATGCGTTAGGTGTATTTGGTGTAGTTATTGTATCTTGTCCACCAACTGTATTTGTATCATTTTGTTCAGGCTCTTGTGTTTTTTCTTTGCTTATTATTGTAGATACATTATTAACTGTTATATCTCCTGTACCTCCATCAGCAATTCTTCCTCCTGATGCAACTATATCTTTTAATGTTATTGTTGTTGAATCAACTTTTATTGTTGATTTTACTCTTAATGTTATTGTTAATACTGTTTCTGCTGTTTTTACTTTTGAACTCTTCTGTAATGATAATATTTTTGATGTATTTGAATATGATGGCATCCAATTTGACCCTGCTACCATATCTAGAGTTGTTAATGCTTCAAATACTTCCTCATTATAATCTATTTTTGCAGTTATTGTATCAATTCCATCCCCAGCATTAATATTTGTTAAATTTACTTTAACTATAACAGTATCTCCTTCTTTTAATTTTGAACTACTTGTTAATGACATTCCTACTGTATAATTTGTTCCTTCTGCAAATACAATAGTTGCCATCATAAGTACTACTGTTATGATTACTAGCATACTTGTAAGTTTTGTTCTAAAATTTGTTTTCATTATTTTCTCCTTTCTTTTGTTATATCTTTTCCAAGTATATATCAATTTATTAATAATTGTCAATATTTTTTAAATTTAAGTTTCGTGATTTTTAAACGAGACATTTGGGACAGTCAATGTTTGTCTCATATTTTTGTCGAAACTTGTCTTATTTTATATGGTGGCTCTTTAAATATATATAGTAATGCTTGATTGAAGTGAAAATTAGAAATTGTTATATAAGAAGTTAAGGAATGTTCATGGAAAAATATTAGATATGTTCCCTTTAACCTAAGTAAAATCAACCTACTTCTTATATTACAATTTCTTTTTGAACGTAATAAAAAAATTACCATATATATTAAAGAGCCACCATATAAAATAAGACAAGTTTCGACAAAAATGTGAGACAAACATTGACTGTCCCAAATGTCTCATTTAATTTTTAAAGGCAGGATGTAAAATCCTGCCTTATTTTTATTTAACATTTTTAGAAATGTTTCTGTACTTTGCATAGCTAAATATGCCAATTATTACTAAAATTGTTGTAAAGATTACGATGTTTTGTTTTACGCCAGCTTTTGGTAATATCTTATTTGATTCTGTATTTTGTTTTACTGTATTTTTTGATCCATTATTTTGGTTATTATTAGTTGGTTTATTATTATTTTTATCACCATTATCTACAATTTTATTATCATTAATATTATTGTTATTAACGTTGTTATCATTTATTGTATTATCTGTTACTGTATTATCAATGATACTATTAAAATCTGGAACTGTATTCTCATCTGGTTTATTGTCTTCTTGTTTTTTGTTAATTTTAGCAGAAACATCTGATACGTTAATATCTCCTGTTCCACCAGTTGCAACTGATCCTCCAGATACAACAATGTTTGTTATAGTTACTGTAGTTGAATCTGCTGTAACTCCTTCTTTAACTTTTAATGTTATTTTTATAACATTTCCGCTAGTTTTTACTTTAGAAGCTCTAGAAGTCGTAAATAATTGTGTTCCTGTGTTAAATGTTGGACTATTCCATCTGTTTTGTCCTTCAAAATTTTCTTCTGTTACTTCTTCAAAAATATTTTTGTCGTAGTTTACTTTTCCTACTACAGCGTCTATTCCATCTCCAGCATCTATATTAGTTATTGATAAAATTAATTCTACTGTTCCCCCAGCAGTTAATTCAGAACTACTTGTTATTTGCATTTTAACATTTGTTTCTGCATTTACTACTGATAATGATAGTGTTATTAATAAAGTTATCATTAAACTAATGCTGATAAGTTTTTTCTTCATTTGTTTTTCTCCTTTCTTTTATTATATTATTTTCATTTTTACTAAAGTATTATTGTTCCAACAAAAACTTTATTAATTGTAGAGAAGTCTGTTACTGTTACTTTACCATTAAAGTCTAAGTCTGCTGCTTTTTGTTGTATTTCATTTAACTGTATTTTTTCTATCATTACTTGATTGTACATTGATATATCTGTTGCTGTGATTCTTCCGTTTCCGTCTAAATCTCCTAATACTGCAACTTGATATTCATATACAACTCCTTTGTATGTTGATTTCAATATATAACCTGTTCCTACTAAGTCTTCTCCTGTTTTTTCGTTGCCTTCTAAGTCATATACTTTCATATCTCCATTTGTGTCTATATTTGCTAAGAAGTTTGTTATTGTTGTTTCTGGTTTTACTCTTTCAATTGTTTTTTCAGTTACTAGATATATATCAGATTTTATATAATAGTCTTCATCTGGCTTGTCTTCTTTCACAGAAACTTCGTACTCATATTCTGTTCCATCATATGTTACTTTTACTCTATCTCCTGATTCTATTACATCTGTTGGTTGTTTTTCATTGCCTTCTGCATCATATACTTTAATGTCTCCATTTGTGTCTATATTTGCTAAGAAATCTTCTACTGTTGTATTTGGCTCTACTTCTTCTATGGTGCTTTCTGTTACTTTGTATTCATCAGATTTAATATAGTAAGGATCTTTTGGTTCTTCTTTTACAGAAACCTCGTACTCATATTCTGTTCCATCGTATGTTACTTTTACCTTGTCTCCTGCTTCTATTATATCTGTAGGTTGTTTTTCATTTCCATCTTTGTCATATACTTTTATATCTCCATTTGTGTCTATATTTGCTAAGAAATCTTCTACTGTTGTATTTGGTTCTACTTCTCCAATTTCTGTATCTGTTATTGTATATTCATCAGATTTAATATAGTAAGGATCTTTTGGTTCTTCTTTTACAGAAACTTCGTATTCATATTCTGTTCCATCATATGTTACTTTTAGTTTATCTCCTGTTTCTATCATATCTGTAGGTTGTTTTTCATTTCCATCTTGGTCATATAGTTTCATAGTACCGTTTGTGTCTATATTTGCTAAGAAATCTTCTACTGTTGTATTTGGCTCTACTTCTTCTATAGTATTTTCTGTTATTGTATATTTGTCAGATTCAATATAATAAGGAGCTATTACTAAAATTTCATATTCATACTCTATTCCATCAAATGTTACCTTTAGTTTATCACCTATTTCCATTATGTCTGTATCTTGTTTTTCATTTCCATCTTGGTCATATAACTTCATAGTTCCATTTGTGTCTATGTGTGATAAGAAGTCTTGTGCTGTAGTATTTTGTTTTACGTCTTCAATTGTTTTATCTGTTACTGTATATATATCAGATTTAATATAGTATATCTTTGAGCCATCTGAATCATATAATAAGTTTATTTCTACACAATTTGATGATGTGTTTCCTAATTGTATATTATTACCTGATGTTACAGTGACATCTTTTAAAATTCTTGTGTCATAAATACTTGCAACATCTACATTAATTTCAATTGCTTGTTCATCATTTATTGAAACATATCCTAATGGATTTTGTTGTTCTTGTATTGATATTACAAAACTTGGAATATCTTCTATGTCTAATCCTTTAAGTAGTATTTTACCTTCACTATCTACATTTTTATCTATTTCTATGTCATTTATATTTAGCTTATATTTAGCGTTTGTATCTGTAATTAATTTTCCTGTAGCTCTGTCTATTACATTTAATTTAAATGTATATTTGTTTTGTTCTTTTTCGCTTTCAACATAAATTTTTAATAGATTATTTGCATCATCATATATTGCTGATATATTATTTTGTTCTACTATTGATGTTGTTCCTGTTTCTTCTAATCTTGCTATTTTAACTTCATTGTTATTAGCATTTATAGCATATCCATTTCCTGCAATATTATTTACTAATTTTATTGTTATGTCTCCAGCACCATTGATTCCAGGAACTGTTATTTGTCCATTATTGTCTGTTGTTGCTGTTATATTTATGTTTGCTGGTCCTACACTTTGTATAATATTTATATCAAATGTAGAGTCTGGTATTACTATTGAATTGTCTTGCTTATCCACATTAATAATTTGTATATTATATGGTTCAATTCCTAATGATTTTTGCTCATTTGATAATTGTTCTTTTATATAATTATCACTTCTTTCTAAAAATGTCAAGCCGTCCCCTTCAATACTATTTAATATTTTTCCTTCAGAATCATATTGTATATATAATGTTTTTATTGTGTTGTCTAATTCATAACCTTGAGGTGCTTCTATTTCTTGCACTTTGTATTCTACTATATTTTCTCCTTTATTTAATAAGAAATATGCTATTCCATTTCCATCAGTTATTGATTCATATTCTTTTGATGTAGAAGCATTTACAAGTTTTATTTTTGCGCCTTTTATTTTTATGTCACTATTTCTTCTGTCAACTTTTTCAATTGCCATTCCTACTTTTTCTGCTTCATTTTCTACTAATATTGAAACTATTTTATTATTGTTGTCTATTTTCCATAAAGAATCTTCTGCATTACTTGATATTTTCTGATATGAATCGTTTATTTTTCTTATTTTATAGTAATAATATCCATCTTGTGCCCCTACTATATATCCTTCTGGTGTTAATACCTCTTTTAATTCTATATCTATTTCTCCACTTCCTATTAGTCCATCTAGTTTTATATTTCCATTTTCATCTGTATAAACAGCTTTGTATACAGATATACCTACTGAAGGTGTTACTCTTACTTGGAATAATACATCTGGTAGTTTTATTCTATGGTCATTTCCATCTACTTTTGTAATATCAATTGTATATGGTTTTTCTGTTTCTTTTAATGTATTTACTACATTCATACTTATTTTGCTTTCAGTGTTTGTAACTGTTGCATTAGCATTACCACTATTTAATTGTATTTCTTGTATTTTTCCTTTTGAATTGATATATGCTTCAAGTATTATTGGGTCAATAGGTTTAAAGACTTGATTTGCGGCATCCATTATTTCGTCTAATCTTATTAAGATAGTTTTGTTTGTATATTTATTTATTATGTCATATATAGCAATTCCCATATCATCTGTTTGTAAAACTCCTAAACTTTCTATATTAGTTGAATCTTTTTCTTGTATTTGTAAATTGAATTTTACTCCAATTATTGAGTTTCCAAAATTGTCTTGTTTATTCAATTCTAATTTTATTGCTGGTGTATTTACTATAATAATTTCAATTGTTCTTGTATCTCTATTTACATTTACAGTAGCGTTTGGTGAGTTTATATTATTTACATCTAATTTTATATTATCTGGGTCTGTTTTGTCTAATCTAGCTTCTAATTCTATATCTAATGGCATTGGTGTTGGCTCTGTACTATAACCTTCTGCTGATTCAGTTTCATTTAATGTAAGTTTTATATTTCCTTCATATTTTAATTTTCTTAGTTCAATTATACCTTGCTCTATTAATGTATTATTAATGAATTTATCTTGAGTTAATAGATCTTTATATGTTTCTACTTCATTTCCATCTTGAGTTAATGTAATATCAAACTTAGAATTATTAATTCTTACATTATTTGTTCCTTCTGTTACAACTTTTATTGTATAGAAGTCCATATCTCCATATCCTATAACTGCATTTATTACGTGATCTCCACCTTTAGTTGCACTAATAAGTCTTGAAGATTGTCCATTTACTGTTTGTACTCTACCTTTGCTATCATATTCTACTGTTAAATATATTCTTCCAATTGGAGCATATTCTGCTGCAGAATCAGGTGTTTCTATTGTATATATAACTTTTTTATCTATAAAATTATATGTACTTCCTAATTGAATATTTGTTGTTCCCTCTTGGCTTTCATATTTTTCTCCATTATTATAATTTATAATATTGTCTGTTTTGTTTAAGATAGTTTCATTACTTTCTGATTTTTCACCATATTGAGCTTTTATAGTATGTGTTGCTCCTAAAACAGTTTCTTGTGTCTCAGCATCTACATCCATTAGATTTATTATTAGGTTACTATCATTTTGTACATATATTGTTACTATTCCTGTTTCACTATCAATATTATATACTAAATCATCTGAGCTATCATTGTATGTTAATTTATATATATCACTACTTTTATCTATTGTTATATATCCTGAATTGATATTATTTAGTTTATATCCTTCTGGAACACTTGATTGATTATATAAGAATCTTATTGTTCCTTTAGCATCTATATTTTCAAAAACTATTTCTCCATCAATGTTTGTTATTGCTGTAGTATTTAATATTGTTCCTGCTGCTGTTTCTATTACAGCTTCGAATCCAGAACCTTGTATTGGTAATTTTGTAACATTTTCGGTATTTACTATTTTAAATGTAACTTTATCATTGTTTACTACTTTTATTCTTATATGTACTGTTTCTTTTGAATCAGGCATTTTATATAAGTTTGATGTAGCAACTTCTATTGTAACATCTGCTTGTTTTTGTACTGTACTATATGATGTTATTCTACCTCTAATGTCATAGTTTACTCTTAATATTATGTCTTTTATTTTCTTAAATCCTTCTGGTGCCAATACCTCAGATATTGTATATTCTATTGTTTTACCTCTTGGTAACTCTCCTAAGTATTTTGAAACCTCTCCTACTTCATTTGTAGTAGCAGTTATACTTTCTGGTGTTTCGCTAGATGTTCCATTTGTAACATCTTGTGCCACTATTGTAAAGTTTATTCCGCTTATTGGTTTTTCTTCTGTATCTACTTTTATAATTCCTATTCCCAATTCTGTCTCGGCTTCAACTTTTACTTGAATTCCTCTTGTTTTAGATTCTTTATATAGTTTTTCACTATATCCTTGTGTTACCTGTGCAATTTGTGTATTTATTACCTTTGTACCTTGCTCAAGTATTGTTCCTAATTCTCCATATTGTACTTCAACTTGGAATGTTGGAATTGTTTTATATCCACCCATTGTTTTAGTATTTGTTATTGTATATGTAACAGTTGTATTCTCGTAAGCTTCTCCTACTGGAATTGTTACATTTCCATTTTCATCTGTAACTGAATCTGCTTGGGTTTCATATCCTGATGTCTCGTCTTTAATCTTGAATTCTAATCCTAATACTCCACTATTATATTGTTTATCATAAGCTCCAATATTTACTAATAGAGCTGGTTTATTATAAATTTCAAAATTAATATTTGCTTGTGCATCTGTTGAAGTTTGATTTATTTGTCCTACTTTAAGAACATCTGGATTTGCTGATGTTACTGTCTCTATTGTTCCATTTGCATTATATTCTACGGTGAATTTAGTATCTGGTATAGCATAGTATCTTTCATCAACTTTTGTTTGTTTTATAATGTATTCTATAGTTTCTCCTGGATATAATCTTCCTAATTTTTCTACTATATTAGTTGTATCCATTGAACTTTGTATAGTTGCTGTTTCTCCTTTTGATGATTTTATCTCAAATGTTCCTAGAATTCTTTCTAAATGGTTATAATAGTCACTACTTACAATAGCTACTGTTGCTTTTGAGTTACTTCCTATTTCAACATTTAATGTTCTTGTTCCTGTTCCTGTAGCAACTACATTTGTACTATTATTTGTAGTTATTCCTGCTAAGTTACCATTATTATCATAATTTGCAGTTATTGTAATTGGTTCCATTTTTTCTATTGTTGTATATGAATCAACTGGTGTTTCTGTAATTGTATATGTTATTCTATTGTTATTTGTTATTATTCCTGCATTATCAATATTTACATTTCCATCTGCATCTGTTGTCTTTGTAACAGTTAATCCTTCTGCATCTATAGCCTCTGAATTTACTGTTAATTCTCTTCCACTTAATGTTGCATTAGTTGTTGTGTTTCTTCTTGTTATGTTTAATGTTAATACTGGAATATATTTTACTTTTACTTCTATTGCTTTTCCGCTTCCATAGTTTGCTTCAATTTGTGGGTTTGAAGATTGGCAAGCTATTACAGATCCACTAGCATCAAATGTTACACTTATATCTCCACTAACAGTATTAGATTTTACACTATATCCTGGTACATTATTAATAATACTTACATGATATATTAAAGTTGTTCCTGCATAAGTTGATGCTAAATCTGCTTGTGCTAATCCGTTTTCATCTGTTGTTAAGTGTATAATGTTTTGGCTATATGTTGTTTCTTGAATGCTTACATTTACTCCACTTAATTTTATATTTGAATCATATGCATCTTCTGCTTCTAAGTATATTTCAAATACTTGTTTATTTTTTATTGTTAATTCTACTTGATAATCACTAGTATATGTTACATTGACTACACTTTCATCTGCATAATTTGCTCCTGATACTATAGTTGCTCCTGATACTCTTCCATTACTATCATAGCTAACTTTTAATCTTATATCTTTATTTAATGTATATCCTCTTTGTACACTTGTTTGAGATATTGTATAATATGCATCTCCTGGTCTTGGAACTGATGTTATATTTGCACTGCATTTTCCATCTGCTCCTGTATTCATTGTTATAGAGTCTATACTTTCATTTGTTAATGTCATTGTACTTTGTAATGGTACTGTATTTGTTCCATCAGATATGTTTGTTATGCTTATAAGTGTTGTTGGACTATTTTTTACAGTTATTTTAATTGTGTAACTTCCTGTAGAGTCTATTGTATAAGATGTATTAAGTGATGCTATTCCATCACCTGTTTGAGGTGTTACTGTTTTTATTTTTCCACTTTCGTCAAATTCTATTTGAATTTGTATTGGTGAAATTGCAGAATATTGTACTGGTACATCTGATTGAGAAAGAGTTAACAATTGTGTTGTACTTACATTTTTAATTGCTCCAAAGTTTACTAATGCAATTCCTGATGCATCTGTTGCTGCAGATGTTGAACCTTGGTTTGTTAATGTAGCATTAAATGTTGATTGTATTTTTTGAGTATTATCTACTATATTGTAATTTTCTATTATAATTTTAAATTCCTCAATCTCTTCATAGTCTATTTCTATATCTAAATCAAAGTTTCTATTTTTATCTGTATTTGGTTTTATTCTTATATAGTTATATCCTTCAATTATTTTTTGAGTACCATTAATTATTCTTCCTTCTGTATCATGTTCCATCTCTATTACGCCAATTACTTGGTCTTTATTTTTATACTTATATCCAATTGGTGCTTCTTTTTCAATAATATTATATTGAACTACTTTTGAAGTTTCTGCTTCTCCTACTACTGCATGTGATATTGAGTTTGCTGATGTTACTACTGTGTCTGTTTTTGATGTATTATCTGCTTGTTGAATTTCAAATTTTCCTCCTATTAATTTAGCCTTAGTTACTTCATCAACTGTGTCTACACCTATTGTTAATAATGGGTCTGTTTGCATTGTTATTTTTATGTCAGCAATATTACTATTTAATATGTCTATGCTCATAAACCTTTTCATATCTTCTGGCATTTTATAACTTGTAACTTTTCCATTTGCATCATATGTTAATGTAAATCTAGCATCTGGTACTTTCTTAAATTCACGAGATGGTTTTGTATTTGTTACTAAATATGTAACTTCTTCATCTCTGTAATATGGTCCTACATATAATGTTGCTTCACCATTCATGTCTGTTGTTTGTGTGTCTGAATATAATTCAGATTTATTTTCTTGTATTATTTGGAATTCTGTATTTGCAACTTTATCTTCTGTTGATTGTGTACTATGAACTTCTAAGTTCATTATTTCTTTTCTTCTGTTTGCAGTTTTTAATACTATATTTGATGTTCCTATTGTGTTTGAATAATCTATTTCTACATATCCATCTGTTGCAAGAACTCTTATGTCTTCTGCTTTTTCAATTATTCCATCTTGGTTTACTTTTACTGCTATTTGAATAGGTTTATCATTTAACATATATTTTGAATCTGCTTCTATTTGAGTAATTGTAAATGTTTCTGTTTTGTTTACATAATTTTTATATGAACCTAAATCTGTGTTTCCTTCTCCATACTCTATTGTCATCTCATATTCAGCACTATAATTTGATGCTACTTCTATTTTAAATTGTCCATTGTCAATTTTTAAATTTGGATTACTATCATCATATAATGTCATTTTTACTTCATTTCTTAGAGCTGGTGTTGTCCACATTCTTATTTGCATTTGTATATCATTTTGCTTCTTAGTTGTTATTAGGTCATATACATTTTCTATTGTAGCTGGTGTACAATCTTTTATTGTTCCATCATCATTAAATTCTACTGTAATTGTAAAGTTTGGTATTTCGTTATAGTCTATTGGAGAGCTTACTTGTTCAAAGTTATATGTTATTGTTTCTCCTTTATAACAATCGCCTACTATTTCTATTACATTTCCTACTAAATCTGTTTTTGCTTCTATATTACTTACTTCGCCCTTGCTATTAGTTACTTTAAATGCATATCCTGCTAAACTATAGCCTGCTGAGTTTTTGTCAACAACTTGTACTCCTATTTTAAATATTTCAGCTTTTATTGTTACATTAATATATTTTACATCTTTTATAACTCCAAGGTGTGTAATGTAATTAGTTGTTGCATTTTGGTCTATTATGTTTCCATTTATTACATTTCCATATCTATCAAATGATACTTCAGTTTTTCCTCTTTCTGTATATACATCTCCTGTTTTTTCATATATTGTATAACGAATTGTTTTTAATGTTGGGTCTTGTTTAAATCCTAATTCATATCCAGTATCTGTTACTCTAGAAAATCTTTCTTCAATTTGAGTATAATTTCCATTTTCATCTTTTTCTTCTGAAATAGCTTTAAATTCTTTTCCTCTTATTACATTATTATTTGTATCTTGTCTTGATACATTTATAATAAATTTAGGTTTTAATTCATTTACTATTTCTATTTGGATGTCTGTATGTCCAGTTGCATCTCCTACTACTTTAGCTATATTTACATATTCGTTTTTAGCATTTAGTATTTTTGGACATGATAATATTTCTGGAATTTTTGCCACTTTTCCTTCTCTATCAAATTGCACTTTTAATATTATGTCTTTATTTGTTATGTATGATTCTGATGATTGCACTTCTTTTATTCTGTATATCATTGTTCTTAATGCATGTGCATTGTCAAATCTTACATCTGTTTGTCCTTCACTGTTTGTTTCTGGTGAGTATTTTGTTTCATTAATAATTAATGAATTTATTTCATAGTCTTTTATGTCTTGTACTGTTATTTGATATTTTGTTCCTTCTAATTTTGATCCATCATCTATATCTTTATTTTCTATATGTATTAATGGCTTTTCTGTTAATCTACTATTTGTCATTTCTATATCAAATGAATTTCTTTCCATGTCGTCTGGTCCAATATTATTTTGTCCAGTTATTTTTAATTTATCGTCTCCTTCGCCTTGTACTAAACTACAGTCAATCATATTTCCTGATTGGTCGAATAACGCTCTTACTCTCATGCCTTCTTGTGCTCTATAATTGTCTGGTACATAATATTCATTTAAATCTATTTCAATAGTTTTTCCATAGTATTTATATGAACCTGTTTCTGGTAAAACTACTTTTAATTTAACTTTTCCATTTTCATCTGTTAGTTTTGAACCATATTTGAATACATGATGTTTATCATTTGTTTGTGTATTAGTTATAACTGATGTATTTGTCTCTACTCTTACTCCTTGTAGTGGATTATTATTTTCGTCTAATTTTGTAAGATTTAATGCAAAATTATATATTAAGTCATTGTAAATATCATATGTTACTACATGTCCATTTACATTTTGGCTGACAGAATGTGGTGTTGAAGTTGTTTCTTCAAATGATATTATTTCTGCATTATCATCTAATTCAATATCAAATTTAATGTGTTCATGTGAATTATCTACATATCTTAAATTTCCTTTTGTTGCAGATTCTGTTTGTTGTAATATAATTGATAATTTTTTATTTGCATAAGTATTATCTAAAATTATTGTTCCTGTTCCATTAATATATTCTGTTTTTGTTTCAACATATGTTGATTCTCCTGGAGTTGTTGTATCCATAACGATTGCACTAACTGGTCCATTTACTCCTTCTTCTGTATCTGCGTCTTTTAAGTTTACTTTTATTTGTAATTGGTTATCTTCTATTTGTTTGTTTAATAAACCTATATATATTGTATCTTTTCCAATACTATTATATTCATTAAGATCATATATATCTATCTTACTTTCCTTTGGTTTCTTTACCCATTTTGGTAAATATGTATAGATATATTTTTCTTTTATTACTTCTATATTATTTACTACTCCATCTGCACTTATTCCGCCTATTGCAAAGTCTTCCATATCGATACCTTGCATTATTTTTCCAGATTTTACTTTTCCGTCACTATCAAATTCTATTATAAATTTGCTATCTGTTACATTTCTTTTATAATTATATCCTGGTGCTTTTTGAATTATCGTAAATTCTACCTTTTTATCAGTATAAACTTTGCGTAATTCTACCTTGTGTGTTCCATTTTCTTTGTTAACCTCAGTTGATGTCTTTGCTAAAACTGTCTCATATATATCATTATCAACTATTCCATTGTTTACTAATCTTGCTTGTACTTCTATATTTGACCCATGTATAAATTGGAATCCTTTTGCATAAGAATCACCTTTTAAGTCAAATATTCTTATTAGCTTTTGTGCACCTTCAAATGTTTGCATATCTTCTGATTTCCTTGTTATCCATCTTCCAGCACAAGTATTCGTACAATTTGGATGTTTGACACACTCTTTTATTATATATCCTTCTTCTGTCCAATCTCCATAACTTCTATTATATATATTAAATGTTAATGTTACATCTGGATCATTTACAAAAATTTCATAAATATATGTTTTTCCATCATATACTACCTGTAATTCTTCTCCTTTAATAACTAAATCTGTATCTTGTTTTAAATTTCCATCTGCATCATATACTTTCATAGTTCCATTTGTGTTGATATTTTTTAAGAAATTTTTAACTGTTGTACTATCAACAACATTTTCAATTGTTGAATTTGTTACTGTATATTTATCAGATCTAATGTAATAATGTTGAATATGAATTTCATATTCATATGTAATTCCATCAAATTGTGTTTGTAATTTATCACCTTCAACAATTACATCTAAACCTTGTTTTGTATTTCCATCTACATCATATACTTGTACCATAGTTGCGTTTGTATCTATATTTACTAAGAAGTCTGCAACTGCTGTATTTAAAGGCACATTTCCAATTTCTGTACTCTTTATTGTATATTTAGCAGATCTAATATAATAAGATTCTGGTGTTGGTGGATTAACATAAATATCATATACATATTCTGTTCCTTGATATGTTACTTTTAAAATGTCTCCTGTTATTATTATATCTTTTCCTTGTTTTTCATTACCATCTTTGTCATATACTTTCATAGCTCCATTTGTGTTTAAATTTCCTAAAAAGTCTGTAGCTGTTGTATTATAATCTACTTCTTTTATTGTTGCACTCACTATTGTATATTTATTAGATTTAATATAATATGAATCACTTGGCACTGGCTCTGCCTTTTCTTCTTCTGCTGTTATATTTATTTTTACTATTGTTCTTCCTGTATTTTCATCTTTTTCTAGTGTTACTGTAATATTGTCTTTAGAAGTTGTATCACTTATTACTTTAATATTTCCATTTTCATCTAATCCTATTGTTGCTATTTTTATATCACTATCTAAATTGCATCCAATAGCTGGATTCACTTCTTTTAATATTATTGTTGTTTTATCTTGTCTTATTGCTAAATTTGATATTTCTACTCCTGAAATAATACTACAATCTTTTTTTACAATACTGCTCTCTGCATATGGTCTTACTTCTATGTCATATTTTGAACCACTTACTATTTGTCCATCTTTATCTATTTTAGTTATATCTATATCATAAACTTGTCCTAAATTTGCATTTGTGTCTATTTTATTAATTACTTTTAGCGAAATATTAACTTGATTTTTTCCAGCATCATAAGATGCTACTTTTTCACTTAGTAATTCGCTTCCTTGTAAATATGTTGTTCCTTTGTATTGTACTGCTGTTCCATCTTTTTCAAATCTTACTTCAACTTTTATTGGTTTTTCTGGTAATGCATATGGACTTACAGTTGATATTTCTGTTATTTCAAAAATATAGCTTTTTCCTTCTGAAGTTTCAAATACTTTTCCAACTGGTATATATCCATCTACGTTTGAAGTTACAATTTCTTCATATCCTGTAATTGGTTCTACTATTTTGAATTGTACTCCACCTAAATTTAATGAATTGTCTTCATTTGTAGCAGCCATCTTAAATACAACAGAAGCATTGTCTAAAGATTTGCTCTCTTCTATAATGTTTAAATTTCCATCATTATCTACTGTTACTTTATCAGCGCTTAAATTGTTTAATGATTTTACTTCTAATTTATGTTCTGAATTTCTGTGTAATACTACTGTTTTAGAAGTAGTATCTTCTCTATATCCTTGTGGTGCTGCTATTTCTCTTAATTGTACAATTATATTATCATCTTCTGGCAAGTTTGTTTCTATTCTACCATTTACATCTGTTGTAAATACATTTGCAGATATTGTTGATGTCATAATTTTTACTTGATATTGAGCTCCTTCTAGTTTCTTACCATCTGCAACATCTTGTTTCATAATAATTAATTTGTTATCACCAGATATTGTTTTATTTTCCACTCCGATTTCAACATTTGCTATGTATTTATATATATTTTGAGCATCTTCTTCTGAATAATATACTTTTACATTATCATCTGCCTTTATTTTTGAAGCTGATGTTATTTTTTTGTTATTATCATAGTCTATTGTGAAAAGTATTGGTGATGTTATTATTTGATTGTCATCTGATACTATTTTATATATAACTTCTCCTTTTCCTTGTGCTATAATTCCATCTACTTCAAATATACCATTAATATCTGTCTTGCCTTCTCCAACTAAAATATTGTTTAATACCTCATATACTTTTACATTTATTCCATCTAGTCCAGTTAATGAACTATCTTTTGGAAATACTTTTATTTTTAAATTATTTGTTCCATTCTTTAATGTATTTGTTAATCTAACATATATGCTTTCATCTTGTATTCTTTCAAATATTCCGTCTTTTGATGCACTTCTATATATAATTGATTTATCTGAATTTCTTACTATTGTTATATGTTCATTTATTGGATTTACAGCATATCCTTTAGGAGCTTCCTCATGAATAAATGTTAGTCTTAGTAACCCTGTTCCTAATAGCCCTTTAATTCTTACATTTCCATTTGCATCTGATGCTTCACTTACTGTTGTATATTCTAATCCATCTGCTCCTTCAACTTTTATCTTGTATTTGCTTCCTTCTAAAGCATTATTTGTACCAATTTCTTTAACATTAATATTTACATTAAATGATGACTTATCTATTCTCTCGTTTTTTACAACTATCTCTGCTTTTGTATTGTCTGGTATTTCAACAGCGTTATTTGTCGCGAATAATTTTTGACTTACTTTTTTTACATTTCCATTTTCATCAAAATCTATTTTTAATGTTGTTGTTCCAATATTTTTATATATACTATTTACTTTTTCTTGTATTAAAACATATTCTCCTGTTTTGTTTGCTCCTGCAATAATTCCCTTTAATGTTACTATTCCGTCTGTTGTAACTCCTCTAGCCATTTCTGTTCCATTTTGTTTTAATACAAATTCTGAATTAGATATATAATTTCCAAAAAAGCTATCTACATTTGATATTTTAAGCTCAAATTGCTTTCTTGATACAGGTACTTTTACAGTTAATGTTTGTCCATTATTACTTACATTGGCATTTACATCTCCTGATGTTCTTGAGTTGTCTAATACAACACTATAAGTTGTTGTATCTATTCCTACATTTTTATATCCTGCAATATCATATCCATTTGGTACTGCTATATTATCAATTTTTAGCCCTATTGCTTTGTGTAATTTTGCCTTTGGTATTGTTATTTTACCATTTCTGTCTGTTACTGCATTTGTAACAACATCTACAACTGATCCATCTGCATATTCAGCTTGAATATTATATGTTGCATTTTGTACTATATTTCTATCTGTATTATCTATTGCTTGAACAATTACTTCGTATGTTGGTTCTATATAATATTTTCCAACTATTCTTTCTTCTGTTTTTACACCTTCATTGTTTTCTGCTATTATATGTAAATATAAATTTTCATCCCATTGATTTGAAGGTATTGTTATTGTCTCAATTGTTTCTTTTCCTGATAAAGTTACTTCTTTATATTCACTTTCTTCTGCTGGTGTATTATTTTTATTTATTACATATTTATATGATTTTAAACCACTCTCATTATCTTTAAAATCAACTGATATATCTATATTTTCATTATATGCATATTTTGTTACTGGATTTATTATAACTATTGGAGCTGTTGTATCTTTTGTTATTTCTATATCTTGTGAAAATACTTCTGATGTTATTGTTTTTCCATTATATGTTTTTGAAACAGTTAATTCTATTGTGTATTTTCCTTCTCCATATGATGAACTATTAAAGTTTGTTAGTGGTGTGTTTCCTGTATACACATAGCTTGATGCTCCTTGTCTTTTTACTTTCCAACTATAAGTTAAATCCGCTCCTGATGGGTCATAAGATTCATCTATGATTTCTAACTTTTCATATTTAGATATTGTTTTGTTTATAATTTTAAATGATGCTATTGGAGTTGTTTCTTTATTTTCTGTTGTTACATATTTTGTTGATTCTGTAGATACTCCTTGATAATCTGTTACTGTTAATTTTATTATATAATCTGTATTTTCTTCTAATGTAGCTGTAGCTGTTTTTCCTACACCTTCACTTGGTATTTCTGTCCATTCATTATTTACATCATTTACTTTTTTGTATTCCCATTTTTCAGTTTTTATTCCATTATTTGCTTTTTGTATATCATATTCTTCTGACTCTACTTCTATATCTAAATCATAAGAAGTACTATTTAATTTTAAATCTGTACCACGTAGTTTTAAACTAAATGATGATACTGGTCTTCTATGTGCATATATGTCTGTTACATATTTATCTTCAAAAAGAATAGTATATTTACCTACATTATCGAATGAGCTTATTAATTCATTTGAATATAGTCCATCTTTCTCATATTGTCCCTGTGGATTTTCATAATAGTTATAATCATGTATTACTTTCCATACTCCACTTGGGAATTCATCAGTTGGTGTTACTACTCCTCCTTCTGGTGTAGTAATTTCTACTCTTGTAGGTTCTCCTGCTATTACTTTATTTGTTACATTTTCTCCTAATAAAGTTTTTATATAGTCTACTGTTGCTTGTATTGCCTCGCTTGAAGAATTTGCAATATATGTACCTTTATTATCATTCTTTTGTATTAAATCATTTATTTGTGATTGATTTGTATTTGTTCCCCATCCTATATAATAAACATCATTGTTCATCAATTTCGCTACTATTGCTGCTAATTCATCTTTATCTGAGAATTGAGGATTTAATCCATCTTCTACATTTACTAATACTTTTGCAGAACCATTTCTCCAGTCTGGAGCTTGTAATATTTCTGTAAATTTTTTAACTGATGTAGTTTTTAAATTTATGTTTCTTAATGAAAATTCTCCATACTTTTCACAACTATGTTTATAATGAGCTGAGAAGAATCCATATCCAGTTCCATAACTTCTTCCTTGTGGGAATGTATATGTAGTATTAACTCCTCCTCCTATAATTTTTATTTCTGTATCACTTACTTTAATATTTAATGTACCACTCTTATTTATATCTAATTTCTGTAATAATGTAGTATCATAACCTACTGAAAAAGGAGTTGAATTATCCCCTATCTTATATTTAAATTTCCATAAAGCACCCTTTGTTCTCTCACCTTTTTCTCCTGTTGCCCAGTACCATGCGCCTTTGGTTGAATTAGTATCGTTAGGATTGTTAAATGAAAGTAAATATCCTTCTATATAATTACCAACTCTTTGTACTCTTAAAAGCATACCTGCTGCTGCAAAGCTATCACCAAAATCTATATTATAATTAAAAGTAAATTCTTGCTCTGTGTCATTTTCAGGCATTATCCAAATAGCATTCTTTCCTGCATTCCTAAAGTTTCCTTTCATTAATATGTCTTTTCCATTATTAGTTATATCTATACTTCCTATGTTAGTATCTTTGTCATCAGTATGCTTAACATCTCTTGTCCAACTAAAATTATTTTGAGATGTTACATTTTGTGTTGAAACAGCTGATATTTTAAGTTTTCCACTATCAATTTCAGCTTGTGTCATTACATTTTGCTTAACTAATTCTTTCTTTAAATTAGCTTCAAATGTAGTTACATCAATAGCTGTTTTACTCTTTGTTAAAATAACATCTAAATTAGGTGTTTGACTAACTTTTAATGTAATATCTGCATTTTCATAAGCTTCTATTTTTGGCACACTAGCTACTTTAACACTCATATTTTGAGTTGCATATGCAATTAAGCATAATATTGCTAGCAAAGTTCCAATTATAGACATTACTTTGATTTGAATTTTTCTTCCTTTTTCTCTCATCATTTTTCTTCCTTTCACACAATGTTTATATAATTATTAATTTTATTTTAGAGAGTTTTTGCTTAAAATTCAATATGCCATTTAACTACCACTGTTCTAATTGTCTTCTAACTATCTACGGAACTTCAATTGATGGCATTTTTACTATATATAAAACATTTATGTTAAAAGTCTGTAACAAATTTATTAAACAACTTTCAAAATACTACGGAATACAACATTTTATCACACATTTATATATTCTTTTATTTTTAAAAACTTATTATCCCCTATTCCTTTTACATTTTTTATATCACCTATTTCTTTAAATTTTCCATTTTCTTTTCTATATTCAATTATTTTTAATGCTGTTGCTGGGCCTATTCCAGGCAATTTTTCTAATTCTGTCTGAGTTGCTGTATTTATATTAATCCTATTCGATTTAGGATTGCTAGATTTTTCTTGGTTCTCTAAACTGTTATTTTCCTTAGTAATATAAGTTTCAGTATTATCATTTGTAACATTTTCTCCTTTATTTGGTATATATATTTTAATTCCATCTTCTACGATATAAGCTAAATTAATATCTTCTATACTACCAATTTCAGTTATACCTCCTGCTATTTTTATTACATCTGCAATTCTACTCTGTTCTTCTACTTCATATACTCCTTGATTCTTTACAGCTCCTGTTATGTATACTTTTATTTTATTTTTAATTTCATTCTGTTTTTCGTTTTCATTATTTATGTTTACATTTAAATCTTTTTCTATATAACTGTCTTCTTTTGTAAATATATAGTAGGCTATTATTACAATTATTACACCTACTATTATGTATAAAAATTTTTTATTTTCTAATATTTTCATAATTCTCCCTTCTATACTTTCATTAAATGGTTGCATTTTTCGATAAAATATTATATATTTGAATAAATATTTATATGGAGATAAAAGTATGAAAAATAAAATAGTATCATTAATTTTAATTATGTTGATTTTTATTTTAAATAGTTCTATAAGCTGCTATGCTGTAAATGAGCCAAATATAATAGCTGACGCTGCAATTTTGATAGATAGTTCAAGTGAGAAAATTTTATATTCAAAAAACGCTACTGAAAAAATGTATCCAGCAAGTACGACTAAGATTCTTACAGCAATTTTAGTAATAGAAAATTGTAATTTAGAAGATATTGTCACTGTACCATATGAAGCCATCTCATCAATTCCTTCTGGATATTCTGTTGCAGCATTACAAGCTGGTGAACAATGTACAGTTAATCAATTATTACAAATGATGTTAGTATATTCAGCTAATGATGCTGCAAATGTTTTAGCATATCATGTTTCTAGTTCATTAGAAGCATTTTCGACATTGATGAATAATAAAATATCTGAATTAGGTCTAAAGAATACTCATTTTGTAAATCCTAGTGGAATGCATGATAAAAATCATTATACAACGGCATACGATTTAGCTATAATAATGAAATATTGTATGAAAAACTCTACATTTAGAAGTTTAGAAACTTTAAAATATTGTACAATTCCTGCTACAAATAAATATGAAGAAAGAGTTTTTAATACAACAAATGAATTATTAAGGTATGATAATAGAGATGTAGCTAGTAATTATTATTATAAATATGCAATTGCTGGAAAAACTGGATACACAACTCCAGCTAAAAACTGTCTAGTTTCTGTTTCTAATAAAGATAATTTAGAATTAATATGTGTTGTCCTTTCTGCTGGATTATATCCTGATAATTTGAGCGCAAGGTTTATTGATACAAAATCGATATTTAATTATGGTTATGATAACTTTACAATAAGAAAATTAAGAGAAAAAAATGCTGTTGCAACCGAAATTGAAATTAATAATGCAACTAAAGAAACAAAATGTTTAAATTTACAACTTACCCAAGACATTACTGCTCTAATATCTAAGAATGATTTAGATACAGAATTTACTTCTGAAATAGAAGTAGAACCTAATTTATTAGCTCCAATTGCTCAAAATCAGATAGTTGGAAAAATTAAATACAATATTGATGGAATTGAATATTCATCAGACTTAATTGCTTCACATAGTGTTGAGCCTTCTAGTTCTTTTTCATTGATTATTCAAATAATTTTAGTAATATTTATTTTATATTTATTGTATAAACTATTAACTAATTCTAACAATAATAAAAAGAAAAAACATAAAATAAAGAAAAAAAGAAAATAATATTTTTGCCTCAAGAAGAGAATATTCAGCCAAGTATAAAGCCCCTCTTTTCTATGGTCATATATATTAAAATTAAGTGATGCACAGTTTGGGAGGGGAGTTTTAATATATATGACCATAGAAAAAGAGGGGCTTTATACTTGGCTGAATATTCTCTTTTTGAGACATTGCCCTCTTAAATCCCCCCTATTTAAATTCTTTACCTATTATAATGCTTACATCTACTGTACTATAGTTTGTTTTATTTGTGCTTAAACTGCCTTCTCCTAATACTTCTTTAATCTTCTTTAAATCACTATCTGTTATATCTTTTTTATTTGTTATAATTGTTTTAGAAATTGATGATGTATTCCCTGTTTTTTTAACTATATATCCAGCATCCTCTAGCATTTTCTTAGCTTTTTCTAGCTTAGATTTGTCTCCACTTCCATTTAATAATTCAACTTTTATTTCTGAAGCTGGTGTTGCTGATGTCTCCACAGTTTCATTTATTATAGTATTTGAACTTGTTGCTTCACTTGTTTTATCTGAATAAAACATTTCTTGAATTAACTCTTTTGTAGCACTTTTATCCATTACAAATATACTTACTCTGTTCGTATCTTTAAGGTCTGGCGTAGTTCCTGGTAATGTTGCTGTTTTCATATTTTCTGCGTCAAATTCAACAGCATAAGGTATATAGTCTTTTATAAAGGCTAAGTCCAAATTTGTTTCTATATTTTTGTGTGCTATTTCTAATATTTGCCCTATTTTAAATATATTACTTGGCTTTAATGTTTGTTTTAATGTTGCTGTAATAAAGTCTCTTTGGGTTCTCATTCTTCCAAAGTCATTATCACCATATTCTATTGGATATGATGAACCATCATTATTGTGTCTAAAACGAATAAGTTGTTCTGCTTTATCTCCATTTAGTTTTTGCATTCCTTGTTTCAAATCTATTACTAAATTTTGTGATTTGTCAGTATAATACATATCTATTGGGACATTAAATTCTACTCCACCTATTGCATTAACCAATTGTATTAATGCTTCTGTTCTAACTAATACATAATATTCTATATCTAGTCCTGTTAATTCATTTACAGCTTTTAATGTTCTTTCTGGTTTTCTAGTAATATTATATAAAGCATTTAATTTTTGCGATGCAGTTGCTTTACTTTGATTTTTACCAGTGAATGTGTCTCTTGGTATTGAAAGTAAGTTTGCCTTCTGAGTATTTGGATTATATGATACAACCATTATGGTATCTGTTAATTCTGAATCTAAGTCTGTACTTACCCCCATTAATAATACTTTTATTTCTTTTAAGTTTTTCTTTGTATTTTCATCATGTCCCACAGCGGTTGCAAGCATTCCGCTTATTCCTCCACCATTTTTTTGCGTTTTATATGTAAACCACCCTCCTATTATTAATAATATTAATAGTATTAATAATAATATTTTTCTTCCTATGTGCTTCTTTTTTCTTTTGTTTCTATATCTATTTTTCAAAATAATCACTCCTAAATTTTTGTAAAATTAGTATAGCAAAAAATAAAAAAAAACGCAACCAAATTGCGTTTTTTTATTAAAATTTCACAATATTTTCATAAATCATTTTTGTTAAAATTGATGTTTGAATATTTTTATTAAGTGAATTTTGAGGATTTACTTTTGTTATAACTCCCATTATTAAAACAACAGCACATACTATTAATGCTCCCCTTAATATACCATAAATAATTCCACCAATTTCGTTAAATTGTTTTAATATCGGAAGTTCTGTTATAAATCCTATTATAGATACAATTATACTTAAAGCTATTTTTACAAATAAAAATAATACTAATGCTGTTACAGCATATACTGCACTTTTAGATATCTCTTTAGCTTGCTTTGGTACAACTTCGTTTTGAATATTATTTGTAATAGCATTTTGGCCTTGTGTTTTTTCTTCTATAAATCTTTCTGTATTTTCAATAATTATTTGTTCTATTTTTTCATCTATTTGTGTATTATTTATAATTATTCCAGAAACCGGTTTATATATAGCTATTGTTACTATAATTGCAATTATTCCAGCAAATAGTTTTGTTGCTAACTTTACTAGTCCTTTTTTATATCCTAAAAATGTTGATAGTAATACTATTGCTATTAATATTATATCTATTAAAATTCCCATTCTTTTTCTCCTTTTATAAATTTATTATTTCAATTTTGTCTCTATATATAATTCCTGCGATAGAATCAGATATAACTATATTAGTTATTTCTTGTTCTGCAATATATTTTTTTACTAACCATGCGTTTGTATTTATGAACTCAACTTCTGCTCCTAAGTTTAGTGCTATTATGTTTCCACTTGTATATATTTCTTTTGTTACAGATTCCGCTGTATATAATGATATTCCCTTGTTTTCTGAATTGACTATATTTACAACTGAATCTGCAGTAAATATACCTGATGATTTCTCTTCAACTGTTATTGAGTGATTTGATAGTTCTATAGAGGCAAATGAAATCTTTTTCTTATCAAATTCTTGCAAATTTTCTGTTATCTCTTCATTTTTGATGCATGTAATTTTATTTGTATACATACATAATATTTTATTCTTATCTTGATATTTTATGTTTGTTATTAAGTCTCCTTTTTCCCCATTATATATCTTCTTTATCGAATTTTCATTATCTTTTTTTCCCATTTCTATTGACAATATCTTTATATTTGATTGTACCATTGTTCCTGATGTGTCAATTTCTGCTAATGCTAAATATTTATTATCATTAGAAATTGAAGTTGCTGCAACTCTTGTTGTTGATAAAAATGTACTAAATAGATGTTCCCCTTCGCTACTATACATTGCTATTACTGTTTTATAAAGTGTATCTACTATTGTTACAGCAACATATCCATTTTCATTTACAGTAACTTGAGCTATATTCCCCTCTACTTCTCTCTCCCATACTATTTCTTTATCTGTTATTAAGTATAGTTTTTTTCCTTTTTCTTCTGCAACAACTAACTGTTTATTATTAGAATTAAATATTGGTGTTGTTATCTCTAGTGTTAACGTATTTTCCTTTTTTCCAGCATTATTATATATTGAAAAATTATTTTTACTTAATACTCCTATATATTTATTAAAGGCATATATATTTGAGCTTTCACTTTCATCTATCTCTATACTTGGTAAGTTGTTTTGCATTTTTTCTTTTTGTAATATATTCTTATCTACCCATGTTCTTATTTCTTTATTATTTATATAAATTATTGCCATTGTTGTAAGTATTATTGCTATTATGGCTATTATGGCTATTGTAATTAGTAATAATAGCTTTTTGGGGTTTATTTTTTTTTCTTCTGGTTCTTTCCAATAATCTTTCATTTTTATTTCTCCTACGTTTTTATATTAATAGTTATATCAGTTTTTATTAATTTTTGCAATATAATAACTAAATTTAAATTTCAGTATTTTTTACAATGAGTTTCTTGCAATTCTTACTAATAGTACCTAAAATTAATAAAGATTTTGTTCATTCCATTCAAAAAGAAGTTGTAGTATAAAAAAATAAGCATTTTTCACTCAGGCTAAAAAATTATTAATGTATCTTTTGATAAAACTTTGAATGTGACTGGAATAAATTTAAAACTTCTTAATTAGTTTATGGAAAGAGTTCATGAGCGTAGCGAAATGGAAGGGTGCCATAAACTAATTTTAGAAGTTTTTGATTTATGTATTGAGCCGAAAAGTTTTTGAAAAAGATACATTAATAATTTTTTCCCGTGAACGTTACTTATTTTTTTATTTTACAACTTCTATTTTTCATTCCAATCAAGCAATCTTTATTAATTTTAGATACTATTAGTAAGAATTGCAAGAAACTCATTGTAAAAAATACGAAAATTATAAATAACTAAAATGTTTATATATTAATATGTAAACATTTATTACTGCTAACTATGTTTTATATGCATCAAAATCTGTATAATCTGTATAGCCCCTAAAAGTCCTAATATTGGATACAGCAAATTAACTAAATTAGAAAAACCTATCTTAGAAAAAACAATAGATGAAAAGCATATAAATATAGCTGAAATATTATATTTTTTTGTACTCTTACATGTATTATTTAAAAAACTTAATCCCGACGATATGGCCGTTGTGAATATAGAAATTAAAATAATAACTCCATAAATATTTTTAATATTATAGCATATTTTCTGTATTGCATATACAGCAGGCATTTCCAAGTCTTTTATATTTATATCCACATTAATTAAAAGAAAAAATATAGAAATTAGTAAAACAAAAATAATTATAGTACTTATTATAGATATATATTTTATGTCTTTTTCTTTCTTTATGTAACTTTTTATAGATATTAATATTGGCACTAATAATATGCAATTGTAGCTTGCATACATAATACTCATTATAAGCCACTCTCTATTATTATTTTCGATTATGTAACTTTTTAAATTAGCAAAATCAATATTATTAACATTAATCATTCCAATAAATAGTATTATTGCTATTAATAGTGGAATTAATATTTCGTTTATTTTCACTAAAATTTTTACGTCTTTTTTAAATACTATTAAGCAAATTAGTGCTAAAATTCCACTTCCTAAAATGTTATTTAAATTATATTCTTGTTCTAAATAGGCGCCAAATCCAGCTACCATAATATAAAAAGAAATGAGTATAAAAATGTTTATTATAATACTAATTATTTCTTTTAATTTTTTATTTTTTACTAATTTATTTAAAAAATCTTCATAATTATTTATACTAAATTTTTTTATTATTTTAAATGTTGAATATATAGTTAATCCTATTATACTACTTGAAAGAAGCATTCCATATATTCCATTTATTCCAAATGAATAGAAAAACACATATATTTCTTGGCCAGATGCAAATCCAGCTCCAATAAGTGTTCCTATTATAACAAATACTATTTTTAAAATATGCATAAAAAGAACCCCATGTTATCTTATGAGGATTATTGTTTTTTATGATTTTATTTTTGCAGCTACTCAAACTTGGGAATATATGAGCTAGTCTCAAAATTCCTCTTTTTTGTGGATATGTATATATTAAAATTAAGTGATGCGCAGCTTGGGAGGGTCGATTTAATACAGATAAGACAGATTAATACTTTTAGTATTGAAATGTTGATAGTGTATTTATATGATTAACCCGACCAGTAAAGAACGAAATTTTAATATATACATATCCACAAAAAAGAGGAATTCTGAGACTAGCTCATATATTCCCCAATTTTTCAGAAACAACTTATTTTTGTCTTCTTCTTTTTATCCAAACTACTATTCCAATTATTATAATTAATAATGGCACTATTGTTATTATCCCTAATATAATATTATTCTCTAACTGTGTAGCTGTGTATGTAACATTTCCTGTACTCTTTCTTGCTGTTATATCTTCTTCTCTATCTGATAAATATGCAATCGAATTTAAAACTAAGTCCTTGTTTTGTCTATAAGCAACCATTGGAGTATAGCTTGTTTGTGTTAACTGATAATCTGAAACAAAGTAATTCTCTCCATATATTATTAATGTTGATTTAGTTTCTTCTGATATTGTTTTATCTAATTTTGCACCAACTAAAAGCTTTCCTTTTTCTTCTCCATCTTGTATAGTTTGAGATGAAATTTGAAAGTTTTTCCTAAAGTAAGCATTTTCGCTTGTTGTTATTAAATCTGTTTTTTCTATTCCTAAGGTTTCTAATTTTTCGCTATCTACTACATTTATTTTTGTAGCATTTATAAAAATTAGTCCTTCTGAGTCATATATTTTAGATGTTACATCTGAATACTGTACTTCTGGCATTATTAAATCTGGTGAACCTGAAACCATTTTACTATTATCTGTTTCTCTTATAATTCCAGATTCAAATGGATTTACTCCATATAGTGCTAATATTTTATTAACATTTGTTAAATCTAAATTTCGTGTAGTAGCAGCATTTAACCAAAGTATATTTCCACCTTTATTTATATAATCTGTAATTGCATTTGTTGCTATGTCATCAAAATCTTTTTCAGGTGATAATACAACTAGAGTGTTACAATCTTCTGGAACTTTTCCTTGTGATAATATATCTAATGATTGAACTTCGTTTACTTCATTTTCTAAATACATATTTAAATATTGCATTCCTGTATTTAACGAAAATTCACTATATCCACTTAAAAAGTAAACTTTAGGTAATTGTTCTACAGATACTGACTTTATAGCTGCTGTTAATTTTTCTTCTGCAACATTTATTGTTTCATATGTTGAGTTATCATAAGTATATAAATCACTTGAAGCTAATACTTTATATCGTTCTCCTGCTTCTACAATTATTCCTTGACTATTTGTTTCTATACCATATTTTTGAACTAAGTCTGGTCTGTCTGTTGCTGTTACAGATTCTATTTTTATCTTATCATTCACTTTAGTATACTGTTTTGCTAGGTCGAGTGTTGAATCTTCATCTGTATAACCTACAAAAAATATATTAATTTCTTTTTCAATATCTTTTACTTTTTGTTTACTCTCTTCTGTCAATGTAAATAATTTATCTGCTGTTAAGTCTATTGGTGTTAATTGTAATTTTTGCATTGTAATTGTTATTCCTATAAAAAGAGCAAGTATTATTATTATTAATATTATTGTTTTTGAGCTATTTATTAACCATTTTTTCTTTATGGTTTCTATAAATTTATTTTCTTTCACTTTTATCCTCCTTCTTATTTAACACTTTTTCTTCTTTGCATAACAATTATTGTTAATAATATGCATGTAATAGTAAATGTTAAAAATGTTACTGTATTACCTATATCAATTTGCCCTTGTGTATACTTATAAAACATATTTATAAAAGAGTAACCTTCTAAGTTAGAATTAAATTCTGGTAACACCCAAGTAATTACAAAAAATCCTATTGATATAATACCAGCTATTATTTGATTTTCGTTTATACTTGATGCTAACATACCGAAAGATATATAAGACATTACAAATAATAAAAATCCAAATAATGTTGCAAATGTTGTTGTTAATTTTGGCATTCCATAATGGCATAATATTCCAAAATACATAAATGTGCATAGTTCTGTAATTAACACTATTGTTGTCGCTGCAATAAATTTCCCTAATACTATTTTAGTAATACTTATTGGTGATGTTAAAAGTAATTGTTCTGTTCCTGTTTTTCTTTCTTCTGCAAAAGACCTCATTGTTAATAATGGAATTATAAATGCTAATACCAATATTGTTGGTAATGTATAATAAATGTATTCAAAGTTAACATTTCCATATCCTATTACACTAAAGTAAAATGATATACTAAATGCTATTAAGAATACTCCTATAAAAATATATCCTATTGGAGTACAAAAATATGATTTTAACTCTTTTTTTACTACTGCCCACATAATTATTTTTCTCCTCCTTCTATTAGTTTCATAAATGCATCTTCTAATGTACTATCTGCTTGTTTCATTTCAAATATTGTTATATTTTCTCTAGCAAATTCAGTAAATATTATTTTTCTTAAGTCTACATCTTTTTCTGATTCTAATGAATATTGTTTTGTTCCATCTTCATTCTCTTTTATTAACTTAATTTCTTTTATTTGTTCTATTTTATCTTTTATTGTATTCATTTTGTTTTCTGTATCTTCTACTGTTACATATGTTACATTATTATTTGTTACTCTTTTCTCTAAATTTTCTGGAGTATCTACTGCAACTATTTTTCCTTTATTTATTATTATAACTTTGTTGCAAATTTGGCTTACTTCAGATAATATGTGTGAACTTAGTATTACTGTATGTGTTTTTCCTAATTCTTTTATTAATGCTCTTATTTCTGTTATTTGCTTTGGATCTAATCCTACTGTTGGTTCATCTAATATAAGGATTTGTGGTTCTCCAACTAATGCTCCTGCCATACTTACTCTTTGTTTGTATCCTCTTGATAAATTACGTGTTAATTTATTTTCAACATCTTTTAATCCTGTTTGTTCTATTATTTTCTCTACCTTTTCTTTTCTAGTCTTTTTCTCTACTTTTTTTAGTTCTGCCATATATGTTACAAATTCTTTTACGTTTAAATCTGAATATAATGGTACTCCTTCAGGCATATACCCTATTTGTCTCTTTGCTTTTTGTGGTTTTTTTGAAATGTTATTTCCATTTATTATTATTTCGCCTTCTGTTGGTTCTATATAGCCTGTTATCATATTCATTGTTGTGCTTTTTCCAGCTCCATTTGGTCCTAGTAGTCCAATTATTTCGCCTTCATTTATATTGAAGGTTATATTGTCTACTGCCGTAGTGCTTCCGTATTTTTTTGTGATGTTTTTTACTTCTATCACGAAAAATTCCTCCTTACATTTTATTTTTTTCATATAATATCATTTATAAATATTAATGTAAAGTTTTTCACAAAGAATTTACATTACGGAAATAAGTATTTGTCGGGATAAGGGTATGTTTCTAAAAATTCCTCGAAATAGGGAATAAGGGACACTCTTTGGTGAAACACATCCACTTTCTCTTTTTTTACTCCGTATTTCCCCAATCGTTACTATATAAAATACATATGGTAATGATTGATTGGAATGAAAAATACAAGTTGTTATGTAAGAATTTGAGGAATGTTCACGGGAAAAAGTTATATTATATAACTTTTTAGCCTGAGTGAAAGCGGCCCAAATTCTTATATTACAACTTGTTTTTGAGTGAAATGAACAAATTACCATATGTATTTTATATAGTAACGATTGGGGAAATACGGAGTAAAAAAAGAGAAAGTGGATGTGTTTCACCAAAGAGTGTCCCTTATTCCCTATTTCGAGGGATTTTTAGAAACGTTCCCTTATCCCACAAATTTCTTGAATTTTATGTATTTTTCTGATATACTATTACTAGCTTTTAAATTTTATATTTAGAATTAATAATTTAGTCTAATTATAAGGAGGATAACAACATGAAAAATTCAGTAAAATCTTTTAGGTTATTTGTACGTCCAGATGAAAAAAGCCGGCAAATTGCTAAGAATATTAGAGAATTAAATTCTAAATTGTCTCACTCTCTTAATGAATGTGACGATGCTGATTTGATTATCGCAGTTGGTGGTGATGGAACTTTTATTGATGCTGTTACAAATACTAACTTTTCAAAATCTAAAATTTATACTGGAATTCATACTGGTACTCTTGGTTTTTTACAGGATTTATCTGAAAATGATATTTTTTCTCTTATCAATTATATTAATTTTGAGCAAGATTTGAAAACTAGAAAAGTTTATACTGCTTTAATAAAAATATTTTTAAAAGATGGTACTTTTCTTAATTTTTTTGCTTTTAATGAAATTGTTATTGGTGGAGGTTGTTATTCTAAGATATCTTTTTCGGAGTATATTAATGGAGAGCTTTTTCAGAATGTTTCTGGTAATGCTATTATAATTGCTACTAGTGCTGGTGATACAGCTTATTCTCTTAATGCTAATGGTGCTATTGATTTTAGCAATAATTTTCAACTTGTTCGTACTCTTGAGATTCCTATTAATAATGCTGTTTATGAACGTTTTATAACAAATCCTATAATTTGTTCTAAAATTAATATTGTCTTAAAACCTTCTAATAATATTTGTATTATTATTGATGGAATAAAGAAAGAGATTAAATCTGAAAGTATTGCTTCTGTTGAGGTTTCGATGGTTGATGATTCTAATTATATTAATAAGTTGGATTTAATAAATTATTCAAAAGTTAAAGTTACTCGAAATAAGATTTTAGGGTATTGATGTTTTTATCAAAATGAAAGATTTTTATTTTTAAAAATCTTTCATTTTTTGTTGACATCTTACTATTTTTGTGTTATTATATTTATTGTTCAAATGTTATGGGTCAATAGCTCAGTTGGATAGAGCACACGCCTTCTAAGCGTGGGGTCGGGAGTTCGAATCTCTCTTGGCCCACCAGAACAGACTTATACTAATCTGTGTAAGAAAAAGTATTAAAGTAATATCAGTTAAATTGATGTTACTTTTTTTTATTGAAATTTAAAATATAAAATTTTCATTTTAAAAATCCCCCCATTATTTATAAAATTAATGGGGGGATTATCGTTTAATTGTACGATTTTAGGGAATATCAGTCTACAAAAACATGTCCGCTTAGCTTAATATCGATAGGAATTTCGTCACACTCACCATTTTGGAACTTTATAATATAAAAGAAACAGTCCCCACGTAACTCCCATCCCACAATTTCAGCTATATCACCACACCGGAAAGCATAGTGAGCTTGTGCCTTTACCTTTCTTCCAATGTTTGCTATAATGCCTTTCTCTTCTGCCTTCTGCTGTCTTTTCTGAGTTAGCCTCATACGTCTTCCCTCCTTTTATTCCCGAAATTTCGAGTTTACAATTATATTTTATTCTATTTTACATAATTTGTCAAGAATTTAAACTTATAGTATACATTAAAAAAAATATATGTTAAAATATAATTATAAATTTATATAAAAAATAGGAAGGAATTATTATGGTAAAAAAAATTTTTATATGTTGCATTCCATCTATAATAATACTTTTACTTTCTTTAATATTTTCATATTATTTAAAGATATTGCCAAATAAAACTTATTCAAATAAAGACTTTAATATAAAAGACTATATAAGCAATATAGACATGGATAATGATGGTATTGATGACCAAACTGATATGTTAAAAAGTGTAAGAAAATATATATCAACTAATCCCAAATATGAAAGCAGATATTATTCAACTGGTTATCCTAATGATGAATATGGAGTTTGCACAGATGTTGTTGCGTTCGGAATGTTAGGAGCTGGTTATGATTTAATGAATTTAGTTAATGAAGATATTAAAAATAATAAAAGTCTATACAATATCGATGTTATAGACAAAAATATTGACTTTAGAAGAGTTAAAAATTTGAATATATTTTTTAAGAATAATTGTATATCTTTAACTACAGATATTAATAAAATCGAAGAATGGCAAGGTGGAGATATAGTTATATTTCACGACCATATTGGAGTAATATCAGATAAAAGAAATAAAGATGGAATTCCATTTATTATTCACAATGCTAATCCTTTTCAATTAACATTTGAAGAAGAAATTACTCCTTATATAGATAAAATAACTGCTCATTATAGAATTAGCTAATTAAAAAAATTGAGGGATTTAAAGCATGTCTTAAAATCCCCCTAATTTTTTAAATATCCTATTTCTAAGATATCTTCTTATATATTATATTTTTTAATTTTTATTATTGAACCAATTACAGCAACAATTGTAAAGATTATAAAAATAAATAATGTTGATGTATTTTCCCCTGCTTTTGGAATTACTTTATTTGATATTGTATCATCTTTATTCTTTATACTATTATCTACCGTATTATCTACTGTATTTTCTACCACATTTTGTGTAATCTCGTTATCAGTTACATTATTATTTTCATCTGTAACCTTATCATTTTTAATAATTAATTCTATTTCTTTTCCTGTGTCAATATCTATTATCTTTCCATTTTCTATTACTTTAAATTTATATATTTTATCATTTAGAATATATGATTCAGGAGCAGTTTTTTGTTGCACAGTATATACTTCATCTTGAATAACATCTATACTCATTTTTGCATTTGCATCTGTCTTTCCTTCTTTTACAATGTTTCCGTTCTTATCTTTTATTACAAAATATCCTCCTGGTATTGGATTCTCTTGTAAATCTGTATTTAATATTGAAACTTTATAGTCTTCTAGTTTAATCTTTAATTCTTTAAATTTTACATTTGATAGTTTATTGCAAGAATGCTGTGTATAAGAAGATATTAGTCCAAAACTTTCTCCACAGTGTTCTTCATATTTTAATTCTAAATTTATTACTTCTTTATCATTATCAACTATTTTTACATTTGTAGGTGTAACTTCTATTATTAAATTGTGTATTTTTGTTTGTGGTTTTGATTTAGTTATAATTGATTTACCATAAGTATCTAAAGTTGAATCTGGTGAAGTTTCAAATTTATTTATATCAACATCTTTTATTTTATATATACATATGTCCTTTTCTTTAAATAATAATATATATCCTGATAACTTATTTTCTTTTTTACTTGCATTGAAAATAAATCCAGCTCCATCTAATGTATGATAGTTACATTCAGATTCATCTATTATAAATTTAAATACTTTCTTTCCTTGTTTATTATATTCTTTATATAGAAAATCTTTATATGAATTTTTCCAATAACCGTAAAAATTAATTATATCATTTTCTATTACTATATGGTTTCCATTATAAGCCTTATCATCACTTGTTATCCTTGTGTGCCATTCCCAATAATTTTCTGCTTGCCATTTTTCCCAATCTTCTGTATTATCAGCATTTGAATAACTTCCACATAATAATATTGCAGATATTATTAATATGATAACAATTTTTCTTATTCTCATAAAAACATCATCCTCCATTTTTTATAACTCTTACTTTTTATAATACACTTTTTTTCCTTATATTTCAAGTTATATTTTTATTAATTATGTGTATAACTAATAGTATTACATTGTTAATTTTATTTTTTTATATTTTTACTGTTATATAAGGATTTATGTTACTTTATTCATTCAATTTTTTCGCATTACCAATTGGTTCAATTACTTAAAACGCCTTGATATACTATATTTAAGATTGTTTTGGAGGTATATTATGAAATCTGATAAGAAAAATGACATTTATAAAATGTTAGGTGAAGTATTTAAAGAATATCGTATAAAGAATAATTTAACACAAGAAAAAATAGCAGAAAAGTTAGGTATTTCTGTAAAATATATTTCTAGAATTGAAAATGGCAATGGTGGTGTAAAGGTTGAAACTTTAATAAATTATATAAATACACTTTCTATATCTCCAAATGTTATTTTTGAAAAATTAATTGTAAGTGATACACTTAAGTCTCAGATAGAGCTTTCAAAAAAGGCTTCAAATCTATCTGAAGATAGTATTCAATTTGTTATATCTGTAATAGATTTATTAACAGATTTAAATATTAAATAATAATATGGGCTTGATTATAGATAAAAAATCTTCAAGCCCTTTTTATATTTTTATTCTCTCCAAAAAGCCTTATAAGCTTCAAATGCTGAATATATATCAAATTTGCTTGTAACCTCATATGGTGCATGCATTGAAAGAACTGGTACTCCACAATCTATTACATCTGCTCCTTTGTTAGCTAAAATGTAAGCTATTGTACCTCCACCACCAATATCTACTTTTCCAAGTTCAGCAATTTGATATCTAATATCATTTTTTTCTAATATATTTCTAACCCAAGCTACATATTCTGCATTTGCATCTGATGCTCCAGATTTTCCTCTCGCTCCAGTATATTTGTTAATGCTTATTCCTTTTCCTAGAAATCCTGCATTTAGTTTATCTGAAACAGATGCATATATTGGGTCAAATCCTGCATCAACATCTGATGATAACATTTTTGAATAACAAAATACTTTATCTAATAAATTAGGTCTATTAATTTCAAGTTTATTTAATATTTCAGAAATAAAATAGTCAAACATATGTGATTCCATTCCTGTGTTACCCATACTTCCTATTTCCTCTTTATCAGATAAAATACATATTGCTGTGTTTTTTACATTTTCTAATGTCATCATTGCTGCAAGTGATGTATATGCGCAAACTTTATCATCTTGCCCATATCCTGCAACCATACCACAGTCAAATCCTAAGCTTCTTGCCTTAAATGCTGGTATTATTTCTAATTCAGAACTCAATAAATCCGCTTCTACAATTCCATATTTTTGGTTTAATATATTTAAAATATTTAATTTCACTTTTTCTTTTGCTTTTTCATCTTGATATGGAATGCTACCAATTATTACATTTAAGTCTTCTCCATCGATTCCATTCTTTAATTTCTTTTCCATTTGGTCTTGTGCTAAATGTGGTAATAAGTCTGTGATTGTAAATATTGGATCATTTTCATCTTCTCCAATATTAACTGTTATTTTTTCTCCATTTGGTTTTACTATTACCCCATGTATACTAAGTGGTATTGTAGTCCATTGATATTTCTTTATTCCACCATAATAATGAGTTTTTAAATACGCTAATTCTGTATCTTCATAAAGTGGATTTGGTTTTAAATCTAGTCTTGGTGAGTCTATATGTGAACCTATTATATGAAGTCCTTTTTCTATATTCTCTTCTCCAATTATTGCTAAATACATACTTTTATCTCTGTTTATAAAATATACCTTATCTCCTGCATTCAATTTTTCAAATGTTGATATATCTTTATATCCATTTTCATCTGCCATTTTTTTTGCTTCTACCACAAATTCTCTTTCCGTTTTTGCTTTATTTAAAAAGTCCATATAATTTTTTGAAAAGCTAAATATTGCTTCTTTTTTTCTTGTATCTACATTTATCCATCCATTTTGTGTTTTATTAACTAGTTTTTCCTCTAAATTTCCTTCCATTGTATTCCTCCTTTGTTATTTTTTTTAGTATATCACTTTATTTTTTATTTTTCCACTTTTTTTAGTATTTATTATTTTTTTTAGTAAATAATATCTACTAGTCATCTTAATTTGTAATACGTATTACAAATAAGATTGCTAGTAACAAACAATATTTATATATAAAATATATAATAGATGAAAAGAGGAAAATACATGAATTCTTTATGGTTAACTGAAAATAAAGACAATAAAAACTTTAAAACATTAGATGAAAATATATCTACTGATGTTTGTATAATTGGGGCTGGTATTTTTGGTATTTCATGTGGATACTATTTATCCAAAGCAGGCTTAAAAGTTACAATAGTAGATAAAGACAATATAGCTAGAAAAACAACTGGTCATACTACTGCAAAAGTAACATCTCAACATGGACTTATCTATACTTATTTATCAAAAACTTATGGCGAGCAATTCGCAAAAGATTATTTATTAGCTAATGAAGAGGCTATAGAAAATATTAAACATATCATAGACTCAGAAGATATAAAATGTGATTTTGAAAGGCAATCTAATTTTGTTTATACTACCAATCAAAGCAATGTAAATAAAATAAAAAAAGAAGTTGATGTATTAAATTCACTTGGATTCCCTGCAAATTTTGTTACTAAAGTTGGTTTACCTTTTGAAATTGCTGGTGGTATACAATTTCCTAATCAGGCTCAATTTAATCCAATTAAATATATATATGGTTTATGTAATTCTATTCAGAAAAATGATGGCGAAATATATATTGACACTACTGTATATGATGTAAAGCATAATAATTCTGAGTTTTTAACATTAACAACTGGTGGTGTTATAAAATCTAAATATGTTATTTTAGCTTCACATTATCCTTTTTTAAATTTTCCTGGTATGTATTTCTTTAAAATGTATCAATCCTCTTCTTATGTTATTGGTATAGATCCTAAAAAAAGTTTATTTAATGGTATGTATATAACAGAAGATTCTCCAGTTTATTCCTTTAGAACGGCATTTTATAATGGAAAGAAAATTCTTCTTTTAGGTGGTGCTAATCATAAAACAGGAACTCCTACAACTTATAATGATAGTTACGGCTTGCTAGAAGATTATGCAAAAAAGCTATATCCTAACTGTGAAATTCTTTTTAGATGGGATACTCGTGATTGTATTACTTTAGATAAAATTCCATATATAGGACAATTTTCACATTTAATTAATAATTTATATGTTGGTACTGGTTTTAATAAGTGGGGAATGACTTCTTCTAATGTTGCTGCCAATATAATTTGTGATAATATTTTGGGTAAATCTAATAAATATTCTTATATATTTGACTCTACTCGTATTAACCCTATAAAAAATAGAACTGAAATTAAGAATATGGTATCTGAATCTGTTAACTCTCTTGCTTTAAAAAAATTGAAAGATTCATCTGTTTCCTTCGATTCTATACCTATTAATTCTGGCGGTATTATTGATGTTAATAATCAAAAGGTTGGTATTTATAAAGATACTTCTCGGAAATGTGTTTGCAGTTAAGCCTGTATGTACTCATTTAGGTTGTTTACTTTCATGGAACGATGCTGATAAAACTTGGGACTGTCCTTGTCATGGCTCTAGATTTAATTATATGGGAAAAAACTTATATGATCCTGCGTTTAAAGATTTAGAAATCTATAACACTAATTTTTAATAATTTTATCATTTTTTGTTGACTTATCAACCTCTTTTTGCTACAATTTGTTTAAATTCATATATTTATACATTATTTATGAGCTAGATTTCTTCGTTTCCGATAAATCTAGTTCTTTTATTCTAAAAGTATATAAAAATAATTAATTAAGGATGTTCTTTTATGATAAATTTTGAGTTATATAAGATTTTTGTAATTGTAGCTAATGAGCATAATATAGGAAAAGCAAGTAGTATTCTTAAAATTCCACAATCTATGATTACTAAAAATATCAAATTGTTAGAAAAATCTTTAAATATTAAACTATTTAATAAAGTAGAGTCTACTATGTTATTAACAGATATTGGTAAAGAATTATATCAAAGTTTAAAAAAGCCTATAGATGAAATAATTTATGTAGATACTAAATTTAGTGGAATAAAAAATATTAATATTAGTTCTCATAGTCGTTTGTTAAATAAAACTTTTAGCAATTGTATTAATCAGTTTAATTTAGAGTATTCTAAGGTAAATTTAAATGTAAGTGATTTTGAAACTAATGATATGCTCAAATCATTAAGTAATAAGGAATTAGATATTGTATTTTCTAAAAGGGTAGAAAATTTAGAATTTTCAAATTTAAAATTCATCAAACTTGGGTATTTAAATGATATTTTTATAGCTAATATTAATTCTGACTTTTATAACAAAATCTTGGATATTAGTGATTTTAAAAATGAAGTTATTTATGCTCCTAAGTCTTATTCTCAAACGACAAATAGACTTTTGAGTCTTATTGATGTGCAAAAAGTAACCCTAAAGTCCTCAAATTATGATAATATTTTAGAGTTAATAAGCTCTAGTTTTTCAATAGGGTTTGTTACCAAAGAATATTTGGACAAAGGTTCTTTAAAAAAATATGATTTAGTTGAATTAGAAACAACTTTAAATTTAGAGCCAGTAGAATTTGGAATTTATTTAAATGATACTAGGTTTAAAGAGTTAGATGATTTGGTTAGAATTATTAAATCGTATTTCTTTTTTAAGGATTTTTAAATTAATTATAAGAGTTGATGTTATTGTTCAGTTTTATTTATATTGCTAAACAATAATATCAACTCTTATTTAATTTAATATTTTTATTTTAATTTTCTTTTTTAGAAAGTTTGCTTGTATATACAGAAGCTACAAACAACATAATTATACTTCCAAATAAGAACACAAAGTAAATTTTTCCAACAGGTGTTGATGTCTTTACGCCATCTATATCAGCAAATATTTTACCACCAGCTAAATATGCTTTTACTTGTCTTCCTCTTGGGTATTGAGATGTACTATGAGCATTTTTTAAATCATATGTTTTTCCCTCATACTCTACTTTAACATCATAGAAATTATAAGTTGAACCATTTTTTCTATTTTTTACTTGTTTAGTTGTAGCACTTATAACTTTTACTTGTACTTCTTTATATTCTGGTTCGCTTTGATTTAAAAGAAACCTAAATGTAACTGCTCCCACTACACAAATAACAAAAATACTCCATAAAACAATTACTTTTTTCTTCATATTATATCCCCTTTCTCTCTATAATATTATAGATGTATTTTTATTCGCAATAGCGCTTGCATTAGATTTTATCACATCTATTTTAGAAAATCAATTATATCATCCACTGTTGATATAATATTTTTTATTTTTTTGTGTCTAATGTACCTAGTGTTGCTAGTGTATCTCCGAAGTTGCGTAAATATGGCAGACAAGAGCGCTAGCTCTTCTTGCGTTTTATCTTTGGCAATTGTACAAGCCAAAATGGAAATAAATGTTACAAACTCACAATTTTGCATAATTATAATACCTCTTTAGAACATTATATGTTTTATTTTCATTTTTAAGCTTGAGTATAATTTTATTTTATAATTTAAGAAAGGATGCCTAAATTATTGTAAAAATTATAATTTAGTCGAAAATATAAAATATTGTATATTTATTGAATCTTCATTAGCAGAAAAATATTTCTTTACAAATAAAGAAATTGAATACATAGAAATAAAATTAAAAAGCTTGCTTTTTTATGTAAATTAATGTATAATTAATGTATTCATGAAGTGCATGAAAAAATCCATAATACATAACAAGGAGGAACTTTAAATGGGCATTACAATTAGTGAATTTCAGGTAGCAATGGAAACATATGGGGCAGAACGGTTATCCAACGGTTCGGGTTCTAGGTACAACACTTGTGTGCCATGTTTCAATGTTGCAGGTACTAATTTTCTTCATTCTGGTTCATATTATATTGTTCAGAGAGAAAAAAGAGTGCCTGAAGAAATTATGAATCGTGCTATGGCTGAACTTGGAGAAAAGCACCCTGGAGAAAAAAACTTCTGGTGGGGTGAAACTCATTCCATCAAAGGAATACTGACTCTGGCAGCAATGCTTGATGGAAAATACAGCAGAGAACTTGTTGGTGAACTGACCAATGAAACTTACAAAAAGTTACTTGACTGCGCATCAATTAAGAGCAATGTTGAATTTCCTTTCCGTAGTACACATTCACCAAAAATGGAGATGCTTCACAAGCTACTTGCTGAATATAGCAACATTGTAAATCCCTTTGGCAACAATGAGTTCAAACTTAAAGAGCCAATCCAGTATTTGAGTGATGTAGAGGTCAATCTGGCAATACAGGAAGGCAGAGAACATTACACAAGATTGAAACTCTCTACAAATTCATCTCGTTCAAAATTTGAAGATGATAAAAATGGCTGGTTCTATGATACTTTTGTATCAATTCAAAGAAATCGAATCAACGGGTATATCAATATTGGGCATTACTACATGAATGGAAGTGATGGTTGTCCAGTTGATGAAGTTGTTCGTCTTGATTACAAAGCAAATATGAACAGCTATCATAAGCATCCTGATGATATTGACCTAAGAATCAGCTTGAAAACAGGACTGGCTTGGGAATCTTGCAAAGAGAAACACGCAGAATTTGCAACCGATGAGCAAATCGAAGTTATGATTACTCATTTAAAAATTAGCATCAAGAAAATAAAGAATACGATTGTTCGCAATATGATTAACAAGTAAGCATAAATTTACTTTGTTTTCTGAGGTTATGTATGAATTTTACACCACAGTTTCCTATTGGGAACTGTGGTGTTACCACTTTGTCATAATTCTATTTTAAAATCTTTTTCTTTTCTTATTTTGTTTTTCTATATTTAAGAGTATTAACCAAAATCCATTGATTAATACCATTTCAGACTTTTACAATTTTAATACAAGTGAGAGATATACACAGATAGTACTAGATAAAAAATATCTTTCGTTGACAGTTATAAAGAAATATAGTACTATATAAACTATAAAAAACAAATCTATTAATACAAAATGCAGTAGATTATGCAGTAAGTAAGGATTGTGAATCACTATTAAAATCACATTTGACAAATTCATAAAAAGATGTTATTATATATTTACATTAAACAATGTACCTTAGGTCAGGTTATGTATATTGTTTGCTGTAGATGTATCTGTAACTACATCTACTTTTTTTATGCTCAAAAAATGAGGAAATCCTGTAACAAATTTCCCCATTCGACTATGTATGACACAATTAGTCTTTACCTTTTTTGTATTCTTCTAATTGTGATTGAAGTTTGATGTTCTTTTCTTTTTCAGCTATTAACTGTTCAATCAGTTTTAGAATAAGGTCAGGTTGTGTCATTGTAATTGCCCCCTTTCCGTCCTTATGTAAGAACTACCTTTGACAGCGAAAGGTTGCTATTATATTACAATAATTTTCTACATTATTCAAGCTAACATCACAAACTTTTAAAGTTATCTATTCATTAGCTTATCTAATTCTATTTCAGCTTTTTTTACGAAAAAATTTGTAGCATCAATAGGAATCTCTAAATCAATAATTTGTTTTTTGACTTTTTCTATTGTATTAATTTTGTTATTATTTTCTACTTCTATTAATTTATCGCCATTTTTTATATCTTTTATAGCAATTTCAAAATCATCCTTACCATATACAATATCATTTTCTACAATATTCATTATTTTGTAATATTCAATTGCTTCAAATAAATTTACTGCTTCATCTATATTAAAAATATCACAATTAATATCCTGTTGATTTAATATCTCGCCATTATTATTAAAATTTTTTTCTTAAAAGTAATCTTTCTATTTTTACGCACTTTAAATTGATTATCTATATCACGTATCAAAATTGCTCTTTTCAAAATTTCTCTACTCGTCAAATTATCTATTTCTTTTTTGATATGATTTGGTATCATAAATATATCATTCAATGAGAATAATTTGTAATAATCATTTTCTAAAGTCACTTGTAAATGATCTAATGTACTAGCCATAGATTCTGATGTTTTTTCTGTATGTAAGAATCCAATCATTAATCTTGTATTTTGAAATATAAATGTTTGAATATATGGACCTTCTTGTTGGTTGTATACTGTATCCATTTGAGTTGTTGGAATAGTCGGATTCTTTTCTACAAATTCTAAATAATCTTTGTATCTTCTTCCTTCGTAGTTAACTGGTTCTTTACGTTTCTTTAATTTCTTTCTTTTTCTCATAGATACTTGTCTGCGTAAAGAAAAATTGTTAATTCCATAATCTTGAAATATTCCACTTTCAATATACATATATAAAGTTTTGGAACACATCTTAATTTCAGGATGATTTTTTAAAATTTGATATACAGATTGTCCTTTTTTTAGAAGTGGTTTAATAATATCTACAATATCAATCATTTCTTTAGTATTTAGATTAACGCCTTCTCTAGAATCCTTTAGAGTATATTGATAGCTTTCATGTGCTTGCTTAGCATAGTAGAAATACTTGTCTAATCTGCATTTAGAGATATCAGGGCAAAGATTGCATACTCCAACTTTTCTATCCCTTCTTGAGCATTTAATTTCTTTATATTCAGAGCATTTTCCATGACATATGCCACATTGTTTAAATTTAGTACAAGTAATCGAATTGTTAAAAGGATTTCTAGGTTTTAATTTTCTTCTGTTTTTAATTTCTTTAGCAACAGTCGAAATATCTTTGTTAATGTTTTTTGCTATTTCAGTTCTAGATAATTCTTTTTCAAGACCTTCTTGGATTTTTTTCTATCCTCTAATGTTAAATGTAAATTTTTCATAATAACCTCCATCTAACCTTAGAAGCATCTATATTCTATTATACTATTTAGAATTAAATATTACAAATTCAATTTTGTGTAAAGTTTATTTCCATATTCATATATTCTATTTGGAAATTACTTTTAAAATTTACCTAGAAAATAACAAAAAATATATTGGGAGATTATGTAGAAATTTAAAAATAAATGTGATAAAATTAGTGCAAATAAATATAAGGAGAATTCTTATGATACAATCAAAAATAAATCCAGAAGTCGAAGAAAATTTCTTGAAATTTTCAAAAGAAAGCCAAAAATTAGACAGAAAAAGTGCAAAAATAGATATTAAAAATATTGCTAATCATATTGCAGGATTTGCTAATGCTGATGGTGGAATTTTGGTAATTGGTATAAAAGACGATGGAACTTTAGAGGGATTTGAAAATTATGAAAATAAAGATAATGAAATTTTATCAAACTTATCAAACTTTTTAAAAACTGTTCCTGAAATAAAATCTGAAAAATTGAATATACTAAATAGTAATGGAAAAGAAGACTTTATATTATTACTTTTTGTTGAAACAAGTTATAATTCTTTAATTAGAAATGTTAGAGATGAAGTTTATTTGAGAAGAGGTGATTCTACTATAAAATTAAATGATGATGAAATTCAAATTTTAAAAGTGGATAGACCAGAATTATCTTATGAAAATCAATTAGTATTGGAAAGTTCAATTTCTGATATAGATGAAGAAATGGTAAATATTTATATAAATAAAATAGGAGCTGCTGATAAAGACTTTTTAGATGTATTAAGAGCTAAGGGATTCTTAAAAAAAGCAAAAAATGGTAATGAATATTTGACTAACGCAGGTGTTATTTTATTTGCAAAAGATCCTTCTGTTATATTTCCTTGTACTAGGATACGAGTTGTAAAATATGAAGGAACTTATGCAAAAACAGGAGAAAATTTAAATACTATTAAAGATGAAAGTTTTAGAATGCCTTTATATAAGGCAATTTTATCAGCTCAAAACTTTATTAGAACTCAATTGAGAGATTTTAATCATCTGACATCGGAAGGGATATTTGAAAAAGTACCTGAGTATCCTGAATTTGCTTGGATTGAAGGATTAACAAATGCTGGGATTCATAGAAATTATGCAATGCAAGGAGAACATATAAAGATATTTATTTTCGACGATAGAATGGAAATTAGAAGTCCTGGTAAATTAGCTGGATTAGTAACATTAGAAAATATGAAAAACGTTCGTTATGCACGAAATCCAAAAATATCTGAAACAATGGCACAATTAGGATTAGTTAAGGAACTTAATGAGGGAGTCTCAAGAATTTATGAAGAAATGGAAAGATTCTTTTTGGAAAGCCCAAAATATGAAATCACTCAAGGGGATATTTTAAAATTAACTTTAAAGAATAATTATATAATGCGAGATACAAGAGAAACTGAAACTTTACGAAAAAATGATGGAATTAACGAAATATGGGAACATTTATCACCACTGCAAAAAGATGTTATTCAGTATATAAGTAATAAAGGAGCTGTAAATACAAATGATTTGATTAATTATACTAATAGATCAAAACCCACTGTATTAAAAATTTTGAAAGATTTTGAAAATATGCATTTAATAGAATGGATTGGAACTAATGAATATGATCCAAAGAAAAAATATAGATTAAAATAATTAATTGTAAACACTTATATTAAACAATATAGGTGTTTTACATTTCAAGTACTTTACAGTACTTTACAGTTACTTTACGGTACTTTACAGTACTTTACAGTACTTTACAGTTACTTTACGGTACTTTACAGTACTTTACAGTTACTTTACGGTACTTTACCAAATTTTATAATATTTAAAAACTTGATATTTTTTAATTTAATTATAATGCGTATGAAATTAAAATTAGAAAAATATAATGCAACTGTGAAATATTTTAGTATATTTTGAGATATTTTTAAATAAAGTCATCCACATAAAAAAGTATCCCAAGAATTGATATATAGATGAAAGTAGCTATTTTAAAGCAAAAAAGAAACTACCTATTTTTAGGTAATTTCCTATAATTACTGGTCGAGGTGACAGGGATCGAACCTGCGACCTCATGGTCCCAAACCACGCGCGCTACCAACTGCGCTACACCTCGAAATATGATTATTTTTTAAATGCTAATATATAATAGCATATTTCTAAAATAATTTCAATAGTTTTTTAAAAAATTATAATTAATTTAAAATTTTACTTGAAAATTATATAAAATCAAAGTATAATATATAATATTAAAAATATAATTTTTAATATATGTGCCCGTAGTTTAGCTGGATAGAATGGCAGGCTACGAACTTAAACACCAGCATCATTAAACACTTGATATTAAAGGGCTTAGGGGAGAGGTTAAGATGTTTCCCCATAGTTTGCCCCATTTAATATATATATCTATTGAAAATATTGTAAATATCCTTTATAATATTTTCATATATGCAGCCATAGCTCAACTGGATAGAGTATCTGGCTACGAACCAGAAGGTTGGGGGTTCAAGTCCCTTTGGCTGCACCAAAAGTACCTTTTCATAGGGTGCTTTTTTTATTGTGCAACTAACATTGGTTCTGCAAGAATACTAATCTTCTCTAAATACTCTTTGTTTCTTTCCATCAAGTCATTTAGTTCATCTTCACTATATTGTTTATTATAAAGTTTTAACATTTCTTGTTGTTTTCTAGCTTCTGATATATGTATATAATATCTTCTAGTTGTATCAAAATCACAATGTCCCATTAAAATATGCAATACCTCTGGTGGCATACCTAAGCTTGAATATAGACTGGCATACGAATGGCGAAGTCCATAAACTGTCATGTGTTCTAAATTATACTTCTTGATAAATGTAGGCATTTTGTTTGTAAGCATTTCTGAAACAAAAGGCTCTCCTTTTTCATTAAGAAATATAAAATCATCTTCGTTCCATTTTCTTCCACATCTTTTATATTCTATCATTCTTTCTGCCTTAATTTTCAATAAAAGTTTTTTTAGTCTAGGGTGCAATGGAACATCTCGTAAACTTTGAGGAGTTTTTAAATCTGCTAATTCTCTTTTATGACATTTCTTTTTTAGGTCATTATCATATACTATCGTATCTTTAAATGCTTTTCTAATATGTATTATGTTTTTCTCCATATCAATAGTATTCCACATATAGGCACATACTTCCTCTGGTCTCCCACCTGAAAGCAAAATTGCTTCAAATAGATATGCCCATTGCCTACCATCTTGTTCAAACAAATCTTCCCATACTTCTTGTCTTTCTTTATCTAAATGCTCAATTTCTACACCAATATTACTTTTTCTATTACCAACATATATTTTAGTTGCTGGGTTTTCTTTAATTACACCTAAATTTATAGCTGTTTGAAAAGACATTTTTAATATAAGTTTGATGTCTTTTAGGTACTTTTCAGAATAATCTAATTTATCAAAATGTTGTTGTAGTTGTTCTGTTGTAATAGTTCTTATGTCTAAATCTCCCCAAACAGGAATAACCTGTTTATTGGCTGTACCTAAATATGATGTTACTGTTTTAGGACTTACTTTTCGCCTTCTGCTATATAAATTTATTTCTGACTGTAATTTCTTTTCTTGTAACATTTTATTTACAAATACCCTTAATGTAAAATCTTGTCCTACATTAGACATTACTTGGTCTAATTTTTCATATTCTAATTTGTTACTTATATTATTATCTCTTACTGTTTCGGCTGCATTTATTAATTCTTCTTGTTCTTTTATCTTCAATAATCTTACTGCTTCGCCTTCTGTTAATGCAGTCTTTGAAATTCTTTTAGTAACTTCAAAACCATAAATTTTTGATAAATCTATTGTCTTTCTAGCTTCATAACTATTTCCCTTCTTTCTTACTTTGATACTTTTATCTTTTAACTGTTTATTCATATCTAATTCAATCATATTTTATCTTCCTTTCTAATATCTTTATTATTAATATGATATAAAACAGCAAATAGATTTAAAATTTCTAATATCCAGTTGCTATTTTATATCTCTTTTATTATTTTGACAATACTTCAGGTGTGCTTGTTAGATTATTGACCCATTCTATTAATTGCTGTCTATTTATCAGTATCTTTCTTTTTTTGAATTTTACTGATGGAAAATTATCTAACTTTACTACATCTAACATGGTATTTCTTCCTATACCTGTTAATTCACAAGCTTCTTTTATTCCTATTAAGATAGGCTCTGTTTTTTCTTTATTCATTATTATCTACCTCACAAAATTAAAATTTTGTAAGGGAAATCCTTTAATCAGCCATCTTATATTGGCGATGAGGATTAAAATTTTATAATGTAAATTTAGTTAAAAATTATTTGTTAATAATCGCCACTTTCAAAATAGTATCTTTGCATAGCTTGTTCACTTCCTTTGAAATATTATTAGTATTAAATATTCTGTAACTGCTTTTGAAGAATTTGTATCTGTGATCTTAGTTCTGAATTTTCTTCTTCTAATTCTGCTATTCTTTTATCTTTTTTTGATACCTTTTTAGTAGTGCTTCTTCTAGGTTGAATTTTATCCTCTTTCTTTGGTACATTTCTTGTTATTAGACAATTTTGATTTCTAATTTCTAGTAAATCTATATCATCAAGAATATCCATTATTAGGCAGTCATCTGTATTATAAAAGTCTGTGCCTTTAGGCATAATTACCTTTATATAAACTACATCTCCATTAACTAATAATTTTGTTTTTTCTAATAGTTCTTTATTAGTTGTATCTAATTTTATTCTTGCATTTTCAGCAACTGGATGCCTCTTTTTCTTTTTTATTTTTGTCTGACCTTTTTCTTCAACTAACCTTTTAACCATCTGTGCTTCTTCTAATTCAAAATCACAAATAAGATTTTCTTCATCAATTCCCTTAAATATTATTTCTTTTATTTCATTCTTTTCTATCATATTCATCTCAATTTCCTCCTAAATTTTTACTTTTTCATATTTTAATTTTTTTCTAACAGTTATAAATTTATAAATGTTTACTTCATTTCCTTCGTGCCTTAATTCTTCTGCCTTCTTCTTTAGTTCTTCATCTGTTAAATTCATATATAATTTATTATCAGATGTAGCACCTTCCACTTCGTATATATCTACTGAAAGTAAATTTTTATTTATATAATATTTCCTTTTTTGTTGTTCCATCTTTAACACTCCTTTAAAATTAATTTATTTCTATGCCTTGCCTTTTAATAAAAACAAGGCATAATTGATTATTTATTTAATTTTTTATCACACCATTCTTGTAGTTCCTTTTCAACTTCCTTTGAAACTACTAAATAAGTGTCCATGCCATTATAATCACTTTTTCCAACTCTATGTGGTTCTATATAGAAATCTACTCCTTCTGCCATAAGAATTGGTCTTTTATCTTCATTATCCTCTATAAATTCTACATATCCTAAATCTTTTAGTTTATTCAAAAATTGTTCATACGATACATTTGGATTTCTCATTACTATATCTGATAATAAAGTCATCTTGTCTTGATTATCTGGATTTAACAATTTAATCAGTTTCTTACTATAATGCTCGTGGAATTCGGCTACAAACCATATTCTTTTTTCTATTTCATAATTTTGTTCATACATTCTGTTCTCCAAAATATTTTCTCTTTCTAGCTCTTGTATCTCATAATCTGTCATCGTTATTTCCTCTCTTTCTTTGGCATTACTTATTACTTTGCCATTCTTTTATTTTTAACTTAATTGTTGATTACAATATTCTTGCAACTTATCTTCAACTTTTCGTTCAAGTACCAATTCCTCATCAAAATTTACCAACCTTCCATTTTTTAAAATTGGCATAATGTAGTTGTATGTATATGGTTTTCGAGAATAACATATATTGTTATAAACTCTAATATAACCCCATCTGTACAAAGTTTCTGCAATTTTTGTTACAGAAATTGGTTTGTTTCTTTTGGCTACATCAACAAGTTTAGTTAGATTTTGTTGATGATATGGATTTAATATTTCTGTAATTTCTTGTTCTGTGTATGTTTTAGAACTATACTTTAATTTTTCAATTATTTTAAGCATATATCCATATTCTTCGACATCTCCCATATCTTTTAAAGATGGTATTTTTCTCATACATATCACTCCTTAAAATAATGATGTTGTTAAGCTGTTTTGTTAGAACAGCTTAACCTATTTAATTATTTTCTTTTAATATTGGTCTTTTCTGATAGCACTCATATCCATCATAAAACTTTAAAATTAAAGTTTTAGATTCTGCTACTTTTTTATGAAAGTTTTTGGATTTATCAGCTATATAATTGTTGTCTTCACACCAGTTTTTATAAATCTGATACAATTCTGTTTTTTTAATTCTTTTATCATTTTCAAACATTTTTTCAGATACATCACTAGCCAAAAATGATAAGGTTGAATTGTTATCAGCTTTATATGAAGCTATAAGTTGATTACTTTCTTCATAGTTAGCAAAATTTCTCCTACCTTCCTCAAGTAGTTTAAAATATGCTTTTAAACTAATATATGCGAAATAATCTAATGCTTCTTGTGTAAACAGTTTTTCTTCCATAAACTGATTTTGTTCTTCTACTGTAAATTTTCTTTCAAATAAAAAAATGTTTAAGCGTCTGTAGTAGCCATCATTATTATCTAACACAACTGGCAATGAGTTAGTTGCAAAAATATGTTTTGCATAAGGGCAAAATGAAAATTGTGTTTTATATTTATGTTCTCCTGTGATTTCATCTCCTGTTACAACATTTTTAAACATATCTACTGATTTTAAGTCCGTCTTTGGCAATTCAGATGTTGTATTTAATAGTTTATCTGCTATATTTGCAATACAAAATCTCTCTTGTAGTTTATGTATCGGAATATTAACAGTATTTTCACGACCTATTAAATTTGTTATTAATCTTATTAACACTGATTTTCCATTTTCTGCTGATGGTCCATAAAATACACCTGCTTTTCCTATCCATACACTAGAAGTCATACAATATCCTGTCATCTCTAAAATTGCTTGTTTTCTTTCAGGCTTGTTACAAGTAATATCATCGAGAAATTTTTCAATATCTTCATTTACTGCAACATTTTCATTATAGTTAGCATGGATTTGATTTACTGTAAAAACACTTGGATTATGTGGTAGTAACTCTTTTGATGTCAAATTAAATAATCCATTTTTGAAGTTTATAAGATTTGTATTTACATCTTGTTGCTCTGTTTCTGTCTGTAATGCGATGTAACTCATAATCTCTTTTCTTTGACTTTTTTTCAGGGTTTTATTAAGGTCTATTATTTTTTTCTCTAAAATTTTATCTCCTATAAAATATCCCCCATCTAAATAAACATAGAAACTGCTATGATAATATTTAATTGGCATGTGTTCAATAATAAAATCCCCCATAACGTAATGAGGCATATCATCATCTAAAAACATAGCTCCATTAGCATTATCAAATTCCTTTTGTTGTTCTTCTAAGATTTCTCCTAGTATTTGTTCCGCTTCTGTCTTTTCTGGATTTTCACTTGAAGTCATTTTTATATCCCCCCTTTCTACATCTGCAATATATAAATTTGTAGTACCTATTCATTAAGTAAAATTCTTGGGGTATTCGGTAGCTGCAAAAGTAGTAAGATTAATTTTAAAGCCTAAATATTCTACTTTTTTCATTCTTTTGGCACATACTCTACAATTTATATATGCAAATTTATTTACTTTTCAATGTTCCTTTCAAGTAATATTGTTTAGTGCCTTTTTATATTAGCATTTTATTTTTCTTATTGCTAAATAGAAAAATATATTTTTTTGACTGCAAACTTTTAATGTGATATACTAAAAATACTCAGTTAGAATAAAATGGAGATTAAAAATTTATGAAAAAATGTTTAGGTGGAAATGTTTTTACAGGAGATAAAGAAGATGAAAAATATTTATTCACAGGAAATGAAAAATTATTTATACAATTTGAAATAGATAAAAAAAGACATGGAGTTGAAAGAATGCTTTTAATAAATTCTATGCCAGCTGATTTAGTTTCAAAAAATAATATAGAAATTGAATATGAAGTAGTTGATGATTATAATGAAGAAATAATTAAAGGAGATAATACAGCTAGAATAGGAATAACTCTAACCAACTTTATGAATAAAATTGACAAAATATATTCTATATTAAATGTATACTCAAATTTAATTAAAGAATTTGATATTAAGAAAATGCAAGAATTATATACTAATATAGAAAGTATTATAAAAGATTTTAATTTAGAGCAGTCAAAGTTAGATTATAATGTAAGTCAAGCTTTACTTGAAATCCACCAGTTAATATCAAGTACAGATGAAGAAGAACTAAAATCTTGCAAACAAATAATACAAGAAATTTCACAGGAGAAAAATCCTAATGAAGAAATTTCACATATTTTTAAATTTGTAAAAAGGATTTTTGATTTAAAAAATAAAAACTACCATTATTATAGTTATTCAAATCTAATATGGATTACAGCTGAAATCTTAAATAAAGATGAAGATACTATGCAACAAAATTATAATTATTTACTTTTAGAACTTATTAAAAAGTTAGAAGAAAAAATAAAATTAAAAGTAAATGAACCATTAAAAGTATTAGTTTATCAAATTTTTAAAATTTTTTATGATGATTTTAGGTATGCAAGTAATCCTAAAAACTTACTTCAATTTTTAGTTAAATTAAAAAATAATATGGAAAAATATCCATATAATACTTACTACAAAAATATATATAAATATATCTCTAACATTGAAGATAGAAAAGTATCAGATATGGAAAAAAGATTTGAAAGATTTTCACTACAAGAAATGTCTAAAATTTTTGTAGACACTTTATTAGAAGATATTATTTATATTTTAGAAAATTATATTAATGTACCTGATACTATTACTAATACAAATATGCTTTCAACAAAAGTCTACAAATATGAACTTTCTTCTTTTAATGACTTATTCTATATTAGTAGATATTATATAAAAGAAGATGGAAATAATTTAACTACATGTAATTTATGTGGGAAGTATTTTATTACACAAGGAAAAATAACTGAACAACATTGTAGAAGGATTTATAATAAAAAAGAAAATTTGACTTGTTCTAAATATGCAGGTTTTAATGCTAGAAAAAGTAACTCTCTTAATTCAAGAATATCTAAAAAGAAAAACGAAATAAAAATGATGTTAAGGAAACGAGATTTAAAGAATAAAACACAAGAAAAAGTTAAGTTTGATGAAAAAGTTAAAACTAAAATAGATGAACTAAATTTAGAAAAAATCAAATTAGAAGAAAAACAAAGGAAATTATTAGAATGGTTAGAAGCTGAACATACTAATTTAAAAAAATCAAAATAAAATCACTTTTCCACTAAAAATAATTAAAAAGTGGAAAAGTGAATTTTTTATCTATAAATAATATTTTATATACATACTTTTAATATACTTTTTTTGTTATATTTTGAAACCTCTAAATTTAACATATAGTACATTACACTTACAATAAAGCATATAATAAAAAAATAAGTTATTAAAAATTTTTCCACTTTTTCACTTTTTATATAAATTTAATTTAGTGAAAAAGTGGATTTTGTAATTATTAATAACTTAATAATTACAAGATATTTTTTATATTGTAAGTTTGCAAGTATGTCAAGCATTTTTTATTATGCCACTATCTCTTTTAATTCCCTCTTATATAAGTAATAACTGTTTCTTGATATACCTACTAACTTTATAACTTCTTTATCTGCTAAAGTACCATCAAAATCTTTAGAATATTTAATTATTAGAGGTTTAGCTTCTTTTTCTTTTTTAGTTGTTAATTTAGTTCCTTTAGTCAAACCTATTTGTTTACCATCTAATCTTGCAGTCAATATTCCTTCACTTGTTCTAGTATGTAAATCTTTTACTTCTTTTTCTGCTTGGTCGAATGCTTTTTTAATCTGTTCCTTTGCTAATGCTAATGTATATTTATTTAATGCAGATATAATAGTTTGCATTAATTCATCTGTTGCCTTATTTCCTGTGTTTAATACAATATTAATTTGATTATCTAGGGCTTTTCTATATACCTCTGTATTAATATATCCCTCTTTGAGAAATATTAGATTTATGCCTTTATTGAATAAATCCTCATACAGATTACAGCCTTCTTCTGAATTTCTACTCATTCTTGAAACACTATCAAATATTAGTGTATCTCCTTTTTTTATTATCTTTAGTAGATTTTCAAATTCTTTTCTTCCTTCTAATTTAGTTCCAGTATAAGTTTCTCTAATTATTCGTGCATTAGGATATTTTGCTAATATATTTCTAACTTGTCTTTCTATGTTTTGCTTTCTTGTACTAATTCTTCCAACTCCATATTCCATAATTTAATTCCTCCTACCTCTTTATTAGTACCAAATCTAACCTTCGTTTCTTTTGGTACAGTTAGCTTAACACAGCTCTCCCAAGCTATTCAATAGCTTTTGGTACATTTTTTTAAATCGTTACTTTTGGTACTAATTGCATGACTTATAAATAGGTTTAAAGCTATAATTATGTATTATAAGAAACTACTTCACAATAAGTAAAAATAGTAGGTACATCTCATGTATCTACTATTTTTATTTTATTTTTTACATACAGTTTCTTTAATAGTAATTATAACTCCGTTATCTTCTACATCTTGTGTTGATTCTTTATAGTAATCAATTTCTATACTTCTTTCTGTATCATCATTAAAAATTTGTGTAATTCCAATAAAGTCTTTATATTTCTTTATTCTCTGTGTATAAGTGAGATTTTCTACTGTTTGCTTAAATTCTTCTCCATTGCATATTGCATTTTCTAAATCTGCCTCTTGTTCAAAATCTGTATAATCTATTCTGTTATTATCTAACCATTCCTTTAATAGTGCTATTTCAAATTCTTCTGCAACTTCATATTCTGATATATCTTCTCTATCTGCTATTGTAAGTCCACTAGAGAAGTTCAAAATTGTTTGAATATTACAGACATTATAATATACTATATTTTCTCTTGGAATCTCTATAACATCTCCATTTTCAAAAACAAGTCCTAATTTTACAAGTCTTTTCATTTAATCTCCCTCTTTCTAATTCTTTATTATTCCTTCATTAATATTTTATTTAAAAAATTTACTAACTTAAAAATCAAAAATAGTAGGTACATCTCCTGTATCTACTACCTTATTATTATCTTAATTATTAAATCGCTATATCTATCCTTCATATAGTTGCCTTTTCCTTCTAACACAATATCTTGTCCGTTCTTTATTCCTGATGGTATATTAAATTGTATATTTGTTTCTATCTCTTTATGAAATCTGTTTAATTTCGTATATGTTAATGTTTTAGTACAACCAGTTATTGCTTCATTTCTAGTAATATAATATTTTTCTTGTATATTTCCTGATGTTACTATTTCTATTCCTCTGCCACCATCTATATCGTTTATTTGAAAAGTATTTGTAAAATATTCTTCCTTATTTATTTTAGGACTAGGTTGTAATTTCTGTCTAAATTTGTTTGCCCTATCCAATAAATCTTGTATATCCTCTAAATTACTCATTTTCTTTTGCTCCTTTATCTAAATTATAAATTCAAATTACTTATACCTTTTATATTCTCCTTTTTCTTTTAGTGCATTTATCAAATCTTCATCATCAAATCCTGCTCCATTATTTCCATCATTATTATAATGTTTTAAGAATAAGTCATAATTTCTTGCTACATACTTTATTCCTTCTTCTAATTCTTGCTTCTGTTCATCTATTATATTAGGAGTTTTTGCTATGATTTTAGGATTAGGAGAAATTGTTACTACTACAATATATCTATTCCAATATTCAGCTCTGCCAATTATTATATTAGGTTTTTCTTTTGATATTTTGGTAAAATCCCATTTACTCCAAATATTTACTTTTAAACCTGTTCTTCTTATACTTAACATTGCAGTCCAGTCAAAAAAAGTTTCTAGTAAATCTGTATTATTAAAATCTAATATTTTAATTTCTTGTTTCATTTACTACCTCTTTTCTTTATACTATAAATCCTATTGTAGTTTTGCATGGTTTAGTTTTAATCTTTTCTACTACTGCTGTTATATCATCTGCTATTATTAAATCTAGGTTGTTTGATTTCTCTTTTATAATTCTGTTTGCCTGTTCCATCTTTATTTTCTCTGTTAAATTTCTTACTAACCTACCATTACTGAAATTATCCTTATTATTATTTATTTCATTTCTAAAGTAATCTTCTACTATTGCCTTACAATTTCTGTTTAGTTTAAATCCTTCATCTTTTAACATATTTGTAAATATCTGATATAGTTCCGCTTCTTTATAAGAAGGGAAGTCAATTTTAAATGCAATTCTACTCTCAAATCCAGAGTTACTTTTCAACAATTCTTCCATCTCTTGAGGATAACCTGCAAGAATAACACATAAATTATCTCGGTGATCTTCCATAGTTTTAATTAAGGTGGATATGCACTCTCTACTGTAATTATCCTCACTATTAATAGAATAAGCCTCATCTATGAATAATACTCCACCCATTGCTTGGTCTATAACCTTTTGAGTTTTTATTGCTGTCTGTCCTACATACCCTGCTACTAAATCTGCTCTTGATACTTCTGTAAAGTTTCCTTCTAGTATTCCATAATCTGAAAATATCTCTCCAATTATTCTTGCAACTTCTGTTTTACCTGTTCCGAGGATTTCCTTTAAACATCATGTGTAGATTAGGCATTGTTCCTCTTTGTTTATGTACTTGGATATAATTTATAATTTGTTGTACCTGTTGTTTTACTTCATTTAGTCCAACTAATTTATTTAATTTCTGCATACCTTCTTTATGATGTGGATTTTTCATTATATGTAATTCTTCTTTACTAATGTAATCAATTTTCTTTTTATTGGCTCTTAATATTGCACCTATAAGGCAACTATCTATTGTTTCTATATCATATCCAGTTATTGCTTCTAATTCTGATGATGTTACTTTACATTCTAGTCCATGTTCCTTTATAGTATTTTTTATATATTTAACCTTTTCTTGTTCAGTAGGCTCATCAACTTGTATCTCCCAAGTGAAATAACTTCTTATATTATCTATCATTTTTCTATTATTATCATTGCATATAACTATAAATACTGCCTTTGGATAATCTCTCAATAATTTATTTATTCTATAATCTCTTAAATTGTCATTATCTATTACATATAGTTCATTGTTTCTAACTTTGCTATTTCTACTACTAATATATGTTTCTGCTAATAATTGATAGTTTGGAAGTGTTGTTATTCCTTCTTTATATAGAAGATTATTTATTATACTTACTACATTATTATAGTTGTTATTGTTACAGTATAAAATCATATTTAAGTTTCCTATTTTGATTTTATTCTTCTTATATAACTTAATATAATCTGCATACATCTGTATTACCTGTTTCGTTCTAGTTGTAACTCCTAAACAGGAATCTAAACTTTTCAATATCTGTTTAGTTGTTTGTTTTTCTTCAATATATTCATCTTTGATTTCTACATTTGTTACTCTATCCATTATTACACCTTCTTCCACTAATGGCTATTAATAGCTATACACCAAGACCTTAAATAAGTCAAAGCCATAAAAAATAAACCCCAATACTGAGGTTTATTACTATTTTATCAATTTATTTAATTAGCTTTGCAACGAGAATTGATTTCTAGGCGTTTTTAATTATTACTTGGTTCTTTTATACTCCAAAATCTGAACGAATATAATTTACTAATGTATCTGCAAGTTGTTCTTTATAATTTTCTCCTGATAATATCTTTGTTATAGGTGTTATAACATAATTTGAAGCAGAAATTTTTGGAATACAATTTAATGCAATTAAATATGGAATCTCCTCTACATCAACAAAATCACCTAAAAAATCACTATGTAGTTCTGAAACAACTCCACCATATGCTATTTTTCCTGTCATTCCTATTGGTATATTTTTAGTGTCGATATTGATTAAAATACCAATAGCTAAATATTCAGTGTAACTACTTTCTTTATAATTTGTTGAAGAAGTAGATTTAGACAAGTACTTTATGTATAGAACTTTATTATTATCTAATATTGTACAATAATGATTTGCATAATCTGATGTTGCAGATGTAGATTCTGTACATTTTAAATGTTCTGGAATTTGAATATAATTATTATCAAATCCATTATTTATAAATTGTTGTATACTAGAATCATTTCTACATATATAGGTTAAATAACTATTTGCTATCTCCTCTAATCCTTCTTTTGAAGGAGTTAACTCTGCTGCTTTTTTATATTTGTTTAATTGATTTTCTATTTTAGGATTTAGTTCATTTTTGGCACTTTGAATTTGTTCATCATTAATTCCATTTCCATATAAACTTACTTTATTAACATTCATTCCTAATCTACTAATTACTAAATAATTTCTTAATTGTGCATAATCTAATTCTTTCCAATTTTCTGGAATTGATAACATAGGTGTAATTATATAATAACTATCTGTCAATTCAGAGGTAATATTTGCTCCACCATAAGTTAATTTTATAGATATATATATAATTTCATTTCCAACAATTTCAAATCTATCTTCAATGAAGTTTGTATCATTTTCTAAATCATAAGCCTCTTTTACATATTTTCTAAAATATTCTTTATCTTCTGTTGTTAGATTACTTAAAAACTTACTTCTATCAATATTATTAATAGTTGTATCTGTTGTTGTGTCATTTTCTGTATCTTTAAACATATTAGGGTCTGTTTCTTTCATATTTTCATAAGTTTCATTTGATACCGCTGATATAATATATTGAATTGTATCAGTTTTAAAAAATGTTTCTTTGTAACACATTGTATTTTTATAAAATTCATAATTTCCATCAATTAAATTCTTTAAAGTATCTGTTATTTTGCTTGAATATTCTTCATCAAAAATATCCTTTAAAACATAAAATAATACATCATCTTTACTTATGGCATTCTGTTCTGATGCTTTTGAATAATTAAACAAAATTTCTGAAACATATCCTTTATATGTAGTTACTGTAAATCCTGTACTTCCATTACTTTCATCTTTAAATGTTTGATAAATATTTTCATCCTCATTTAAACCTGTATCATAAAAATCAGGATATTTTTCCATATTATTCTCATCACATACTTTATCCATGGATTTCTTTAAATCATCTAATGTAAAAGAATATGTTGCTCCTTTTGTAGCATTGGGTTCTAGCCTGATTACCTCATTTTCTTGTAATTTATTAATATCTCCTATATTCTCCTTATCATTTTTACTTTTATTGCTTATAAATACTATTATTCCTACAACCATTATAATTATTAAAACAGCAGGTATTAGTATATATAATAACTTTTTTTTCTTTTTTATTTGTCCTTTATTTTTTACTTTCTTTCCACATTTACTACAAAACTTTTCTCCTTCTTTTAGTTCACTTTTACATTTTTTACAAATCATCTTATTTCCTCCCCATATAATTATATTACATTATACTACAAATTTCAACAAAATTTTACTTGAAATATTTTGAAGTCTATTCATTAAGTAATAATTCTGACTTTACCATATCCAAATCATCTTCAATACTAAATATTTCTTTGATTCCTTCCTTTAATTTTTTAGCATTTTTACTTGATAATCTTTCATTTACTGTTGCCAAACTTATTATTAAACAAAGATGTCTATAAGTTTCATTATGCACAATGTCATCTATTATATAATTTGATATTTCAAACTTAAAATATTTTTCTAATGTTTCTTTTATTACTTTTGATTTCTGTACTTCTTTTTCTAATTGTATTTTTCTCTTTTTTATATCTTCTGTTGTATATTCCTTCAAAATGCCTTCCATAATATAAATAACTCCTTCCATTCTGATTATAACATATCCACTCAATAAATTGAATGGTTTTTCCAAAACTTCTCTCAATTTATTGAGCGGTTTTGAAATAAATTTCTGCTAAAATTAAATCAAATGTAGTGAAGGTGGGGGATAGATGGAATTTTCAGATGTAATAGCTCTAAAAATTAAAGAACTAATGGAACAACAAAATCTAACAACTTATAAATTGCAAGATTTAACTGGTGTTTATAGTTCTACTATTACTATGTTTTTAACTAGGCAAACTAAAACTATAAGACTTGAAAACTTGCTTTATATCTGTGAGGGCTTAGGTACAAATTTATCCGAATTCTTTGCCGATGAAAGATTTAAGAATGCTGAAGCTAAAGACTGGTTGAAAAGAAGAAAAGAGAAATAGCTGATTTTATAGTAATATCAATTATTTCTCTTTTTTAGTTATTTAATTTTTTTATATGCTCCCTTTTCAATATTAAATTGTTTATTACAACAAAAACCATATATAAAGGAACGCTCTGATGTATATTGATTTAATTCTTCTTTGTAAATATCCCATTCATCAAATAAATCTTGCTGTTCATCTGTCAAAGTATTTTTTAGTTTTTCTTCTAGTTGTACTATTTTATCTAAAATTTCATTATAGACAGGACTTACTTTAAATGTTAGTTCTATATATTCCTGAAACATATTCAAAAGTAAACGAATGTCTTTATTAGAAATCTTAATTTTAGTTTTAAACTCTTTATTAAATTGTTTTGTAAATTTAATTACATTATCTATTTTCATTTATTGCTCCTTTCCAGAATTAAATTTAAACAATTTTAGCATTTTCTATATCAAATTATATTGCTAATAATTTCATCTTTAAAATATTGCCAATGTCGTTTGAATGTCCTATATTATTTTAACCTACATTAAACACTTCTTTTACTTTTCTTTTTAATGCAAATGATATTTTATACATTGTCCTGTAACTTGGATTTCCTCTTGTTCCTCTTTCTAAATGACATATATATCCTACTGAAAGTCTACTCATTTTTGCTAGTGTATATTGTGTCATTCCTTCTTCTTTTCGTATTTCTTTTATTTTGTTTTCCATAGTACAATTTTTTCATCTCCTTATCTGTTACTATAATCTTATTTAATTTTTCAATTCCATCTAATCTTAAATTTAATAAGTTACTACTGTGTTTAATGTTTTCTTTCATAAATTGTAATAGTCCTCTACAATGTCTTAATTGAAACCTTTTCTTATAATATCTAATTTGTTTACTTGATAATGAATTCCATTCATCTTGATATTGTGCTACTATTGCAAATATTCCACATATTACATTATCTTTAATAATTCTGTTAAAATCTAAGTTGTTTAACTTAGATTCATCATCATATACTAAGTCTATATGTTTTTTTAATTTTATGTATTTTAAATTATCTCCTAAAATCTCTATGAGTGCTTTATCTATATTATTTACTTTCTTTGTATATGGCTCTTTGTTTGGTTCTATAACTAATATTTTCAATTTTTTAAACTCCTTTTTATTGCACTACAATATTTTCATCTTTATATATTTGTTTTTTCCAGTAGTCTTTTAAATATTGTCTAATTTCCTCTATACTCATATTTTCTTGTTTTAAACCAGTTAATGTTTCATAATGTTTTAGTAGTTCTTCTTCTGTATAATCATCAACTTCCTTTTTCACTTGATTAAATTCATTTTGAGATATTTCTTTTAAAATCCATTTAACTGCACGAATACCATTTTTGTTATATAATCTTTGCCATACACCCTGACTTCTAGCCCATTTAAAAGAATAATTTTTTAATATATTTCTAATATTTTCATCAGGTTTTTCATCAAACAATACTTGTAATCTGTTCACATCTCTATTTAGTATTACTTTTCCACCTTCAAATTCTATGTCTTGAAAATTTAACTCATCTAATTCCTCTAATTCTTTTTTTCTCTTTTTTAATCTTCTTATTTCTGCATTAACATTTTGTAATTCATAGGTTTTATGTTCCCTAGATTTTATATTTGTTTTATATTTTTCTAATACATCTATTTTTTCTTGTATCTTATCAATAGCTTTCGGGTCATCTGATGAAATAGCATTGTTATTATCTATGTTTTTTAATTTATTCCTATAATAGTCTGCTTTTTCATCTTCTGCTATTGATTTTCTCATTGCATTATCCATCTTATTTAAGTCGCTTCTATGCCTACCTCTTGGTATTTCTTTATGACACCTTTGATAATTTATTCAAATCACTAAACTTATAGTAAATAGTTGCTTGTTTATTGTTATCAACTTCAATCTTTTCAATTAAGCTATTTA
>CANPFO010000001.1 GCA_947573555.1 uncultured Clostridium sp. | reverse complement strand
ATGATGTATGGGTAAATATCAGAAGTGGTGTTTCCCACAAAAAGTTTATGCAATGTTGGCACACTTATTAAATTGACAAAAGAGTATATAAATATTACAATATAAATAGGTGATTAAATGAAAACAAAAGAAGATAAAATAAAATTAAAGTTAAAATCTATAATATATATTTTAATTGTAATTGTTGTAAGTATTAATATAGTAGCATTTTGCAATATGTACTTTCCTTTTAATAAATCCTATGCTAAAGAAGTAGATGGTAAGCTAGAAAATGAAATTAAGATAAGTAATGCAAATGAGATAAATTTAGAACAAATTATAAAAGAAAATACTAATGATGAAAAAATAGAACAAATAACAAAAAAAGAAGAAGTACTTGAATATTTGACTCAATATAAAGTAAATAATGAGATACCTAAGGGAATATCGTATGTGGTACAAGAAGGAAGACAAGGAAAACAAGAAATATGGATAAAAACAACATATGATAAAGAAGGGAATTTTATATCTGAGCAACAAATAGGCGTGAATATAGTAAAATCTTCAGCTAATAAGATAGTTGAGATAGGAGGAGCTAATTATACAAGTAGTTACAAAATTAAAGTAGGAGATACAATTTATGTGACTTCAGATATATTAGGTCTATGGTCTGAACCATCAGAAGAAAGTAGGAAGATAACTACTATAATGCAAGGAGAGAGAGTTAAAGTAGAAGAGATAGTTAAAAACTGGTATAAAATATCATATAAAAATATGAATGGATGGGTAAAAAGTGAATGTACTATATATATTAATGACAAATTAGAACAAGATATAAAGGGAAAATCATCTGAAAAAGCAAAAGATAAATTATTAGCAAAACTTGATTTTAATATGAGATTGAATGAACCTAGTGGACTAAGCTTGCAGCAGTTTAAGAAAGTTTTAGAGGATAAGAAAGATTTGAATAATATATTTAAAGATAATGCAGAATATTTTTATTATATAGAGAAGCAATATAACATTAATGGAGTATTTGTTGCAGCATTAGGAATACATGAAAGTGCTTGGGGGACATCTAAGATTGCATTGCAAAAAAATAATATTTTTGGATATGGTGCATATGATTCAAATCCATATAATAAGGCATATACATTTTCTAATTATTCAGAAAGTATAGACCTTATAGCAAGAGTACTTGTAAAATATTATTTGAATCCAAATGGAATTAATATTTATGGAGGAGAGAAAGCAGTTGGCACGTACTACAATGGACCTACTTTAATAGGTGTAAATATAAAATATGCCACTGATAAGAATTGGTCTAGTGCAGTATATGAACATATTAAATATTTGTATAACAAATTGTAAAATTTTTCTAAAATTTCTTGCTATTTTTAATAAGTTATTGTATGATATATTGGTATAAATAACGTAAAATGAGAAGAAGTTTATAAAATATTAGAAAGGGGACAAAATAATGAAGAAAGTAGTAACAATAATAATTATATTAGTAATGCTATTAGGGATATTTGCATTTATAAATAATGTGTATGCTAGTGAAAAAGTGATAGATAGAGAAACAGAAAGTAAACTTGTGGAAATAAAAGAAAGCCAAACTAAATCGCTAGAAGATTATAAAGAAAAATATGGTTCAGATGCATATGGATTAGTAGCATATATTTTAAATATAATAAGAATTTATAGTATACCATTTTGCTTTTTAGGAATAGCAATAGGAGCTATACACAAATATGTAATTGGTATAAGAAAATTAGATACATTAGAAAAAGGATTAGGATTAATTGTAACTTTTGTTACATTATTAATAATATGCCAAGTTTTACCTTTAGCATTTGCAATGTTTGTAAAATTTGGAAGGGGGTAACAAATGAAAGTTTTATTTGCTGTAAGTAATGAGGAGATATCAGAATCAATTGTAAAGAAATATCAAAAACAATATAAAGAAATAATTTCATACAAAAATGTTTATTACTTTAATGCAATATTAAAAGAACTACAAAAAGATAAAAACTATGACAGAATAGTAATAAGTGAAGAATTAGAAGCGTTTACTAATACACAATATACACAAATAGATAAATTTATATTTGAAAAATTAGATAGTATAAGTGATGAAGCTTCAAATTCAAGAGGAGATAATATTCCAATAATAGTAATTTGTTCTGATAGAAGAGAAAAAGCAGAAGAAATGTTAGTGAAATTCTTTGGAATTGGAATTTATGATGCATTAATTGGAAATGATAGGAGTATTGACAATGTATGTAATCTATTGAATAAGCCAAGAACAAAAAAAGAAGCAAAAGCTTATTATAAAATAGATTCGGATGATGTTGCATATCAAGCAGAAGGCGAAAATGATGTGAGTGAAGTAGAAATACAAAACATTTTGGCACATTATAAAAGAATAGGAAAAGATGAAAAAAAATATGTTGAGAGTTTTGATAATATTGCTTCACAATATACTGATGTTCAGTTAAGAATTATAAGTAAATTTCTACCATTAAATGTAAGAGCTGTACTAGAAGAACAATCAACTAAATATCAACAAGTAATTTCTTTTAATAGAAAGATATCTGATAATTTGAGAGAACAAACTACAAAAAAAGAAGTACAAAAAGGAACAAGTGAAAAACTTTTAGAAACTAGAGATAAAACATTTACAAAACCAGTTGTTATACCATCATCAGTTAATCTTAATAGCAATATTAAATTAGCTAAAAAGAAAGTAAAATTTGAGCCAACAGAAATAGAACCAGAAGATAAAACATTGACAGAAGTAAGAAAAATAGGACCAGCATTTAGTAATGATATAGAAAGTATGGAAATACAAGAAATTGAAAATCAGAATGAGGATGCTAAAAGAAGAAGAGGAAGACCTAGAAAAAATCCTGTAATTGAACAAAACAGTATAGAGACTCCAAAAAGAGGAAGAGGAAGACCAAGAAAGAATCCTATAATTGAACAACAAGAACAAATTCAAGATGATGATGTATTGCCAGGATTTGAAGAAATTAAAAATGATGAAGATATATTACCTGGATTTAAGGATTTCCAAGAAGACGAAGATATATTGCCAGGTTTTGAAAACACCGAAGAGAATGAAGATGTATTACCAGGATTTGAAGATATTCAAGAAGACAAAGATGTATTGCCAGGTTTTGAAGATATTGAAGAAGATAAAGATATATTGCCAGGATTTGAAGATGTTGAAGAAGATGAAGATGTATTACTAGGACTTGAAGATACTAATGAAGATGAAGATATATTGCCAGGTTTTGAAGAGATTAAAGAAGATGATGAAAAACTACAAGTTAATCAAAAAGTAGAAAGTAATCAGATGGTATCAAATTTCCAAGAAACTAATGATAACAAAGTAGAAAAAATAAATGTAACATATAATGATGTAGATATATCTAATTTATTAACTGTAGACAAGAAAGTGGCATGCTTTGTAGGGACAAGCAAAAATGGAACATCATTTATTGTAAATAATTTAGCGGAAATAACTTCACAAAAAGGAATTGATACAGCAATATTAGATACAACTAAAAATAGAAATTCGTACTATATTTATACTAAAAATGAAGAAGAATTAAGAAATATAGCTATGAATAGTGTAAATAATTTGATTCAAGGTGTTGCTAAAGGAATACAAGTTAATAATAATTTAACAGTATATACATCATTACCAGATGAAACAGAAGGAATTGAAAATGCAGGAGAAATATTGCAAACTTTGTTAAAGAAACATTCATTAGTATTAATTGACTGTGATTTTAATACACCAATTAATTATTTTGAAAAAGCACAAGAAATATATTTAGTTCAAACTTATGATATATTAACAATTCAGCCATTAACAGCATTTTTAAGAGATTTAAAAGCCAAAAATATACTACAAGATAAAAAATTAAGAATTGTATTAAATAAAGCATTAAAAGTTAGAGGAGTTAATGACAAAAAGATTATAGGTGGAATAGCATATTATAATGATCCAGCAATGTCATTTATGACAGAATTATTTAATAAAGAAACAATAAGATATATAAATATTCCATTTAATGAAGATGTTTATACAAAATACTTAGAAGGTATAATAAATTGTGAAATTTCTATTAAAGGATATCCAAAAAATATAGTTCAGATATTTTATGAATTATCGCAGATGGTATATCCACTAATATCAGGAAAAGGAGCATATCAGCCACCAAGAGTTCGAAATAATGGATTTACACCAAGTATGAATTCTACACTTGACCAAATGAAAAAAAGATATTGATAAAACATTGAGGAGGAAAAGCAGTGTTAATAGTAATCGTAGTATTTTTAATAATAGCAGTAATTGGACTAGTATTTTATAATCTTAGAATACATAACAAAATACAAACATATAAAAATATAAATCAAAAAATTAATAATCTATCAGTAGTCCAAGATTTTATGAGCACAATAGGTGAAACATCTGCAGTAGAAAATAAAATTAAGAAAATAAATGATATACTTATAGAAAAATATGAAATAAAATATTCAACTATTGTAGTTTTTAATGGAGCAGAATACGAAATAAAAGCATCAAATGTTGATGAAAGGCACTGGGATGCATTAAAAGAACTTCAAGAAGTGGATATGTTTAAAGATAGTATAGCACAAGCAACTCCTAAATATGTTACAGTAAACAGTAATGAAGAGAGATTACCATATCAAAAAATGGAATTTGGAAGAGCTAAATCAGCTATATTCTTTCCACTATATATAGATAATGTGTATATAGGATATTGGATAATAGAAAGTGGTACACCACATGATTTTGATAATGTAGATACAACAGTTCTAGAAGTAATAAAAGATAACATTGTTTCAGTATTAAAAACTATTATGCATCAAAAAACTCTTGAATCAATAGTAAGAAAAGACTTGTTCTCTGGATTATATTCTGAAGAATATTTATATGGAGAAGGTAGAAAATTAATTGATCAATATACAACTTCAACTATTTGTATGTTTAAAATAATAAATATAGAAGAAATAAATAAAAGATGTTCAAGAGAATTAGGAAATAAAATTATTACAGAAATAAGTGAATACATTAAAGAAAATATATCTAGTCAATATGTATTTGTTAGATATATGGGGCCTAAGTTTGTTATTGCTTTTTCTGGTGTAGAGATAAGTGGTGTTGCAGAATATATAAATGATTTAAAAGAAAAAATAGAAAGTACAAAAGTAGTATTAGAAGCAAATGATAAAATATCAGCTCAACCAAGATTAAATTTTGCAATATCAACATATTATAAAGGTACTGGATTAGAAGAAATATTGAAGAAACAAGAAGAATATTTAGACAATACGGATATAACTGAGAGTGATATTACAAATATATAAAGGAGGAAAAGGTTGAAAATGGAATTTGATAAAACAATGAACTTTCAAGTTGAAAGAGAGGAAAATACTAGAGCTAAAGAGATATTGAAAGAAGTGTACGAAGCTCTAGTGGAAAAAGGATATAATCCAATAAACCAAATAGTAGGATATATATTATCAGGAGATCCTACATATATAACAAGTTATAATAATGCAAGAAATAAAATTAGAACAATAGAAAGAGATGAATTATTGGAGAAAATGGTTAGAAATTATATAGGATTAGGATTAGAGGACTAATAAATGAGAAAATTAGGAATAGATTATGGAGAAGCTAGAGTAGGAGTAGCTATTTCTGATGCATTAAATATAACAGCACAAGGTTTAGAAACAATCAATAGAAATGGTTCAGACAAAATTGTGTTAAGACGATTAGACGAAATTTTAGAACAATATGAAGTCGATACAATAGTAGTTGGAATGCCATATAATTTAAAAGGTGAAAAAACTGTTAGAGCACAGATTACAGAGCAGTTTGTTCATAAATTAAAATGTAAATATAATAAATTAAAGATAGAGACAGTGGATGAAAGACTAACAACTGTTGCAGCACATAAAACAATGAACTTTTTAGAGATAAATAAGAATAAAAAACGTAATATTGTAGATACTATATCTGCAGTTTATATTTTAGAAAGTTATATTAATAAAAAGTAGAAAAATAGTTGCAAAAAAATAAAAAATAATATATTATAAATATGATGTGATTTGAAAGGAGAAATTAGAATTATGGACGAAAATTATGAAGGAGAAGATTTAGATAACATAGTAATATTAAACGATGAAGATGGAAACGAGGTTAAATTTGAATTCTTAGACTTAGTAGAATTAGATGATGAAGAATATGTAGTATTATTACCAATGACAGAAGATGGAGAAGAAGATGAAGGAGAAGTAGTAATACTAAAAGTAGAAGACAATGATGATGAAGAATCAGAAGAAGAATCATATGTAAGCGTAGAAAATGAAGAAACATTGAACAAAGTATTCGAAATATTTAAAGAAAAATTTAAAGATGATTTTGATTTTGTAGATTAATTTTTAATACAATAGAGCGGATACCAATCCGCTCTATTGTAAGTTTGGGGGAAAATATGAAAAAGTTTTCAACATATTTATTAGTAATGTTTATGATTGTATTTTGGATAATAAGAATATTAATTACAGTAGAAGCCGAATTTGGAAAAAACTTTATGGGAATAACACCTATAAATAGAATATTTGAAATAGTAATACTATTTGCTACTTTATTATGTGTAATATTAATAGTAAAAAGAAAAATAGTAGGAAGCTTATTATACCTAACATTACACGCTATTTATTTTGGTGGGGATATAACAAATAAAATTTCAATAATAACAAGGGGAGATACACTAACATTTTATCAAAACATAGAATTAATATTTTCTATGTTAGGAATAATATTGCCATTAGCAGTTTTAATAGATTTATTACTAGATGAAAACAGAAAAAATAATCCAAGAGATAAAAAAACAGATTGGTTTTATAAAAATGAACAATTTGATAGAAAAATAGATGAAAGAGCAGATAAAAATAATTATAGAACAATGTGATATAATAAAGATTTAAGTTTTCCACAAAAATCAAAAACTTCTAAAATTATTATATTGATAAAGAAAATAATCTAATAAAAAAGTCTAAGCTTAAAAATAAGGAAGTGAAATAAATGAAAATAGTTGTTACAGGAGCATCTAATGGAATTGGAAAAGCAATAGCTGAAAAATTTTTATTAGAAAAACATGAAGTAATAGGAATTGATATTGAAGAATCAAAAATAGAAAATAATAATTATACACATATTCAAAAAAGTATATGTGATAATGATTTACCTAATATTTCTGAAGTTGATATTTTAATAAATAATGCAGGTGTACAAAATTCAGTGGATGATATTGATATAAATTTAAATGGAACTATAAATATTACAGAAAAATATGGTCTACAACCAAATATAAAATCAGTATTATTTATGGCATCTGCATCAGCAACAACAGGTGCAGAATTTCCACGTTATGTTGCAAGCAAAGGTGGAGTAGTTTCTTATATGAAATATGTAGCCTTAGAGATAGCAAAGTATGGAGCAACGAGCAATAGTATATCAGCAGGTGGAGTTTTAACAGATTTAAACAAACACATAATAGAAGACAAAAAATTATATAGTGCAATTTTAGATACTCCATTTATATATATTTCCAAAAAAATAACAAAATATGGAGAATGAAGATAATTCAAAAGAAACAAAACATAGTGATTATGATAAAGGATAGTAAGGTGATTAATATGATTACAGTTGTTGCAGCTTTAATAAGAAGAGATGATAAATTTTTGATAGCTAAAAGAGCTACAGGAGATAAAGAGGTTTTTGGCAAATGGGAGTTCCCTGGTGGAAAAGTTGAACTAGGTGAAGATGAAAAACATGCTATTGAAAGGGAAATTAAAGAAGAATTTGATTTAGATATAAAAGCAATACATTTTATAAAGAATAATGTATGTGAATATCCATCTAAAATAGTAGATTTGAGACTTTACGAATGTGAATACATAAAAGGAGAATTTAAATTGCAAGCTCATAGTGAATATGCTTTTATCTCAAAAGAAGAGATTTTAAATTATGATTTATGTCCTGCAGATATACCGTTAGCAAAATATGTAAAAGTAGAAGAAATTGTATAGCCAATATATAATAAGTAAAATAATATTTGATTGTGATTAATAAGTAAGAAAATGATAATAAAGAAGGTAAAATAGATGAGTAATAACAGAAAAGATAATGAAGAGGGATTTTCTAAAGTCAATATCAACTGGTATCCAGGCCATATGGCAAAAACTAAAAAACAAATAATACAAGATTTAAAAATAGTAGATATAGTAATAGAATTATTAGACGCAAGAATACCAATATCAAGTAGAAACCCCAACATAGCAGAAATCACTAAAAACAAGAAAAAAATAATAGTATTAAATAAAAGTGACTTAGCAGATGACAAGAAAAATAAGGTATGGGTAGAATACTTTAGTAAAAAAGGAATACCAGTAGCATTAGTAGATTCAAATAGTGGAAAAGGAATTGAAGAATGTATTAGAAAAATAGAAGAAATAATGCAACCATATTTAGAAATGCAAGCTGAAAGAGGCAGAACTGGAAGAAAAATAAGAGCAATGATATTAGGAATTCCAAATGTAGGAAAATCATCATTTATAAATAGAATAGCCAAAAGAACAACAGCAGGAGTTGGTAACAAACCAGGAGTAACAAAACAAAAACAATGGATAAGAATTAACGAAAAAATAGAACTTTTAGACACGCCAGGAGTTTTGTGGCCTAAATTTGAGAGTCAAGAAGTAGCGTTAAACCTATGTTATACAGGAACAATAAAAGAAGAAATATTAGATAAGTTAGAAATAGCATATCAGCTAACAAAATTCTTATTAGAAAATTATAGGACAAAATTGTGTGATAGATATAAAATAAATGAAAAGTTTATAGAAGAAAAATTATCACAAGCTCAACCAGAGAATAATAACATTTATGAGATAATGCTAGAAATAGGAAAAAACAGAGGATGTATAATGTCTGGTGGAAGAATAGATGAGGAAAAAACTGCTAGAACAATACTAGATGAGTTTAAAAATGGAAAATTAGGAAAGATAACAATTGAGTGTCCATAAGGGACGGTTCTATTTGGACATTTTGTCCAAATAGAACCGTTCCTCCAGTGGGCGAAGGAGAAAGAAATGGATAGTTTTATAGAATTAAGAAAAGACGAAACAGAAGTAAATTTAATGCCACCATTAACTTGGGCATACGTAGGGGATTGTGTGTATGAACTGTATGTAAGAACTAAATTAGTAAACGAAACTAAATTAAAACCACATGCATTACATATGCAAGCTATACAGAGAGTTAAAGCCAAAGCTCAAGCACAAACATTAAATACTATATATGAAGAACTTACTGAAAAAGAAAAAGATGTTGTAAGAAGAGGAAGAAATGCAGAAAACCATCATTTACCAAAAAATGCAGATGTTCAAGATTATATGTATGCAACAGCTTTTGAGGCATTAATTGGATATTTATATTTAACAAAACAAAATAATAGACTTAAGGAGATATTTGATAAAATTTCTTTTTAAAGTGAATAAAAAGTAAAAAAATGCCAAATGATAAGTAACATAACAGAATTGAAAAGGGGATATGCAAGTGAGATATAAAAAGAGAATTAATAATATAAAGTTAAGAATACTTGCACTTACAGTAATTACTATATTGGTATTAGTAGGAATATCAATACCAATATTTAAAGAAAATAAATTATTTGGAAAAGTAGAACAGAAAATTAGTAAAGATAATATATTAAATAATGATATGAATTCAAACCAAGTAATTGAAGATAAAGGTATATTTGGCAAATATTATGATAAAGCAGAACAAAAATTGCAAACATTAACAATCGAAGAGAAAATTGCTCAAATGTTTATAATAGGAAATTCTGAGAGTACTGATTATCAGAATTTAAAGAGCTATCAATTTGGTGGATATCTATTTTTTAAAGATTTTTTTAATGATAAAACACAAGAACAGATAAAAAATTCCATTGAAGATTTTCAGAATGCTTCTAAAATTCCATTATTAATAGCCGTTGATGAAGAAGGCGGGAAAGTAGTAAGGGTTAGTAGTAATTCCAAACTTGTACCTGAACCTTTTAAGGCTCCAAGTGAAATATATATAAATGGTGGTTTAGAGGCTATTGAACAAGATACTGTTAACAAGAGTAAGATATTAAATAATTTAGGAATTAATGTTAATTTTGCTCCTGTTGTTGATGTAGCAAGTAATCCAAATGATTATATGTATAATAGAGCTTTACAACAAGATAAAGATATAACAGCTACTTATGCAGAAACAGTTATTAATGCTAGCAAAGGTTTAGGGGTATCATACACTTTGAAACATTTTCCAGGATATGGAAATAACAAGGATACACATGTTGGAGGTTCTGTTGATACACGAACTTATGAAGATATTTACAATAATGATATAGAGCCTTTTCGCGCAGGAATAGATGCTGGTGCAGAGTGTGTAATGGTTAGTCATAATATTGTAACAAGTATTGATCCAGAAAATCAGGCTTCTATTTCACCACAAATACACGAATTGTTAAGGAAAGAGCTTAATTTTAAAGGCGTTATTGTTACAGATGCTTTAAATATGGGGGCTATTCATGATGAAAATACTATTGAAGAGGCTATTACAAAAGCAATTAAAGCAGGTAATGATATGATTATTCTTTCAATGGATATAAATACAACTGATAAGGATGGATCTAAAATAACGTATTCAAGAATTATTGATGCTGTTAAGAAAGCAATAGATATTAAAGAGATTAGTGTAGATATTATTGATGAAGCTGTAGCACGTATTCTTGCGTGGAAGTATTATAAAGAAATTACCTTGTTAAAAGATGGAAAAAGCTTGACTAAATAATAAAAAAATGATATAAATAATAATGTAATTAAATTAGGCCCCTTGGTCAAGCGGTTAAGACGCCACCCTCTCAAGGTGGAATCATGGGTTCGATTCCCGTAGGGGTCACCAAAAGTAAATATAAATGAACATATTTAAAAGGGAGTAGCTTTAATTTACTAATCAACAGTCGCGATAATAGAAATTATCTGGTTAGTAAGCTTAAGAATTTGAGTAAGTGAGACTTTTAAAAGAGATTTAACTGTTGAAAGCAGAATTAGATTTCTTTTAAAAGTCTTTTTTTTGAATAAATTAATAAAATATGTGGAAAATAAAAAAAGGAGGAAAACAATGGGAGAAAAGAGCTGGTTTAATAAAGAAATTAAAGAGATTGAAAAAGAGTTGCAAACAGACTTAAAAGAAGGATTAAAAGATGAAAAAATAAGTAAGATAAGAGAAAAGGTTGGATTTAATGAATTAAAAGCAACTAAAAAGAAAACTATGCTTCAAAGGTTTTTAGACCAATTTAAAGACTTCTCAATAATTGTATTAATAATTGCTGCAATAGTATCTGGAATAGTTGGTGTGAGTGAAGGAGAAGGAATTACAGATACTATAATAATTTTAATAGTTGTTTTAGTAAATGCAATTATTGGAGTAGCACAAGAAAGTAAAGCAGAAAAATCACTAGAAGCATTACAAAAGCTAAGTGACCATGCATCAAAGGTAATAAGAGATGGTAAGATGGTAGTTATTCCAGCTAGAGAGCTAGTTCCAGGAGATGTTGTGGTATTAGATACAGGAGATTATATACCTTCAGATTTAAGAATAATAGAAGCGATTAATTTAAAATCACAAGAAAGCTCACTAACAGGAGAGTCTGTGCCAGTTGAAAAGAATATAGAGGTAATAGAAAAGCAAGAAGTTAATATAGGCGATAGAAATAATATGCTATTTTCATCAAGTTTAGTAACATATGGAAGAGGAAAAGGAATTGTTGTAGAAACAGGAATGACCACAGAAGTAGGAAAAATAGCAGGAATGTTAGATAAAACAGAGAAGCAAGAAACACCACTACAACAAAAATTAAACAAATTAGGAAAAACATTAGGAATAGCTGCTATAATAATATGTATTGTTATATTTGCAATAGGAATAATGCAAGGAAAAGAAATAATTCATATGTTTATGACTTCAGTAAGTTTAGCTGTTGCTGCTATACCAGAAGGATTAGTTGCAGTATCAACAATTGTTTTAGCAATAGGCGTGCAAAAAATGGTTAAGAAAAATGCCATAGTAAAAAGATTACCTGCTGTTGAAACATTAGGAAGCAGTACAGTAATATGTTCAGATAAAACAGGAACATTAACTCAAAATAAAATGACAGTAGAAAGAGTATATTGGAATGGAGCAATTAGAAATTTAGATAATATAAAGGATGATGAGATAGACCAACAATTAAAAAAACTTGTATATGCTAATATGTTATGTAATGATACAAAAATATCAAAAGATGGAACTTTAACAGGAGACCCTACTGAAATTGCATTAGTTGATATGGCATTTAAATTAAATTTTGACCCAAGTATTTATGATAAAATACCAAGAGTAGAAGAAATACCTTTTGATTCTGATAGAAAGTTAATGACTACAATCAATAAAGAAGATGGAAAATATATAGTTTATACAAAAGGTGGAATAGATGAGTTATTAAGAAGATGTAAAAAGTATGAGCAAAATGGTGAGAGTTATGAAGACTTAGAAGAATATATAAATCAAATAAGAGAAAAAAATGAGGAGATGGCAAAAGAAGCTTTAAGAGTTTTAGGATGTGCATATAAAGAGATTGACCATATGCCATCAAAAGAAGAAATGAAAACAATAGAAAATGATTTAATATTTATCGGTATGGTAGGAATGATAGACCCACCAAGAGAAGAGGCTAAAGTTGCAGTTGAAAAATGTAAAAAAGCTGGAATAAAGGTTGTAATGATTACAGGAGACCATAAAATTACAGCTACAGCAATTGCAAAAAAATTGGGAATATTAGAAAATGAAAAAGAAGCAATAACAGGATTAGAGCTTGAACAAATGAGTGATAAGGAACTAGAAGAAAATATAAGAAAATATTCTGTATATGCAAGGGTTTCACCAGAACATAAAGTTAGAATTGTAACAGCTTGGCAGAAAAACGGAGAAGTAGTTGCAATGACAGGCGATGGAGTAAACGATAGCCCTGCTTTAAAAAAGGCAGACATAGGTTGTGCAATGGGAAGAGTTGGAACAGATGTAGCAAAAGAAGCGGCAGATGTAATTTTGACAGACGATAATTTTGCAACTGTAGTATCAGCAGTAGAAGAAGGAAGAAGAATATATGATAATATTTTGAAGGTAATTCAGTTTTTATTATCAAGCAATATTGGAGAAATAGTGGTTCTATTGTTTGCAACATTATTAACACCATTATTTGGTAAATTATTTGGAATAGTAGATATAAATCATCTAGAAATATTACTACCAATACACATATTATGGATAAATTTAGTGACAGACTCACTACCAGCATTAGCATTAGCATTTGACCCAGCTAATAGTGATATAATGGAAAGAAAACCATTAAGACCAGGAAAGGGAATATTCACAAAAGGAATGACATGGAGAGTTGTATATCAAGGGATAATGATAGGGCTATTAACACTTGCAGCATTTGTTATTGGATTAGCCACAACAAATGCGCCAATTGGCGAATTAACTTTAGATGAATCTAAAATAGAAGTAGGTCAAACAATGGCATTTATTACTTTAGCACTTTCTGAATTAGTTCATATATTTAATGTTAGAAATAATAAAAAGTCTGTATTTAAAACAGGAATATTTAACAATATGAAATTGATTGGAGCAGTTATTGCATCTGCAATGTTAATGTTTGGTATTTTATTAATACCTAGATTAAGAGAAATATTTAGTATACCTATTTTACCAACACAAAATATAATAGAATTAGTATTATTAGTTTTAGCACCACTTGTAATTGTAGAAATATTCAAGTTATTTAAAATTAATACTAGTAAAGAAGAAAGATAGTATTTATTAGTTAATGCTGCTAAAATATTAGCATATCAACTATTATAAGCAGTTATATAAAAAAAAGCATTAACTAGCAATAGAAAAAAGTACAAGTTTTTTAAAAATACTTGTACTTTTTTATTTTTATAAGTATAATATAAAAGAAAAATTATAAAAAAGAAAGGTATTAAATATGACCGATTCAAATGGAAATGATGTAAAAAAAAACATAATAGGGGGATAGTTGAAGAAGTAAAGAAAAGTGAAAGAAATAATTATTTAAAAAAGAATTTCTATTATACTATAAGAGGATTAACAAAAGCGGAACAAACAGGAGAATTACTAGGACCAACTAGTACAAATGTATCTACAAACGAGTTATATAAAAGAGAGAGCTCAACAAGTCAAAATACTAGACGTTATAAGCAATTGCAAGAACAGAATCAAGAAACAAAAAAAGATGAACAAAAAGAATTTAAAGACAAGTATAAAGTACAACAAGATGAAAAAGAAACTGATAAAACTTATGAGGAAGAACAAGATGAACAAATAGAAGAAAGATAATGTTTAAAATACTAAGGAGGAAATATAAAATGTACATATTTAATAAAATAACGGTAAATCCACAATTACCAAAAAGAATTGAAAAATTAGCGGAAGTATCTAATAACTTATGGTGGTCATGGAATACAGACTTTTTAAAATTATTTCAAATGATAGACAAAGATTTATGGGAAACATGCGAGAAAAATCCTGTGAAGTTTTTAAAACTTGTATCACAAGAAAGATTAGAAGAAATTTCAAATAATATAGAATTTTTAAAACAATATGATAACTTAACAAAGGAATTTGAAGATTATATAAGTAGCAAAAATACATGGTTCTCAAATAATTTTACTGACAATAAAAAGGATTTAATAGCGTATTTTTCAGCAGAATATGGATTAGATAGAACAATTCCTATATATTCAGGAGGACTTGGAATATTATCAGGTGATCATTTAAAGTCTGCTAGTGATTTAGGAATTCCTTTAGTAGCAGTAGGATTACTATATAAAAATGGTTATTTTAATCAAAAAATAAATGGATATGGTGAACAACAAAATGAATATCAAAATATAGAGTTAAGTAATTTACCTATAAATCCAGTAAAAGATGAAAATGGTGAAGAATTAATAATAAATGTTAAATTCGAAAAAAGAGATGTATATTTAAAAGTATGGCAAGTAAATGTTGGAAGAATAAAACTATATTTATTAGATTCAGATATAGACAAAAATATACAAGAAGATAGAGAAGTAACTTTAAAGCTATATGGTGGAGACCAAGAAATGAGAATAAAACAAGAAATTGTACTTGGTATGGGAGGAACTAATTTATTAACAAGAGCTTTAAAACTAAAACCAACTGTATATCATATGAATGAAGGTCATTCGGCATTTTTAATACTAGAATTAATTAAAAATATAATAAAAGAAAAGAAAGTTTCTTTTGAAGTAGCAAAAGACATAGCAAGTTCCAAAACTGTATTTACAACACATACACCAGTTCCAGCTGGAAATGATATATTTCCAATACATTTAGTAGAAAAATATTTTAAAGAATTTTGGCCAAGACTAGGATTAGATAGAGAAGAATTTTTAAAACTAGGAATGAAACCTGGAATAGAATTGGAACCAGGTTTTAATATGGGAATATTTGCACTTAAAGTTGCAGGAAAGAAAAATGGAGTAAGTAAATTACATGGAGCTGTATCAAGAGAGCTTTTTGGAGATGTATGGCCAGAAATAGCAGCAAATGAATCGCCTATAACATATGTAACAAACGGAATTCATACATGTACGTGGCTTGCACCTACTATGAAAAAATTATATAACAAATATTTAATACCATATTGGCAAGATCAAATTCATAATGATGAAGTTTGGAAAAAAATAAATGATATTCCAAATGAAGAATTGTGGAAAGTACATCAACAAAGAAAAGAAAAACTATTGAATTTAGTAAAAATAAGCACAACAGATAGATTAAGAAGATGTGGATATAATTACGAGGAAATTAATGATATAGTATCAAAACTAAATCCAAATGCTTTGACAATTGGATTTGCAAGAAGATTTGCTACATATAAAAGAGCAACATTAATATTCAAAGACTTAGAAAGAATAACACAAATTTTAAATAATCAAGAAATGCCTGTTCAATTAATATTTGCGGGAAAAGCTCATCCAGCAGATAAAGAAGGACAAGATTTAATAAAACGAATACACGAAATATCAATGATGCCACAATTTAAAGGAAAAATATTCTTATTAGAAAATTATAATATAGCAATGTCTAAATATTTAGTAAGTGGTGTTGATGTATGGTTAAATAATCCGAGAAGACCAATGGAAGCATCTGGAACAAGTGGACAAAAAGCTTCTGTAAATGGAGTTGTAAACTTTAGTGTACTAGATGGATGGTGGGCTGAAGGTTATGATCAGAAAAATGGTTGGACAATTGGAACAAATGCAGAGTACAGTTCTTATGAAGAACAAGATATAGCTGATAGTCAAAGTATTTATCGTACATTAGAAGAAAAGATAATACCAACTTATTATAAAAAAGATAAAGATGGAATATCTGAAAACTGGATGACTGTTATGAAGAATTCTATAATATCAACAGGTGGAAAATATAGTACAGCTAGAATGTTAGTTGATTATACAAATAATTTATATATGCCTTTGTGCAACTTAACTAAAAAGTATTACGAAAATGTTGACAATGTTGCAGAATTTAATTTGTGGAAAAAGAGTTTATATGTAAATTGGAAAGATATAAAAATTACTCAAAAGAATAATTTGAACAATATTACTATGGATGCAGGAAATAATATAGAGGTTAGATGTGAGGTAAAACTACCTAATGTTGATGTTAGTAATATTAATGTAGAATGTTATTATGGAAAGATATTAGACAATGGTGTTGTTGAGAATGTTAGTATTATTCCTATGAAGTTAGACAATGAAAATCATGAAGAAAAAGTTTATGAATATTCTACAAAGATTGAATTAAAAACAGGTGGTAATTATGGTTATACTTTTAGAGTTATGCCAAAGAATGAAATGATATTAGATTCTGAAAATTTAAATTTAGTAAAATGGATTACACAATAAGTATTTAATAAGGAGATAGTGAATTTTAATCTGAAATAAAGATTAGAGGAGCTATCTTTTATGTTATATAGGATTAGATAACATAAAGTAAAACTTTATAAATTTTGTTAATTTTGTTGACTAATAAAATAATATGTTATACAATAAGTTAGATATATTAGAAAGAGAGGAATAAATATGCGTGATATAAAAGATAGCGAAAACCTTGCAGGAGTACACACACACACACACACACACACACACAAGTATATTTAAGAAAATAATATTACTAGTAGTATTATTAATAATTATACTTTTATTTTTGTTAATTGAAATACAAATAAAAAAATATATAGTAGCGGATGCAAGAATTGCACAAACACAAAGTGAAAAAACAGAAAATTTAACAACAAATATTCAAGATTCTAGGGGGGTTAATATAGAACAGAAAGATGGAATGACAATTGAAACAAGCATACGAATATATTGTTTAGAGTTAGAGAGAGGAAAATCTGAAAAAGCATTAGTAAAAAAGTTATCAAAAGAAGTGGAAACAGGAATAATAGTACATGAATCAAGTGATTTTGGAACAGATAAGTTAACATATGAATCAAGTGATGAAAATATAGCAATGGTTGACCAAAATGGAAATGTAATAGGAATATCAGAAGGAGAAGCACGAATAACAGTGTCAAATGGAACTTTAACAGATTGGTGTACAGCATTTGTAAAGAAAAGAGAAGGAGGAAGTTCAACAGTAGAAGGAGAACCAGTATTTGAAATAGAAGTATCATCTATTCTTAATACTGGTTGGACACAAAATACAGTTGTTAAAGAAGGAAGTTTAGAAGGATATACAATATCATATAAAGTATCAGATAAGATACCAACTTATGATAAAAGAGACGAGTATTTAAGTTCAAATAGTAGTAATGTAATAAGTGATAAAGCAAGTGATACCACGTATTTTGTATGGGCGATTGCTACTAAAGGTGATATAAGTGTATGTAGTAATAATTGTATCAGATTAAGAACAGGACATACACATATAGGTTCAGAAAAAGTAGGAGGAAAATGCTATGAATTAACTTCTAAAACTAAGATTTGTCCGAATACTAGTGGATATGTTGTAATACCACCAGAACTTTTTTCTGACGGAAAGATAATGTCTATAACTAATAATTTTAATAAATGGTGTGAGATTTGTAGGAGAATACTTACAAAAGGAGATGAATTTATAGCACATGGATATAATGTAAGTGGAGCAGCTAATGCTTATGCATATATACAGTGCATAGACTGTGGAGCAAAAGTAAAGAGAATTAATAGGAGTTTGTGTGTCTGTAATAAACATAGTAAAAATACATATTCTTTAAATTATCGGAATAGGTACTGTTAATGGATATTATAGTTCAAATGTAAGTATTTATCTATTTGTCAGTGGAATTATAGGAAGCACAATTCCAAGGAAAATGGAACATAGCTCTGTGAAATATTATGACTTAATATGTGAATATTCTAAAAATGGAAAATTATTAAATAATTATAAAGAATTATTACAAAAATGATATATATATTCTCCTTTTATAATTACACAATAATTAATAAAGAGATTGTTAATTTGAAATTAGTTGTTATAAAAAAAGTATGCAAATAGCATACTTTTTTTTATGAAATGTATTGATAAAATATAAAAGTTAATATAGTATATAATATGAATCAAGTATAATATTTGTACAAATACAAATAATAAAAAACAAAGGAGAAGATAAGATATGAAGAATAATAGGGGCATAACATTAGTTGCACTAGTAATTACAATAATTATTTTATTAATTTTAGCAGGGATATCAATAGTACAATTAACAGAAAGTGGGATATTTAAAAAAGCGAGAAAAGCAGAAGAGAAAACGAAAGAATCACAGAATTTAGAAAATTCAATATTGAAAGATTATGAAAATACAATGAATGAGTATATGACTACAGAAAAAAAGAAACCTCAAATAATAGTAAATATAGAAAATGCCACTAGCGTAAGCATAAAAGTAAATATATTAGTAAATGATGAAGAAAATATGATACCACAAGATTCTCAATATAGTTATTATATTAAAAGTAGCCAAGAAGAAAAATATCCAGAAATTCCTAGTTATATTGGAACAAACAAACAATATACATTTGAAGGATTAACACAAGGCACAAATTATAATATAAAAGTAACTGTGAAAGATAAAAATAATAATATAATAGAGGGAACAAATACTAATTCTAATACAATAAAAATACAACATTTAGACTCATTAAATTATTCTAAAAATTATAGTTACTATTTATATTTTAGATATAATGGGAGCGAATATTTCTTTTTAAGTAATAATAAAATGTATGCAATGAGACATTATGCAGATGATAATACAAAGAAATATTTTCAAATGCCATGTCATTATAAACCAGTAAATTCTATTAGCGGAATGTATTATAAATATTCAGACGGAAAATGGAATACAATAAAAAATAATGAAAACATAATATTAAATATAACAAACCAAGGCACAGAGGGCAAAACAGAATGGAGTTGGTTTGAAAATTCAGCATTTGAGTATATATATTGTAATTATGAGATGATTTTATATAATAATATTACATCAGGGACTATTTCTGAATATAAAAAAATTATATTACAAGATATTGGAGCATTATAAACTACAATAAAAGGAGAGAAGTTTAGAGCTTTTCTCCTTTTATTAGTCTATTTCTAAAATCTAAATTGCTTATTGAAGTGCTTTTAAAACCAAGAGAATAAACATTAGAAGCAAAAATGTCTTTTTCAATAATGTTCTTTAAATTCTCGTTAGTAGTATCAATAAACTTTTTAACAGAAGTAACAATATTTAAGCTAGGATTATTCTTAGAAACTTTAGAAAGTAAACTTTTGCCTTGTTCATTAAAACCTAGAACTCTAATATAAGGCAAAGTATTTTTGGAAAGATTCATATCTTTTTTATTAATATCAAGTAAAGCATATAGAAAAATACGATTAATTCTAGACAAAGTATATCGTTTAGACTTTATTAAATCTGTTGATTCACAAATAGTATTACAAGAGTTTACGGCATTCTTAATTGTAAATTCCAAACCTTCAGATACATCAGGTAAATCATATATTTCTTCAATTTTCATTTTTCTTAGAACATACATTATTTCTTTTTCAAAAACATTTAGGTCAGGAATAATATGCCCCTTGTTAAAGTTTTCTAGTAAAATAGAATATGTACTATTTGGTATTAAGTCTTTAATTTCATTAAATCTATTATTTTTAATAAGATTTCTAATTGCAGTAGCACTAGCAAAGTTATTTGAAAAGTTTATACTATTATAACTAGTTTCAAATCTAGGAATACAAATTGGATTTATAGTACTTTTATATTTCTTTAAAGCCTTTAAATATTCAATACCTAAAATATTATTAGGATTAGATAATACATTTGAATATTTATTAAAATCATTTAAATAATTTAATAAAGCATTTTCACGTGCTTTGGGAAATGACAGACCTTTCTTTAATTCGTCTAATAATAGGCTCTTGTATTGTTTAGGTTCATTATACAAAACATTTGCAATATCATCTAAAATGTTTATATCTTTAGTTTCTGTTCCAAATGATAAATAGTCAACAATATTAAGTGAATTTAGAATTTTTATTGCTCCATCAGCAAAGTTTTCAGCACTTGATATAGAATACAATAATGGCAATTCAATAACTAAATCAATACCATTAGATAAAGCTGCTTTTGTTTTTTCCCATTTATCTATTATAGAAGTAGAACCTCTTTGAGTAAAATTTCCAGTTATAATAGCTATTGTGTATTCACAATTAGTCAATTTTTTAGAGCTTTCTAAATGATATAAATGCCCATTATGAAATGGATTGTATTCTGCTATAATTCCTAAAACTTTACTCATAAATAAACCTGCTTTCTTTGTGTATTTAAGCTTTTGCATTTTGTAGTGTTGTTCCTAGGTTCAATACCATTATTATATAAAAAATATATATGGTAATGATTGATTGGAACGACAAATAGAAGTTGTTATATAAGAAGCAGAGGAATGTTCACGGGAAAAAGTTATATTATAGTCCTTTTTCATTTCATAACTCGGCTTCCTACATTGCTTAGAAGTTCTAAATCATATTTAATTCAAAAGGAATATAATATAACTTTTTAGCCTGAGTGAAAGAGGCTCTAGCTTCTTATATTACAACTTCTTTTTAGTGAAATGAACGAATTTACCATATATATTTTTTATATAATAATGGTATTGAACCTAGGAACAACGTTACTAAATGTTTAAACTTAAAAAATCACTTGTTAAAAAATAATTATATTGATATAATACCATAAAATAACCAAAAACACAAGGAGAGAGTATTATGGAAAAAGTAATAATATATACAGATGGAGCATGTTCAGGAAATCCAGGACCTGGAGGCTGGGGAGCTATATTAATGTACAAAGATACAAAAAAGGAGATTTCAGGCGGGCAAAAAAATACAACGAATAATATAATGGAACTTACAGCGGCATTAGAAGGACTAAAACTATTAAAATTTCCATGTGAAGTTGAATTATATAGTGATAGTGCATATTTAGTTAATGGTTTTTCACAAGGATGGATTTATAATTGGCAAAAAAACAATTGGCAAACAGCTAGTAAAGAACCAGTAAAAAATAAAGAGATATGGCAGGAAATTTATAATTTAACAAAAGTTCATAATGTAAAATTTATAAAGGTAAAAGGGCATAGTGACAATGAGTTTAATAATAGGTGTGATGAATTAGCAAGAAATGCGATAAGAAATTTATAAAATTATCCAGCTCTTTAGCAAATATAAATTTTAGCTGTGAATTGTAAGGATGTAATAAAAATGTAATATTATATTTCGACAAAAACGTTGAAAAAAATCAAGTGATAATTTATAATAAAATTGTATAGATATTGCACAAAAGAAATAAAAATACGGAAGGATGTATGAATTAATGGATACATTTGCAGAATATATATTAAATGAAAAAGAACTATCAGCAAAAATGGAAATAGTATATTACTTATCAAAAAAACAGAAAATTTATTTTGATAAAGCAGTAATAATAAAAACAGAATTGGCAAGACTATTTTTAAAATATAATAAGCTAGACTTAGATGAAAATATGGTATTAACAGCATGTTTACTATGTAATTGCAAAAAAGTAGAAAATGTAAGAGACTTAGAAGAGATAAGATCCTATGCCAAAAAAGGATCAGACTATTTAGAAACATTAGGATTTGATAAAAGATTCTGCAAAATATGTGAAGAATTAAATAGATATAGTGGAAGCAATCCAAGGGAAAAAGAAAGTGACATCCTTGAATTAGTAGAACAATTTGGAGGAATGATATTAGATAGAGCAGAAAGAATAGGATTTGAACCAGATGAAGCAATGGTTTTACTAATACATAGAAACTTAAAAAACAAATACAATAGATATGCAGAAACATTTTCACAATTTATTGAAATGTTACAAGAAATAAATATGGGTGAATTTGTTGAAGTAAAAGCTTTAAAAAAGCTAGCCAAAATGTATAATGAAACGGATGAACTAGTAGATTTTATAAAGAGAATAATAAACAATTTTGAACCACAAATAGACTCATTAATAGAAAAGAGATATAAAAAAGTAAAAGAAGAAATGTTTAAGGAAAAAGAGAGTATAAAGAGTACAAGACCTTTATTTACAGAAGAAACAACAAATAAAATATTAAAAAGCATAGAAGAAAGAGAAAACCAAACAGTAACAAATTATTAATAAAAGGGGAAAAGAAATGTACGAAGTATTTGCAGACTTACATGTGCACATAGGAAGAACAGAAAGTGGAAAACCAGTTAAGATAACAGCAGCAAAGAGCTTAAACTTTGCTAATATTGCAAGAGAATGTGCTGAAAGAAAAGGAATAAACATAGTAGGAATAATAGACTGTGCATCACCATATGTAATAGAAGACATAGAAAACTTTTTAGAAATGGGAGAAGCATATGAACTAGAAGATGGAGGAATAATATACAAAGATAAAGTATGTATTTTATTAGGAAGTGAAGTAGAAACTTCAGAAGTAGGAAGAAATGGAAAATGTGGAGCAGCACATAATATCTGTTTTTTTCCATATCTAAAAGATATAAAAGCATTTTCAAAAGAAATGAGTAATCATATAAAAAATATAACATTAAGTACTCAAAGGTCAGATATATCTGGATATGAGTTAATAGACATAGTAGAGAAATATAATGGAATATTAATACCAGCACATATATTTACACCATTTAAAAGCTATTATGGAAATTGCACAGATAGAATAAAAAATATATTTAAAGAAAAATTTGATAAGATATTTGCAGTAGAATTAGGATTAAGTTCAGACACATTTTTAGCAGATGAAATATCTGAACTAGAGAATAAAACATTTTTAACAAATTCAGATGCTCATTCTCTACCAAAAATAGCAAGAGAATACAATAAAATGCAGGTAGAAGATATATCATTTAAAGAAGTAGTAAAAGCATTAAAAAATGAAGACGGAAGAAAAATAATTTCAAACTATGGATTAGACCCCAAACTTGGAAAATATCATAGAACATTTTGTGACAATTGTAACAATGTAATAGAAACAAAAGAACCAATATCAATTTGTCCAATGTGTGGAAGTGATAAAGTCACTTTTGGAGTATTTGACAGAATAGAATTAATAAGAGATAAAAAAGAAACCAGAAGCCCTAAAAATAGACCGCCATATATATATCAAGTACCACTTGGATTTGTACCAGGAGTTGGCGGAAAAACAATTGAGAAGTTACTAAAAACATTTGAAACTGAAATGAACATTCTACATAAACTTTCAAAAGATGATATAGAAGCAGTAGTGGGACAAAAAGTAGCGATAGCAATTGAAAAAGCAAGAACAGGAAATGCTAAAGTTCAATCTGGCGGAGGCGGAAACTATGGCAAAATAATATGAGACAGTTGGGACAGGTTATGTTTGTCTCAATGATTTTGTCGAATTTTGTATACATATAAATATAAAAATAAAGGATTAAATAGTTCTAAAAATCTCCTTATCGAATACACATTATGTATAAAAGTGTATTGACGAGGGGATTTTTATGAAGAAAAATAATGGTCTAAGAATAAAGGATATAGTTTATAAACATATAGCAAGTAATAGTAAAGAATACATTTTAGTTTCATTAGTTTTTATAGTGGGAATATTTTTAGGAGTGATGTTTATAAATAGCGCCCAAGAGGCTCAATTGTCTGAAATAAAGACATATTTGAATGAATTTATAGAAAAATTAAAAAGTATAGAACAAATAAATAATTTTGAAATTTTAAAAACGACTATTTTTGAAAATATAATTTTGGCTATTACATTATGGTTTTTCGGAACTACAGTAATTGGTATACCAATAGTGTTTGGAATTATTTTGTATAGAGGATTTTGCTTGGGATATACTATATCATCTATAATAGTAACAATGGGAATTGGAAAAGGAATAGCTTTTGTTCTTAGTAGTTTATTATTACAAAATATAATATTAATTCCTGCAATTATAGCAATTGGGGTTAGTGGATTTAAGTTATATAAATCAATAGTTAAAAATAGGAATAGAGATAACATAAAAATTGAATTATTAAGACATACTATCTTTTCAATAATTATGATTGGAGCTTTGTGTATAGCTGGAATTGTGGAAATATTTTTTTCTACAAATATTTTAAAAAAAATTATAAAATATTTTTAAAAATGTCTTTACTTTTTATAGATTGTTTGATATAACATATACATAATTTATGTAAATAAAATATTTTGATATAGGGGTAGGGAAAATGGAAAAACAATTAAAACTTTTTTTTGAATTTTTAGAAGCTGATAAAAAATTATCAAATAATACATTACAATCATACAAAAGAGATTTAAAACAATTCAGAAGATATATAGAGGGATGTGAAGTTCCATATAATAAAGTAGATGAAGAAGTAATGACAAATTATATAGAATATTTAGAAGAACTAGGAAAAAAGCCTTCAACTATTTCAAGATGTATAGCATCAATTAGATCATTTTATCAATATGTATTAAAAAAAGGAAAAGTAAAAGAAGATCCTACAAGAAGTATACAATCACCCAAAATAGAAAAAAGAGTTCCATGTGTATTAACATCAAAAGAGGTTGAATTATTGTTGGAACAACCAAAAGATATAGACTTAAAGGGAATTAGAGATAAAGCAATGTTAGAGTTTGCTTATGCAACAGGAATGAGAGTTACAGAAATAATATCTTTGGATATAGATGATATTAATTTTAAAGATGGTTGTGTAAACTGTAAAAAAGCAAATAAACAAAGAATAATACCATTAGGAAAGATGTCATTAAAAGCATTAGAAGAGTATGTAGATAGTGCAAGAGGAATATTGATAAAAGATGAAAAAGAAAATGCTTTATTTGTAAATATTAATGGACAAAGATTAACAAGACAAGGATTCTGGAAAATAATAAAATATTATAAAGAACAAGCTCACATAACAAAAGATATTACACCACATGTTTTAAGACATTCATTTGCTACACACTTATTACAAAATGGAGCAGATTTAAAGGCAATACAAACAATGCTTGGACATTCAGATATTTCATCAACACAAGTTTATATGCAATTTCAAGATGAAGGACTAAAAAATATATATCAAAAAGCTCATCCAAGAGCATAAATATTAGAATAAAAAGGCCTCCCCCAAAAAGGGGGAGACTTTTTCAATTTGGCCGTATTAATAGCCGCTACTCTGCTGTGCAATCCGAAGTGCTTTTTTGTATGCTCTCCATAACGTATTTGTGGTTCTGGTATTTGTTTTGTGTGCAGCCCGCCAGAGAAGTTTTGCATATTTCCTCCTGAGCTCCTTATGTCTACGTGACAAGCGTTTTTTCTTATAGTCTGGCTTGGAGTCTTTTGGGCGCCTATTCCAGTAGTTGGCCATAACGTTGTGTAAGGCCATTCTCCTATCTTCAATGAAAATGCTTTCCTCTTCATAGATAAAGTCTTCTGCCGCCTGCATTGTTACCTCAAAATCGCTATTCATATAGAACCTCCTTGATGTGAGATTGATTTACAAATCAATCTAATATTTCAGTGCTATTAATATTATAACATATCATTTATGTAAAGTAAATAGAAATAATGGAAAATTTTGAAAAAATATTGACAAAAGTTAATTTTATGGTATAATAATATTTGTTACAAGAAGAAGTTAAGTACTTCTCACCTTAGCAATATATGCAAATGGTTAGAAATAGATAGATAAAATAAGTTAAGAACTTATTTATTTGTATTAATTGACTTGTAACAAAAGTCGATTTTTTATTTTATGGAGGTGTTTTAATATAAAACAAGAATTACCTATAAATGGTCAAATTAAAGAAAAGGAAGTTCAATTAATAGGAGCAAATGGGGAAAAGGTTGGAATTGTTTCAATAAGAGAAGCTATGGAAAAAGCTCAAGAAGAAAATTTAGATTTAGTATTAGTTTCACCAAATGCAAAACCAGTAGTTTGTAAAATAATGAATTACGGAAAATATAAGTTTGAACAATCTAAAAAGGAAAAAGAAGCTAAAAAGAAGCAAAAGGTTTTAGAGATAAAAGAACTAAGAGTTACTCCAAACATTGAAGAACATGACTTTGACTTTAAATCAAAAAACGCAAGAAAGTTTTTAACTGATGGAAATAAGGTAAAAATTACTGTAAAATTTAGAGGAAGAGAAGTAAATAATATAAAATCTGGAGAGGCTGTTTTAAATAAATTTATAGAAAAATTGGAAGATGTAGCAACAGTTGAAAAACAACCAAAACTTGAAGGTAGAAATATGTTTACTATTTTAGCTAAAAAGGCGTAGAAATACGTTTTATATATAAGTAAGTGAAAGGAAGGGAAACTTATGGCAAAATTAAAAACAAATAAAGCTGCTAAAAAGAGATATTCATTAACAGCAACAGGAAAAGTAAAAAGAACAAAATCAAACAGAAGACATTTATTAGCTAATAAAACAAGAAGACAAAGAAAATCAGGAAAAGTTCAAAATGCTTATGCAAGTAAAACTTGTGAAAATACAATTAAAAAATTATTACCATATGGTGGATAATATAAATGTATTAATATAGTATAAAGAAGAATAGAAAGGATGGGAAAATAATGGCAAGAGTAAAAACAGCAAGAACAACAAGAGCAAGACATAAGAAAATATTAAAACAAGCTAAAGGATATTTTGGAGCAAAACATTATAGATTTAGAAATGCAAATCAAGCAGTTATGAAATCATTATCTTACGCATATGTAGGAAGAAAAGATAAGAAAAGTGATTTTAGAAAATTATGGATAACAAGAATAAATGCGGCTGCTAGAATGAATGGAACAACATATAGTAAAATGATAGCAGGTTTAAAGAAAGCTAATGTTTCAATAAATAGAAAAATGTTAGCAGAAATAGCTGTAAATGATGCAAAAGCATTTACAGAAATAGCTGAAATAGCAAAAAAAGCATAATTTAATGCTTTTTTTGTTTTTATATTTAATATCTTTTTAGAAAATTCGAAATTCAGAGAAAACTTAAGATTTGGATTAATAATAATATCACAGATGGAAATTCCATTTGTGATATTATTGTTTTTTCATTTTTGGTTTAGAAATAAGAGATGCTAAATATCCAAAGAAAACAGCAGCTGCAATACCACCAGCAGAAGCTTTAACACCACCAGTAAATGCACCTATTAAACCAGTTTCTTTGACTCCTTCAATCGCACCTTTAGCTAAATTATAGCCAAACCCAGTAAGAGGAACAGTTGCACCGGCTCCTGCAAATTCAACTAAATATTTATATATTCCAAGTCCTCCTAAAATAGCTCCAGTTGTTACAAAAATAACTAAAATTCTAGCAGGAGTCAATTTTGTTTTATCAATTAGAATTTGTCCAATAATGCAAATTAAACCACCAACAACAAAACATTTAAGAAGTGACATCCATTCAAATACATTTGCCCAATTTATATCCATAGAATTCTCCTTTCAAAAAATATATGTTTCACCTGGAATAAGAAATTCCAGATGTTTTTAAACTTCAATGCTAATTGCATGAGCAACACCAGGAATAGTTTCTCCTTGTTGAGAACTTGTAGAGTTCATCAATGCTCCAGTAGCAATAAGCAATAGCTTCTTAATTTTCTTTTCTTTAAGTTGTTTAAATAAATAACCAGAAAATACAGTACCACAACAAGCACAACCACTTCCACCAGAATGTGTATCTTGAGCCTGCTTATCAAAAATTAATACTCCACAATCATTATAATTAGATTTAATGTTATATCCTTGTGATTTTGCAATATCAATTGCAATGTCTTTTCCAATATGACCTAAATCGCCACTTATTATAGCATCATAATAACTAGGATTTCTACCAGTATCTAAAAAATGAGTTATCAAAGTATCTGCAAAGGCAGGAGCCATAGCAGCCCCCATATTATTAGCATCTTTTATTCCCATATCAACAATTTTTCCTGGAGTAATGTGAGTAATATAAGGTCCAAAACCATTCTTAGATATTATAGCAGCACCACTTCCTGTAACAGTCCATTGAGCTGAAGGCGGTCTTTGGTTTCCAAGTTCAAGAGGAAATCTAAATTGTTTTTCAGCACTACAAAAATGGCTCGAAGTTGCACACAATGCATTTTCTGCAAAAGACTCACAGCAAATAGCACTTAAACTCATAGATTCAACAAAAGTTGAACAAGCACCAAAGACACCAAAAAAAGGAATACTTAATTCACGAAGTCCAAAGCTAGAAGATATACATTGATTAAGCAAATCACCAGCAAAACAGAAATCTATTTTCTCAGCAGGAACACCAGACTTGCTTATAGCAGTATTAACAGTTTCTTTAATAATTTTACTTTCGGCCTTTTCCCAAGTTTTTTCTCCCCAAAATTCATCATCTAAAGTTTGGTCAAAATATTTACAAAGAGGACCTTGAGCTTCTTTTGGACCAACAATAGAGGCACAATCTAAAATAGAAGGGGGATTATCAAATTTAATAGTTTGCTTTCCTAACTTCTTCAAAAAATCATCTCCTTTGAGACATTTGGGACAGTCCAAATTTGTCTCATAAATATGATGTGTTATGTCGAAATTTGTTAAGGATAAAATAGAACAGGTTTCGACATAAATTGTGAGACAAATTTGGACTGTCCCAAATGTCTCATTTAAACTAAAGTCATAGTTTGAGTATTAAAAATTAAATAAACAATACCAACAATAATTGAAGCAGAAATTCCAAATACTAGTACAGGTCCTGCAACAGTGAACATTTTTCCACCAACACCCATAACATATCCTTCAGATTTATATTCCATAGCAGGAGAAACAATTGAATTTGCAAATCCTGTGATAGGAATTAATGAGCCAGCACCAGCGAATTTACCAATTCTATTAAAGAGATTAAGACCTGTTAAAAATGCTGATATTCCAATTAATATGATTGATACAACTGTACCAGATAGAGTTTGGTCAAAACCTCTTTCTTTGCATATGTTCATTATTATTTGACCAATTGTACAGATTAATCCACCAACCCAAAACGCATTAAAACAATTTTTTAAAATTGGTGAATTGGGTGATTTTTTTTCCACATATTCTTGATATGTTTGTTTTGTTTCGATTGGATTCATTTTATTTATCTTCCTTTCTGTTCAAATCTATTAAAAAGGTTAAATCTAAGTCTACAAAATATTCAGAAATTTTATTACCATCTATTTTGGCCCTTTGATCTAATATTTTTACACTTGAAATATAATCTATAGTCTTAGATGTTTCGTTTATTGTTTTTACAATAGCATCTTTCCAAGACACATTAGATGAGCCAGTTATAAGTAAATGTTTTTCGACATCCATACTAAACCTCCTATAATTTTAATTCGATAATATTTTTTACCGTTTCTAGCGAAAATATACAAAATATAGAAATTTTATTAAGAAAATAAAACAATATGTTATAGGAAGTTTGTAGAATTTTCTAATAATATAAAAAAGCGGAATAAATTCCGCTTTTTCTGTACTGATGTTTCAGATATTATGATTTTTATGTTTCCTTTCCAAAAATTCCAACATTGCCATTTCTGATTCGTGTTTCCTAGTCTGCGCGCTTGTCTGCTCGTCGTTGTTATACTTGTTACTAGCAGAAGGACCGCAATTAGGACAAGAAAACAAAAAAACGTTCTTGGACATCGACTGACCACAATGAGGACATCTTAAAGGCGTCATACAGTATCATCCTTTCTTAAAAATAAAAAGAATCATTCCAACTGGTTTCTTATGTAAATATTATAGCATAGAAAGTGCAGTCTGTCAATCTTGAACTATTTAAAAAATGGTGATAGTTGTGATTTGTGATAAAATATGATATATTACTTTTGTGCCAAAAAGGGACGCCCCCATTGTCACAAAATAGGAGGATGAAATGATTGATAAAGCGAGAGAAATAGCTCTAAAAATATTGTATAAAATAGATAAAGAACAAGCTTATTCAAATTTAGTATTGAATGAAGAGCTAAAAAATAATAAAATAAATTTGAATGAAAAAGATGTTGGTTTAATTTCTGAGATTGTATATGGAGTTACTACTTGGAGATTAACTATAGATGAAATAATTAAAAAACATTCAAAAATAAAGTTAAAAAAGATATCGTTATGGATTTTAAATATTTTAAGAATGGGAATTTATCAAATTATATTTTTAGATAAAATTCCAAAGTCAGCTGCTGTTAATGAAAGTGTGAATTTGGCTAAAAGATATGGTCATAGTTCTAGTTCTAATTTTGTGAATGCGATTTTGAGAAAGGTTAGTAAATCTGATTACGAAGAGTTTTTCCAAATTAATGATAATATAGAAAGAATTTCTAAGACTACTTCTATGCCAGAATGGATTATAAAGCAATTATTGATATATAATAATTACGAAAAAGTAGAATTGATATGCAAAAATTTGAATTTACGTCCTAAGACAACAATAAGAATAAATAAATTAAAAATAAAAAAAGAGCAATTGGCCGAAAGTTTAGATGAAAAAAATATAGAGTACAAAAATACTGAGTATGATGATTTTTTGATTTTGGATAATATGAAAAATATAGAAAATTTTGATTTGTTTAAAAATGGATTTTTTACAATACAGGATATTTCTGCAGGATTATCATCTATTATGCTTAGTCCACAGAAAGGTGAAAAAGTATTAGATGCTTGTGCTGCGCCTGGTGGTAAAACGACTTATATGGCTGAAATGATGCAAAATTCAGGGGAAATATTAGCTTGGGATATATATGAACATAGAACAAAATTAATAAGACAAAATGCAGATAGGCTAGGGATTAGTATAATAAAAACTGAAGAAAGAGATGCAACAGTATATGATGAAAATTTAAATGAGAAATTTGATAAAATTTTATTAGATGTTCCTTGTTTAGGAATTGGAGTTATAAGAAGGAAACCTGATATTAAGTGGCAAAGGAAATATGAAGATATTAAGGAAATAGCTCAAATTCAAGAAAATATTTTAAGTATTTGTTCAAGATATTTAAAAAAGGGAGGTTTTTTAGTTTATTCAACATGTAGTATTTTTAAGGAAGAGAATGAAGATATTATATATAAATTTTTAAATAAAAATGAAAATTTTGAAATTGATAAAAATGGAATAAAAAATATAGTTCCAGATGAAAATAATGATGGATTTTTTATATGCAAAATACACAAAAAATGAATATTATAGCTATATTACAAGTATGTTACACTTGTGTTACAATTGCATTAAAAGTATTGACTTTTTGCTGAGAAACGATAAAATTAAAAGGAATTTAATATCATAATTTGTAAATATAAGAAGTATGAGAATGTAAAAAAAAGAGAAAAATAAGAAAAAGAAGAAATTTGTAGAAAAGGAGCCAAAATGTCAACTTGTCTTGGATTGTATATAGAAGATAATATAATTAAATATGCAAAAGTTTCAAAAGAACGTGAGCAAATTAAAGTTGAGTCTTTTGGTGTGAAATTTTATGACAATTTGGAACGTACTATAAAGCAAATTGTTGAGGAAACATATAGTTTTAGAACTCCAATTAGTATCAACTTGTCAGATGAAATGTATAATTATTTTCAGGTTTTTGCATTGTTAAATAAGAAAGATTTACCAAAAGCGATAAAAACGGAATTTGAAGCTTATTGTGCAGATAAAAATTATAATCCAAATGTATTTGAGACAAGATATGCAATTACTCCAGACACACAAGAAAGAGAAAGATTAAAAGTAATACACATAAGTGATAATAAAATAGAGCTAAATAAGAGAATACAAAAATTTAATTCTTATAAGTTACAAAGTGTAACTCCAATATCTATGGCAATTTCTAATATAGCTAAATTTAGTGAGAGAGAAAATTGCTTAATAGTAAATATAGAAGAACATACAATTATAACAACAATATTAAATCAAAATATATATGATATAAAAAGGTTAGAAATAGGGAGCCAAGATATTCTTGACAGAATAAATCTTAAAGAAAACTCATATCAAAAGGCTTATGAAATTTGCAAAGAAACAACAATATATACTTCGCAAGGAAGAGATTTACTTGAAAATGAAACAAGTTATTTAGAAGATATAATGCCTATATTATATGATATTCTTGGACAAGTAAGAAAAATTTTAAATGAAAGTTTAGAAAAAATAGAAAAAATTTATATAACTGGAACAGGTGCTTTAATTAATAATATAGATTTATATTTTGAAGAATATTTAGAAAATGTTAAGTGTGAAATTTTAAAGCCAGATTTTATAAAAATCTCACCAGAAATAAACATTAAAGATTATGTAGAAGTAAACTCAGCGATTTCTCTTGCTTTAAATGGATTGGGAGAAGGAATAACTGGAATGAATTTTAAAAAGGCGACATTATCAGATAAGTTGCCTGAATTTCTAAAAATAGAAGTTGGTGGAAAAAAAGCAAAAACTCAAGAAGAGAAAAATTCAAAAGGAAATTTATTAACATTAGATTTTAATGTTCCTTTAGATAAAGTGGAAATAGGATTATTAAGAACTATATTAGGACTATTTATACTGTTTATTATATATGGTGTATTTACAGGGTTAATAGGAAAACAAATTAAAGAAAAAAATACTAAGGTTCAAGAATCAATACAAAATACAAATTTACAGATGGCATTGGTGGATAGAGATATACAAAATGTACAAATTAGAACAAATGAGTATGAAACTAAAATAAAAAGATTAGAGGAAATTAATAAAAGTATTGAAGAAAATAATAGACTGAAAAAAGCAATACCAATTTTATTAAATAAACTAATGTATGTAATGCCATCAGAAGTACAATTAATATCAATTCAAAATACAACATCAACACATGTGGTTATTCAAGCTCAATCAAAATGGTATGCCCAATTAGGTTATTTAAAAACCAGTATACAACTTAATGAAATACTTACTAATGTTTTTGCAACTTCAGCACAAAAAGAGAACAATATAATATCAATGAGAATAGAAGGTGATTTACCATGAAAAAGTTATTATTAAGTACAATAATTATTTTAATTTTAGTTTTGATTATAATAACAGCAATAAATGGATTACAGATTGGTGGATTAGAAATATTAGGAATAAAAGAAATAAAAGCAGAAAATGAAGAATTGGATATATTGATAAAACAAGCTACAAAATTAGCAAGTACAGACTATCAAAAGAAAATAGATGATTTAGGTGAAGCAGAAAAACAATTAAAAACTCAAAAACAAAATTATGATGATATGGTAAATGTTAGTACAGATAGTGAAGTCCAAGCTGCGAATCAATTATATAAAAATATGATAGAATTTTTATTAATAAGAATAGAAAATCATGCTAAAGCAGAAGGCGTAACAATGAAAATGGATATTACTAGAAGTGCATCAGGAGCAGAAGAAGTTTATGATTTAAACTTTACTGTTACAGGTGGATATGCTCAAATAGAAGAGTTCATAACAGACATTGAAGATGATTCAAAACTAGGATATAAAATAGAAGAATTTAAAATGATAGCTTCATCTGAAAATGGAAGTGTAGTTCAGTCAACATTTGTATGTAAAGATATTAGAATTAGTGGAATAACATCAAATAGCAATATTCCAATGACTGATAATACAGATAAACAATCAGAAGTTAAAGATGCTGCAACTTAAATATGTATATAAAGAGGAGGAATAAGATGGTTAAAAATATTATAAAGGAAGTTATTATAATATTATTATTAGCATTAGCTATTATATTAATTTTAGGAATAATGCTTTACGAGTATGTTCCATCAAATAAAATAATACCAGAAACAATAGCATATATTACTCCAGAATCAGTACAACAAGAATTGCAAACAAGTAATGAAGCTGATAGTACAGAAGTTGTAATAACATATCAAATTGATTCAACTGATTTAAAAAATTATCAAAAAATAAATGAATATGTCCCAGGAAAGAAAAATCCATTTGCAGTGTTACCAGAAGATGTAGAGGGAAATAGTACAAGCATAGGGAACCAAATAGTAGATAATAATTCTGAAAATTCTGGATATCTTCCAAACAAAGGAACAAAATAGTATTAGTTATTAACATTATATTTATTTTTATAAATATAGTATATATATATTATATCGAAAGAAAAAGGAGGGAAAACAATGAGACAACAAAAAGGTATCACATTAGTTGCGTTAGTTATAACAATAATTATATTATTAATATTAGCTGGTATATCTATAGCATCTTTAAGTGGAAGTGGACTATTTGATAATGCTAGAAAAGCAGAAAAAGAATATGGTGATTCACAAAATAAAGAAAATTCAACATTACAAGATTATGAAAAATGGATGGATAATTATTTAACAAATGGAACAAAATAATTTTTAAATGATTTATCAGATATAAATAGGCATATGCATTATTAGTGTATATGCCTTTTATAAAACAAGATTGCGAAGGGAATAATAATGGATATATTTTTTTATGTAATAATTTTTATTATGGGAATAACTTTTGGAAGTTTTTATACATTAGCAATACATAGAATTCCAAAAGGAGAAGATATAACGCATACACATTCATATTGTCCAAACTGTAATCATAAATTGGGAATTTTAGATTTAATACCAGTATTTAGCTATATATTCTTGGGAGGAAGATGTGGATACTGTAAACAAAAAATTAGACCAAGGTATTTGATATTAGAAATAATTTCAGGAATATTTTTTGTTTTATTAGCGTATTTAATGAAATTGAATATTTACAATTGCTACTCTATAAAAACAGTAGAATATGCTTTTTTGATATTATATTTTACTTTTATAATATTAGTAGCAGGAATAGATAAGGAAAGAAAGTCAATAAATAAGCCAGTGTTAATGTATGGAGTTATAATTTCAATTATGTATATAATATATCTATACATAATAGAAAACACTAGTATATATAGATATGTTATATACTTAATATTATTAATGCTACTTTTGCTAATAGATACAATATCTTTAAAAAAATGTGCGAAAAATAATTATACATATTCAATATTGATACTTATTATTATAATGAGTATATTTACAGGGGAATATATTACTGTAAGTAGTATAATAATGACGTTAATATTAATTTCAATTTGGTTGCTTGAAAAGAAGTTAAGGAATTGTAAAAATATGAAGAGTGATAAGCAATATAATGTAGAGCTAAAAGTTGGATTTTATTTGTGCTTATTTAATATATTGTATTTTATGCTCATCACTTTATTTTACTATAGTATTAATTAGGATAATAATGAAAAAAGGAATTGGATGGGAAAAATATGCGTATTAAGGAAGAAAATGGTTTTACAGGTGTAGATATTGCTATTTCTATAATAGTAATTACTATATTTATAGCAATGATAGGTAATTTAGTGATAAATATAAATCTGAATTCAAAAAGGGCAGAACGAAAATTGATTGCTACATCATATGCAGTACAAGAGATTGAAAAGATTAAAGCTCAAGGCATAATACCATATATAGGTAAAGGAGTACAAGATGAATATATAGTTGAAGAAGATATATTTCAAAATGATTTTTTTTCTGGTTATCATAAGAAAATTGTAATTAGGGATTATGTATTAATAAAGAAGGATAATACAAAACAACAGGATATATTAAAGGAAGTTACTGTGGAAATTTCTTATAAGATTGAAAATAAAGAAAGTAATGTTATATTTTCGACATATATTACGAAGGAGTAAAAATATGAGAGGTAATAAGGGAATAACTCTAACGTCTGTAATTGTTTATGTTATTGGAATGTTAATAGTTGTAGGAACAATAGCTAATTTAACGTCATTCTTTTATAAGAATATAAATCAGGATGAAATACAAAAGGATACTACAAGTCAGTATACAAAGTTTTCTAGTACATTTTTAGAGGAAATTAACAATAAAGATAATTATATAATAGATTGTAAAACTAAAATGGAAAATGGCATAAAGCAAAGTTATATTATTTTTTCAAGTGGAAATCAGTATACATATACAAGTGAAAACGGTTGTGTATATAAAAATAATGTGAAAATTTGTGAATATATTGATGATTGTGACTTTTCATATGTTTATAGAGATTCTAAATATATAATAAAAGTTAATTTTAGAACAAAGAGTGTTGACATGACTGGAGATAATGCTATTGTATATTACCTTTAGTTAGTTATTTTAAAAGATTAATGTAGAATTAGAGAAATAGTAAATTTTAGTAATTTTTTGAATTTCGACAAAATTGTTAAATAATATAGTATAATTAAAAAGAGTAGTATAAGAAAGGATGCGTTTATTATGGAAATGAAAAGAAGATTACCAATAGGTGTTGAACTAGTAAAAAGAGGAGTAATAACTCAAGGTGATATAGAAAAAGCTTTGGAATATCAAAGGGAACATCCTAGTACAAAATTAGGAGATATACTACATATCTTAAATGTATGCGATAGTGAAAAATTAATAGAAAATATAGGAGATATAATAGGAGAAAAAGGAGTTTTACTTACAAAAGATTCTTTAAGAGTAAATCCTACAGAATATCTTTCTTTAGAGATTTGTAGAAAAAATAAATGTATACCTTTTGAAGTCAATGGGGGTAAAATAAAAGTTTGTTTTACAGATAAAACAATAAATGGAAAGATAGATTCTGTTAAAATGTTGCTTTTGAATAAAGGATTGGTTATGGAACAGTACATAACTTTTGAAAATGATATAGAAAGAATATTATCTACATTAGAAAATGGTATGTCAAGAGATATAGCTCAAACTACATCAACTGGAAATATGATTGAATTAATAGATAGTATAATAAAAACAGGAATGGAAAAAAGAGCTAGTGACATACATATAGAACCTTTATCAGATGAAATAAGAGTAAGATATAGAATTGATGGTGAATTAATAACAGCAGCAAAATTGTCAAAAGAAAAGCAAACTCAAATAATAGGAAGACTAAAAGCAATATCAAATATGCATCAAGAAAAACAAGAGTCTCAAGATGGTAGAATTGTAATATATGATGATTATAATATTCGTGTTTCTTCACAACCTAATATATATGGAGAAAAATTTGTTTTAAGATTATTAAAGAAAAATGAAGATATTAAAAATATTTTTGATTTAGGATATCCTGGAACAGAAGAGGATTTAAAAAAGAGTTTTAATAAGAAAAATAGTATAACTATAATTGCTGCCCCAACTGGTGCAGGAAAAACAACTACATTATATAGTATAATTGACTATTTAAATTCTCCAGAAATAAATATTACAACGATTGAAGACCCAGTTGAAATTAGAATAAATGGATTAAATCAAATAGAAATAGGAAGTAAATCAACATTTTCAGGGGCATTAAGAACGGTTTTAAGACAAGACCCAGATATGATTTTACTAGGAGAAATTCGTGATCAGGAAACTGCTGAAATTGCTATACAGGCAGGACAAACTGGACATTATGTGCTATCAACAATACACACAATAGATGCAATAGAAGTAATTAATAGAATGAGAAAGATGGGAGTATCAAATTATGATATAGCAAGTACACTTGCAACTACTGTATCACAAAGATTGGTAAGAAGAGTTTGTCCATATTGTAGAAGAGAAAGAGAATTTACTGTGCAAGAAAAAGATATAATTTCTAAACTTGTTGAAAAATATGGTGAAAAGATAGATTTAAGCAATTTGAAAACATATGATGCTATAGGGTGCCCAAAATGCAATAATATCGGATATTATGGAAGAATTGGTATTTTTGAAGTATTGGATATTTCAGATGAAATAAAAGAACTTATAATAAAAGATGCATCAACAATTGAAATAAGAAATAGAGCATTAGAACAAAGTTATAGACCATTAATAATTGATGGAATACATAAAGTATTAAAAGGAGAAACAACATTAGAAGAATTAAATAAACAACTTATTATATTTTAAAAGGTTATAAAGAGGAAGGGGAATTTGCCATGAATATGGATAAAATTTTAGATGAAGCAATGGAAAGAGATGCATCAGATGTACATTTAATAGCAGGAAATAAGCCAATACTTAGAATTTCAAGAGAATTAAAAGAAATTGAAGAAATGGATATTCTAACTCCAAGTGATATGAACGAAATGTATGATTATTTGGTTAGAGGAAATGTTGATAAAGATGAAATATTTAATACAACAAGAAAGTTAGATACATCATATGAATATAAGGGAATACGTTTAAGAGTAAATATATCATTATCTGATGATGTTCCACTTTGTACATTAAGACTTATAAAAAATACTTTACCACCTTATGAATCTTTAGGATTACCAGATATTATAAGAAGAATGACATATCAACCACAAGGATTAATATTAGTAACAGGAAAGACAAACTCTGGTAAAAGTACAACACTAAATGCTTTAGTAAATGAAATAAATGAATCACAGAATAAAAAAATATTGACACTAGAAAATCCAGTAGAATTTAAACATAGTTCTAAAAAATCTTTAATAGTACAAAAAGAAATTGGAAAAGGAAGAGATTCTTTAACATTTAGTGATGGTGTTAAAAATTCATTAAGAGAAGACTGTGATATTCTAGTAATAGGAGAAATTAGAGATAAAGTAACTATGGAAGCTGCAATAGAAATGGCAGAATCAGGACATTTAGTTATAGGAACACTACATACAAAATCTTGTGCTGAAACAATAGATAGAATGATAAATTTTTATGAAGTTAGAGATCAAGCAAGTATAAAATATTTATTATCTGCATTATTAAAATTAGTTGTGTCACAAAGACTATTAAAGGGAAGAGATGGAAAATTAGTATTAGTTCCAGAAGTAATGGTTGTAGATAATATAGTTGCAGGAATTATAAGAAAAGAAAAAATAAGTGTATCTGAAATAGAAGATGCAATTCAAAGCTCTGATAAAGGAAGTATTGGATTAATAAATTCAATAGCTAAATTATTTGTTGATGATAAAATAACATTAGAACAAGCTAAAGGGCAAATTGAAGAGAAAAATATAGAAATATTAAATAGAACAATAATGCAAATGAAAATAAAAAGGGATAGCAATAGAATGTAACAAGGAGGTGTAATAAATGCCTACATATATGTATAGAGCAGTAACAAGTTCTGGGTTAATTGTAAGAAATAGAGTTGAAGCGGGAAGTAAGCAAAACTTATTAAGAATGCTAAAAGAAAATGATTTAATGCCAATTACAATAGAACAAGTTGCCTATTCTGCAAAAAGAAAGAGAACTAAGAAAAAAAATGTAAAAGATATAGAAGAAATAATGAAAAATGTGAATACAACACAGATAAATACGAAAAAGACATCAACTACTAAAGAAAAGATAAATATGTATTTATCAAAAACTGAAAGAGTAACTACTAGAGATGTTGTTATATTTACACAAAACTTTTATTTATTGAAAAAGGCAAATTTTAATAATATACATGCATTAAGAACAATAATGGAGAGTACAGAAAATTATACATTTAAAGGAGTATTAGAAGATATTTTAGCAGGAGTTGAAGCTGGTGAAAATATGTATACAACAATGGAATATTATTCAGATATATTTCCATTTATATATATAAATATGATTAAAGTAGGAGAATTATCGGGTTCTCTTACAAATTCATTAGAACAAGCTGTAAAATATTTAGATTCAACAGAAGCATTAAATAAAAAAATAAGAAGTATATTAGTACCAAATATAACACAATTTGCTTTATTATTAGTAATGCTTTTTGTAGGAACTCTTGTAGCAATACCTGCAATTCAAAATGTATATAATGAAATGGGGTCGACAGATACTTTGCCACCAGTAACACTATGGTTTCAAGGGGTAGTAAACAATCTTATGAAATATTGGTATATACCAATACCTATTATAATTGCAGTAATTGTAGGAATAATATTTTATATTAATACTCCTAAAGGAAAATATAATTTTCATTACTTTAAGTATAAAATGCCAATATTTGGTTCATTAATATTTGCTTTAGACTTTTCTAGATTTTTGAAAGCAATGTTATTAAATCTTGAAAATGGAATGAGAATTCAAGAAGCTATTGAAGTTAGTAAAAATGTTATAAACAACTATGTTATGCTTTCAATAATTGAAACATCAATAAACAATATATTGATAGGAGAATCTTGGATTGAACCTTTCGAAAGGTCTGGGTTGCCAAAGCCAATGGTAACAGAAATGCTAAAAATAGGTATGCAAACAGATTTGACAGAAATGATGGCTAAATTAGTTGAATATATGGAAATTGATATTGATAATATTATGACAAAAATTGTTAAAATATTGCCTGAGGTTACATATTTAATAGTAGGAATTGTTTTAATATTCTTCGTATTAGTAGTATTAGCACCATGTATTGATGTATATATGGGAGGATTCCTATTCTCAGCAGCAGGATTATAAAAAAAGGATAATTGTTATAATCTTAACTTAAGTGGCGTTGGGAGAAGGACTTAAAATCTATTTGTTGGAGAATGATATGAAAATTGGTATTGATATAGGTGGAAGCCATATTGCAATAGGTGTTATAGATAATACAAATGCTATTGTAGAAAAAGTAGAAAAAAGACTTATGGCTGAAGAAAAGAAAGATATAAAAAATGTAATAGAAAAGTATATAATAGAAAATGCAAATGAATTAAGAAAAAAATATGATATAGCAGAAATTGGTATTTCTGTACCAGGAACAGTCTTTGAGGGAACAATAATAAATGCTGTAAATTTAGGTCTTGAAAATTATGAAATTGTTAATAATCTAAATAAACAAATTGATATACCTATAAATATGAGGAATGATGCAAAAAGTGCAGCTATTGCAGAGAGCAAAATTGGATGTTTAAAAGGATATAAAAGAGCAATATTTTTAACATTAGGTACAGGCATAGGTGGAGCAGCTATAATTAATGGAGAATTATTGTACACAGGAAATTTACCAGGGTGTGAATTTGGGCATATGATAATTCAAAAAGATGGCTCTAAATGTAATTGCGGAAAAAATGGATGTTTTGAAAAATATGCATCAATGAAAGTATTTAAAGATAATTTAAGGAAAGCATTAAATTTAGATTCAACAACAAGAGGAGCAGAACTATTAGAAATAATTAAAAAAAATCCACAAAATGAAATAATAAATAATGTAATAGGAGAATTTATAGAATATTTAAGTATAGGAATATCAAATTTAATAGATATATTTGAACCAGAAGTTATAGGTATAGGAGGAAGTTTTGTGTATTTCTCTGATATATTAATTCCAAAATTAAGGGAGAATATTTTAATAAAAAATTACTTATATAACAAAAGAAATGAATTAAAAATATATCCTGCTAAACTTGGAAATGATGCTGGTATTATAGGAAGTTGTAAATTATAGAAGGAGAAATGAATAATGGATATAAAAAACAAAAAAGCAACAAGGCAAAGTTATGGAGAAGCCTTATTAGAATTAGGAAAAGAAAATGACAAAATTGTAGTTTTTGATGCAGACTTATCATCTGCAACCAAAACAAATTTATTTGCAAAAGAATTTCCAAATAGATTTTTTGATATGGGAATTGCTGAACAAAATATGATTTCTACAGCAGCAGGAATATCTACATGTGCAAAAATACCATATGCCAGTACATTTGCCATTTTTGCAGCAGGACGCGCTTATGACCAAATTAGAAATAGTGTATGCTATCCAAATCTAAATGTTAAAATTTGTGCTACACATGCAGGAATAACAGTAGGAGAAGATGGAGCAACACATCAAATGATAGAAGACTTATCTTTAATGAGAACACTTCCTAATATGACAGTTATATCTACATCTGATGATATACAAACTAAATGGGCTGTAAAAGAAATAAGTAAGATAGAAGGACCTGTTTACTTAAGATTGTCAAGGCTAGAAACACCTATTATATATGATGAAAATCAAAAATTTCAAATAGGTAAATCAGTTCAAATAGGAGAAGGAAAAGACGGAACAATATTTGCAACTGGTGTTACAGTATCAGAAGCATTAAAAGCACAAGAAGAATTAAAAAATAAAGGCATTAATGTTAGAGTAGTTGATATTCATACTATTAAACCAATTGATAAAGAAGAAATTATAAATTGTGCAAAGGAAACAAATAAATTAATCTCAATAGAAGACCATAATATTATAGGTGGATTGGGAGCTGCTATTTCAGAAGTTTTAACAGAAGAATATCCTGCTAGATTAATAAGATTAGGCGTAAAGGATACTTTTGGAAAGTCTGGAAAAGCTGAAAAATTAATGGAATATTTTGAAATTACAAGTAAAGATATTGTAAAACAATTTTGAGACAGTTGGGACAGGTTTTGTTTGTCTCACTTTTCTTGTCGGTTTTTGTCACTTTTTATGTAAGGTTTTGCTTTACTTCCTTATTATACTAGACACCACACTACTGTTGAATTTTGATAAATGGGAGGACATTCCTTGCAATCATTTTAAATAGGGACTAATGAACACCTACCTCCAAATGTGTTAATACGATATTCCCATTTTTAATCCATATTTGTCCAACCTTTTATTATATAAAATATATATGGTAATTTGTTCATTGCACTCAAAAAGAAGTTGTAATATAAGAAGTCAGAGCCTCTTTCACTCAGGCTAAAAAGCTATATTATATTCCTTTTAAATTGAACAACGAATGTGCCCTGGAATAGATGTAGAAGTTCTTAATCAAATTAATTAGGGAATCTCGCTTCACGAGGGCGCTGATTAATTTGATTTAGAACTTCTAATCTATGTAGGAAGCCGAGTTGTGAAATGAAAAAGGAATATAATATAGCTTTTTCCCGTGAACATTCCTCAACTTCTTATATAACAACTTCTATTTTTCATTCCAATCAAGCATTACCATATATATTTTATATAATAAAAGGTTGGACAAATATGGATTAAAAATGGGAATATCGTATTAACACATTTGGAGGTAGGTGTTCATTAGTCCCTATTTAAAATGATTGCAAGGAATGTCCTCCCATTTATCAAAATTCAACAGTAGTGTGGTGTCTAGTATAATAAGGAAGTAAAGCAAAACCTTACATAAAAAGTGACAAAAACCGACAAGAAAAGTGAGACAAACAAAACCTGTCCCAACTGTCTCAATTGTAAAAAATTTCTAGTGAATTTTTTGTGAAAAGTATTGCAAAAGATGTTGATTATTGATATCATTTAAATGAATAAAAAGGTCGATTTATATTGATATAAAATAATATTTTGTAAAATTGGTAAATAAAATATCGAAAGGAAGAAATAAAAATGATAGAATTTAGAAATGTATCAAAAACATATGATACAGGTACTAATGCAGTAAAAAATGCGAATTTTGTAATAGATAAGGGCGAATTTGCGTTTTTAGTAGGTTCATCAGGAAGTGGAAAGTCAACATTAATAAAACTAATATTGAAAGAAGAAGAACCATCATCAGGAAATATAATTGTAAATGGAAAAGATACAACATTTCTAAAACAAAATAGAGTACCATATTTAAGAAGAAGTATGGGAGTAGTATTTCAAGACTTTAGATTATTGCCAGACAAAACAGTATATGATAATGTAGCATATGCTATGTACATAGTTAGAGCTACACCAAGACATATAAGGAGACAAGTTCCAATGGTTTTGTCACTTGTAGGTTTAAGTGGAAAGGCTAAAATGTATCCAAATGAGTTATCAGGAGGGGAGCAACAGAGAGTTGCTTTAGCGAGAGCTTTAGTAAATAATCCATCTATGCTAATTGCAGATGAGCCAACAGGAAATCTAGATCCAGATACGGCTTGGGAAATAATGAATTTGTTAAATGAGATAAATATGAGAGGGACAACAGTTGTTGTTGCAACACATGCCAAAGATATAGTTGATAAAATGAAAAAGAGAGTAATACACATAGAAAAAGGCGACATTGTAAGAGATGATAAAAAAGGTGGGTATGATTGTGAAATATAATATATTTGGATATTTAATTGGAGAAGGATTTGGAAATGTATTAAAAAATAAGAAATCAACAGGTGCTTCATTAATGATAATGTGTGCTACTATGATAATATTTGGAATATTTTTAATACTTTCACAAAATATAAATCATTTTGTAGACGATATAAAATCAGAACAAGGTTTTCAAGTTTTTTTAACAACAGATGCAACAGAAGAAGAAATTCAAGAAGCTGGTGATAAGATAAGAGCTTTAAATGGTGTTAGTACAGTAGAGTTTAAAGATAAAGAATATGCATTAAATGTTGTAAAAGAGAGATTTGGAGACCAATCATATTTGGTAGAAGGATTTGGATATGAATATTTTTCAACATCTTATATAGTAACATTAACCGATTTGAATTTAAGTAAAGATGTTCAAGGTCAGATATTACAGTTCGAGAATATTAAGAAAATAACAAGTAGAGATGAAACAGTAGTAATATTATTGAAATTAGCGAATGTTATAAGAATAATTACAGCGGCTATATTGATATTATTGATAGTTATTTCGATATTTATAATATCAAATACAATAAAATTGACAGTACATGCAAGAAGAAAAGAAATTTCTATAATGAAGTATGTAGGAGCAACTAATAATTTTATTAGATGGCCATTTATAGTTGAAGGTATGATAATAGGAGTATTAGCAAGTATTATTTCAATTATAATAGTAGGAGGAGTTTATAATATATTAGCTGAGCAAGCTGTTAATTCATCACTTATGATAAAAATAGGAATGAGCTTATTAAGCTTTACAAATATGAGTTCTTCTATAATATTAGTATATATGTTATTAGGAATTGGTATAGGAGCTTTTGGAAGTGTAATTTCTATGAGAAAATATTTAAAAGTATAAAGGAGAAAACATGCGTAAAAGTTTATGTGTGGTTTTAATCTTACTAGTTTGTTTTGTTACAACACTTACATATGCGGAAAATAATGAAGAAAATAATACAAATAATTTACAATCGCAAAGAGACGAATTAAAAAATCAATTAGATGATGCAAATGGAGAGTTAGAAGAAGTACAAAGCAATTTATCAGAAAATTTACAACAGATAGAAAAATTAGATGAAAAAATAAATTCAGTAGAGACTCAATTAGAAGAACAGGAAAGTAAGATTACAAATATAAAGAACACCATTAATGAGGTGGAAACTGAATTAAATATAGTAACAGAGAAGTATAACAAGCAAAGGGAATTGTTCAAAAAAAGGATGGTGGCGATTTATGAGGCTGGAGAAACCCAATATTTGGACATATTACTAAAATCTAGAAGCCTTTCTGATTTTATTTCAAGTTATTATATAATAACTGAATTAGCTGAAATTGATACTAATTTATTAAATGAGCTAGAAGGAAAGAGAAATAAAATAGAATTAGGAAGAAAAAAATTAGAAAATGAAAAGAAAGAATTAGCGATTATAGCAGAGAATCAGACTAGATTAGCAAGGACATTACAAAATACAAAAATGTTGAGAGAAAACTTTATGCAAAAACTTTCTGAAGAAGAAAGAATATTACAAGAGAAGATTGATGAAATAAACAAACAGTACGAAGAAGTAAATAGGCAAATTTTATTATTAGCTCAGAATCAATTATCTTCAGAATACATAGGTGGAATATTAGCATGGCCAGTTCCAGGATATACAAGAATAACATCAAAATATTCCATGAGAGTCCATCCAATAACAGGACAATATAAGTTACATACTGGAATTGATATTGGAGCTCCAGAGGGTGCAAATTTTATAGCTGCAAATGATGGAATAGTTATAAAAGCTGGAGAGAATGTGGCTTATGGAAATATGGTTATAGTTGACCATGGTGGAGGAATAACAACTTTATATGCACATGGTTCACAAATATTAGTGGAAGTAGGACAAGTAGTAAGAAGAGGGGAAGCAGTTTTAAAGGTAGGGTCAACAGGATATTCAACAGGTCCACATGCACATTTTGAAGTTAGGATAAATGGAGTAACAACAGATCCATTTCCATATATAACAAATGGCTTGGTTCCAGGAGAAGAAAATAAGGAAGAATAGGGAGGAACATATGAAAAAAATGTATAAAAAAATAGTAGTAATAACATTAGTAGCAATATTTTCTTTAAGTATGAATGTATCATTAGCAATAACACAAAAGGAAATTGATGAGCAAAAAGATAAGCAATCAGAGATAAATGGTCAAATAGATAAAGCAAAAGAGTTACAAAAAGAATTGGAAGCTAAAAAATCTGAAGCTATGAAGCAAGTACAAAGTTTAAGCTCACAAATAGATTCTTATGAAAGCCAAATAGGTGATTTAGAGTCACAAATATCTGATGCAAATAGAAAAATAGAAGAAGCACAGAAAAAATTAGAAGAAAATCAAGAAGAATATGACAAAAAACAAGAAACATTTAGACAAAGACTTGTTGCTGTATATGAAGCAGGGGAAACATCATATTTAGATTTTTTACTAACATCAAGTAGCTTGACTGATTTTATTTCTAATTATTATTTAGTATCAGAAATTGCAGAAATGGATACTGAATTATTAAAGAAATTGGAAGAGCAAAAAAGAGAAATAGAAGAATCAAAAAAACAGATAGAAGAAAGTAAAGAAAAATTAAAAGTTGCAAAAGCAGGTAAAGAGACTATAAATAATGAGTTAAGAAACAAGAAGTCAGAGAAAAATAAATATGTTGCAGAATTGTCTGAAGAAGAAAAAGAATTAGAAAAAGAAATTCAAGAATTAAAACAGGCTAATGCTAAAATAGCAAATGAAATAAAAATAGCAGAGGAAAAATATAAAAAAGAATTGGAAGAATTAAATAATAAACCATCTACTCCAGTAGGTTCAGGATTTTTTATGAGACCTGTAAGTGGAGGTTATATATCAGCAGATGGATATTATCCTTCAAGTGGAAAATTTCATGGAGCTATTGATTATGCTGTTTCTTCGGGAACACCAGTATATGCAGCAGCAGAAGGTGTAGTAATGTCAACAGCAAATTTATCAACTAGTTATGGAACTTATGTAGTAATAAGACATGTAAATGGATTACAATCATATTATGGACATGGAACGCGTGGGTCAATATGTGTAAATCCAGGGGAAACAGTAAAAAAAGGTCAAAAAATTATGTCTAGTGGAAATACAGGAAATTCAAAAGGTCCACATTTGCATTTTGAGGTTAGAAAAGCACCATATAATTATAATGGATATGCAACAGCATATGGACAAGATTCAAGAATAAATCCATCTGCATATATGTAATTTTGAATCATATACTAATAAAGGGCATGATTAAAAATTTTATATAATCAAAATGCCCTATTTTTATGGAAGGACAGTGGTAAATAATGGAAAAAGAGAAAAAGGAAAGAATATATAAAATAGTAATGATGATTGTAATATCTGTATTTACAACATTTATAATTACATCTATATCATTATATACATATTTTGTAAATAATGATGTTTCTTCAAAAGAGTCTGAAAAATATAATACTAAAGAAATGGCACAAGTATTAGAATCATATAGAAAGATAATTGATAAATATTATCTAGGTGAAATAGATGAAAATCTATTGTTAGAGGGAGCTATAAAAGGTTATATATCTGGCTTAGGTGATCCATATACAGAATATATATCAAAAGAAGATATGCAAGATTATTTAGAAGATACAAAGGGAAATTTTGTTGGAATTGGAATATATATGATAAAAAACACTGAATATAATAGAATACAGGTGTTGTCAACAATAAAAGGAGGACCTGCTGAAAAAGTAGGCATACAAGCAGGTGATTTAATATTAACAGTTGATGGAGTAAATTACTCAGGGGAACAGATGACAGAAGCTTCAAATAGTATAAAAGGTGAAGAAGGTAAAAATGTAACAATAGAAATATTAAGAGGAAATAAGAGTTTAAAATTTGATGTAATAAGGGAGAGAGTGAAAGTAAATCAAGTAGAAGGAAAAGTAGTTTCTGATAATATAGGATATATACAATTTACATCATTTGACGAAACAACTGCAGAAGATTTTAAAAATAAATTCGAAGAATTAGAAAAGCAAAATATTAAAGCATTAATAATAGATTTAAGAGACAATGGTGGAGGGATTGTAGATGAAGCTTTGGATATTGCAGATTATGTTACAGATAAAGATTCGGTTTTATTATATGAAGTTGATAAAAATGGAAATGAAACTGTAAAAAAATCTACAAAAAGTCCAATAATAAATATGCCAATAATTATATTAACTAATGAAAATACTGCAAGTGCGTCTGAAATTTTAGCTGGAGCATTAAAAGATTTAGGAAAAGCTAAAACAGTTGGAAGTAAAACTTATGGTAAAGGTGTAATTCAACAAATTTTATCACTTACAGATGGAAGTGGTTTAAAGATTACAATTGAAGAATATCAAACACCTAATAAAAATAAGATTAATAAAGTTGGAATAGAGCCAGATGTAGAAGTTAAATTAGATACTGAAAATAATGTAGACACTCAATTACAAAAAGCAATAGAAATGTTGAAATAGAATTTGAACATAGTAATGCGTAATGAAAGGAAATGGAATATGAATTTAGCAAATAAATTAACAATATTTAGAATTATACTTGTACCTATAATGGTAATTGTTTCTTTTTTTAAGATAAATGTAAGTTTTTTAGGAATTCCTTTAATGTATATAATTATGGATATAATATTTATAGTAGCATCAATAACAGATAAATTAGATGGTTATATCGCAAGAAGTAGAAATCAAGTAACAACTTTTGGAAAATTTTTAGACCCTTTGGCTGATAAAATATTAGTATTAACAGCTATGGTTATGTTAGTTGAAATGGGGAAATTACCAGCTTGGATACCTATTATAGTATTAACTAGAGAATTTGTGGTTTCTGGATACAGATTGATAGCAGTAGAAAAAGGTGGAAATGTAATTGCAGCATCTTATTGGGGAAAATTGAAGACTGTTACTCAGATGATTGCGATAATATTAGCGTTTATAGATGTCAATGTATTTGGAGAGTGTTTTAAAGGAAATTTATCTGGATTTGCATTTATTTTAAACTTGGTTGTTACTTTAATGATGATAATACAAGCAATTGCAACTGTTTTTTCTGGATATGATTATTTAAAAGGTGGAAAAGATTTGTTAAAAGACTAAAATTTATTATTATTGTAAAAAAACTTGACAAATTTGAAAAACTAGCTTAATATAATATAAGTTTTACAATAGGAGGTTGTAATATGGAAGAAAAAGAAGTAATCCTTACACAAGAAGGATATGATAATTTAGATAAAGAGTTAAATCATTTAAAAACAGAAAAAAGGGCAGAAATTGCTGAGAGAATAAAGGTTGCTTTAGGGTTTGGTGATTTATCAGAAAATTCTGAGTATGATGAAGCTAAAACAGCTCAAGCAGAAAATGAAGTTAGAATTGCAGAATTAGAGAATAAACTAAGACATGCAAAAATAATAGATGAAAAAGAAATTGATACAGATGTGGTTCAAGTTGGAAATGTTGTAAAAGTATTAGATATTGAATTTAATGAAGAGATTGAATATACAATAGTAGGTTCAACAGAAGTTAATTTAGCTGAAAACAAAATTTCAAATGAGTCACCATTAGGAAAAGCTCTTTTAGGAGCTAAGAAAAACCAAACTGTAGATGTAGTTGCACCAGTTGGTGTAATGCAATACAAAATATTAGATATAAAGAAATAGAGTTTATAAAAAAGGATTCCAAGTGTTGGAATCCTTTTTTATAAATGATGCTTGAGATTTATAATCTTAAGAAAGTTAAATCTTTAAAGCAGATTCTAAAGCAAGTTTTATCATATTATTTAAACCAGATTGTCTTTGCTCAGCAGTAGCAATATCAGTAATAAACTTTGAGTCAACAACGCTCATTAAACAAGCAGCTTTTTTATTTAATAATTTAGCATTATAAAATAGAGCAAAAGCTTCCATTTCAGCAGATATAGGATTAAATTTATTAGGTATTCTTTCTAAAAATTTATTTACATCAGTCATATAAACATCAAAACAATCAGTACAAACTGTATTTCCAGTTGTTATATTAATATCTAGTTCTTCGGATGTTTCTTTAATGATTGAATTTAGTTCTTTACTAGATTCAATTATATGACAATTATCATTATTTAAAGTTAGTGCATAGTTGCTTTCTGAAAAGACTTGTTCACTTAGTATAATATCAAATAGTTTAAGTTCTGGTAAATATCCTCCACAAGAACCTATTCGTATAATATTTTCTACGTCATAAAATTTGTATAGCTCATAACTGTAAATTCCAACACTAGGCATTCCCATACCATGTGCCATAATTGTTAATTCTTTTCCTTTATAAGTTCCAGTATACGCATACATTCCTCTGACACTGTTTACAAGTTTATAGTTTTCTAAAAAGTTTTCTGCAATATATTTTGCTCTTAAAGGATCTCCTGGCATTATTACTGTTTTTGCAATATCTCCTTTAGTTGCTTCGTTATGTGGTGTTGACATATATAAATTCCTCCTTAAAATTTTGTATAAGTAATTAATAGAGCTTCATAGTGAAGCTCTATTACCTTTACAATCATTTTGGCAGTCCTCTTCTATTGTGTAATAAATAGCAAATTTGAGAATCATAATCACAAATGATATAAAAATTGCAACTATGTAATGAGGCGGGTAGCCAAGAACAAGCTCATAAACTGACCAAATAAAAATAAGAAATTTGAGCATAAATGTTTCTCCTTTATGATTGTTTTTTTATAAGTTCTTAATTTAATTATAATAAAAAATCAACATATTGTAAAGTACTTTTTGGTAATATTTAGTCAAAAACATATCTGGGGTCTACCATAGGTCTTTGACTTAATCTAAATAGTAAATTTGTTATAAAAATTATTGCAAAAAACTATAACATATGATATAAAATAAAATGAAGATAAGCAACTTAATGAACTGAGGTGAAGAAATGATAAAAGCTTATGCAAAATCAGATAAAGGAAAAGTTAGAGAGATGAATCAAGACTACTATTATATATCTACATCATTAGATGAAGTTCAATTATATATAGTAGCAGATGGAATGGGCGGATATAATGGAGGAGAAATTGCAAGTAGTTTAGCAGTTCAGACAGCCAAAAATTATATAGAAAATAATTTTAAAGATATTGAAAAAGATAGAGATAGTATAATTCAGCTATTAGGAAGCAGTATGGAATATGCTAATATGGTAATATACGAAAAGTCAAAAGAAAATTCAGAATTACAAGGAATGGGTACTACTTTAGAAATATGTTTAATATATAATAATAAAGTGTATATAGGTCATGTTGGAGATAGTAGAATATATAGAATAAGAAAACAATTTATAAGAAAATTAACACAAGACCATAGTTATGTTCAAAAATTAGTAAAAGAAGGTACAATTACTAAAGAGCAAGCTGTACATCATCCTCAAAAAAATATGTTAATGAAAGCATTAGGATGTAATGCTTTTGTAGAACCAGATGTAATGGTTAAGGGATTTTTAAAGGATGATATTTTGATTATGTGTACAGATGGATTATCAAATTTAGTAGACCAAGAGACTATTTATGAGATGGCAAGTAAAAACATAGAGCAAGCAACTAAAGATTTAGTAGAGCTTGCTAATGATAGAGGAGGATATGACAACATAACTGCTGTCATTATAAAAAATATATAAAGGAAGAGAGTAATATGAATTTAGAAGGTAGGGTATTAGGAAATAGGTATGAACTTATTGAAAAAGTAGGAAATGGTGGTATGGCAACAGTATATAAGGCAACAGATTTAATTTTAAAAAGATATGTTGCAGTAAAAATTCTAAGAGACGAATTTACTACTGATGAGGAATTTATAAGAAGATTTGAAACAGAGGCACAATCAGCAGCAAGATTAGTTCATCCTAATATAGTTTCAATATTTGATGTTGGAGTAGATAATGGAATTTATTATATAGTAATGGAACTAATACAAGGAAAAACATTAAAAGAAATTATAATGGAAGAAAGGGGACCACTTCCATGGAAGTGGTCAGTAAATATAGCAATTCAAATAGCATCAGCATTAGAAATGGCACATAAAAATAACATAGTTCATAGAGATATAAAACCACATAATATTATAATAACAGAAGATGGAATAGCAAAAGTAACTGATTTCGGAATTGCTAAAGCAGTATCAAATTCAACTATAACAGCATTTGGAACTACTATTGGTTCTGTACATTATTTTTCTCCAGAACATGCAAGAGGTGGATATACAGATGCTAAATCAGATTTATATTCTTTAGGTGTTGTACTATATGAAATGGTAACAGGAAAAGTTCCTTTTGATGCAGATACACCTGTATCAGTAGCATTAAAACATATGCAAGAAGAACCAATACCACCAATACAAGCAAATAAAAATATACCAGAGTCTGTAAATAAAATAATTTTGAAATCATTAAAAAAAGATTCAATGTTAAGATATCAAACAAGTACAGAATTATTACAAGATTTAAGGACATCATTAAAAAATCAAACTGGAGATTTTGTGGAAGAAGTAAGTTATGATGCAACTGCAAAAACACAGAAAATTTCAACAAATCAGTATAATAGAAATGCTAAGAAAGAAAATAAATTTGTTACTTTTGTAAAAAATCATAAAGCTTTAAGTATTGTTGTAGGATTGATGCTATTGTTTTTACTAGCTTTTGGTGGAACAATGGCAGTATTAAATATTACAACACCAAAAGATGTAGAAGTACCAAATATAGTTGGACTTTCAAAGGAGGAGGCTCAAGCAAAAGTAGAAGAAGCTAAATTAATATTTGAAATTCAATCAGAAGAATATAATTCAGAGGTAAATGCAAATTTAGTAATAAGCCAAGATCCAAAATATATTGAAAACTATAATAAAGTCAAAGAAGGGACAACAGTAAAAGTAGTAATAAGTAAAGGAACAGAAAAGACAATAGTCCCAAAAGTAATAGGAATGAAGGAAGATGAAGCTATACAAACATTAAAAGATGCTAAATTAAAGACTGAAGTTATTGAAGAAACAAGCAAAAAAGTAGAAGAGGGATACATTATAACTCAAGAGATAGAGCCAGAAACAGAAGTTAATGCAGGGGATACTATTAAAATACATGTAAGTATAGGAACTGGAATAAAGCAAGTTACAATGATAGATGTTACAGGAAAAACAGAGGCAGATGCAAAAAAAGCACTAGAAGATATGAAGTTAGTTGTAAATGTTGGTTCTGCAGAAGATAAATCTAAAGATAATGGAGTTGTTTTAAAACAGAGTATAGATGTTGGTTCTGTTATAGATGAAGGAACAACAGTAACTATTACAGTAAATAAATTAGCAGAAATAAAAACTGTTCCAATAACTGTAAATGTTAAATCTTTATTAGATGGAAAAATAACAGAAACAGTTAAGGATGAAAATGGAGAAGAGATAGAACAAGTAAAAGATGTTGAACTAAAAGTAGTTGTTGGAGAAGATACAATATATTCACAAAAGGTAAAAGCTTCAGAAACAGCTATTGCAGTTGGAAATGCAAGAGGAACAGGAACAACTACTGTAAAAGTATATATTGATGGAATATTGAAAAATCAAAATTCAATAACATATAGTACTACAACATCTTATGTAGTAGAAAAGAGCAATTAATTTATAAGTAGAAGTTGCATCTACAATTATAAATAGGAACTTTACTTGAAATTTAAGTAAGGTTCTTTATTTTAATATATATTATAAATTAGGTTGACACATTAGCAAACAACATCTGATTAACATAAAAATAGAACGAATCATTGCTATTTGTTCTTAAATATGATATAATATAAAAACATTCAAGAAATTTGTCATTAAGGAAAAAAGAAATAGGAGTTAAAAGAAATTTTGACTAGGATGGAGGGCTGTAAGGCCACAAGCTTTGCAAAAGGGGTGTTGGAACAAAGTTTCAACAAAAGTCTGGAAATAGAATAATATATTTCCAGACTTTTTCCATTAGTAATATATATTAAAATACCGCTCTTTGCTGGTTGAACTTATAATATAAGATAGAATCAGTAACAAATAGTAACCCCGATAGAGTAACCCCAAAAATAACTAAAAATAATTGAAATGAACATTATATAATGTTATAATTATATAAAAATGGAGGAATAATGCAAGGGTTAATAATAGAGAATATATCAAATTTATATAAAATAAAAGTACAAGAAGAAATTTATGAGGCAAATGCACGAGGAAAACTAAAACAAGAAGAAATATCGCCAGTAGTAGGGGACAATGTTGAGATAGAAATTATAGATGAAAAAAATAAGAAAGCAGTTATAGAAAAAATATTACAAAGAAAAACATATATAAAAAGACCTAAGATGAGTAATATAAATCAAATATTACTAGTAGTATCAAGTAAAAATCCAAAACCAGATTTATTGCTATTAGACAAACAATTAGCATTTTCAGAATACTTAAAAATAAATCCAGTAATAATATTAAATAAAATAGATCTAGATAAAAATAAAGAATTTGAGAAAATAAAAAGTATATATGAAAAAATAGGATATAGAGTAATAGAAACAGTAGCAAAAGAAGAAAAAGGAATTGAAGAGTTAAATAATATTTTATATGGAAATATAAATGTATTTTCTGGGAACTCTGGAGTTGGAAAATCTACATTAATAAATGCAATATTTCAGAAGGATGTAACTCAAGAAGGAGAAATAAGTACAAGAAATAAGAAAGGAAAAAATACAACAACATCAACAAAATTATATCAAATAGATGAGAATACATATATAGCAGATACCCCTGGATTTTCTACATTTGATATATCAGAAATAGAATACAGAGAGTTAGATAAATATTTTAGAGAATTTAAACATATAGTTAAAAACTGTGAATACGTAGGATGTACACATATAAAAGAAGATAATTGTGGTGTAAAAGAAGCGCTACAGCAAGGAAAAATAGAAGAGTCAAGATATGAAAGATTTTGCAAAATATATAATGAACTAAAAGAAAATGATAAATATAAGTTTTGCAAACATTAAAGATGTGTCCCAAATTGGACAAAATGTCCAATCGGAACCGTCCCTATTGAAGGAGGAGAATAAAATGGTAGAGATTTCAACATCAATACTTTCAGTGATAAAAGGAGAAGAATCAAAAACATTTTTTGGATTAGAAAAAGCTAAAACAGATTATTTTCATATAGATGTTATGGATGGAAAGTTTGTAGAAAAAGATACATATAATAAGATGCTAGAATATGCATCATATATCAAAAGAATATCTAATTTACCATTAGATGTTCATTTAATGGTTGAAAATATAGATGATGCGATTGAGGATTTTTTAGCTGTTAATCCTAATATAATAACATTTCATTATGAGGCTTGTAAGGATAAAGTAGAAGTAATGAATTTTATAAACAAAATAAAAGAGAATAATTGTAAGGTTGGATTAAGTGTAAAACCAGATACTAATATAGAAGAAATATATGAGTTTTTACCATATATTCATATGTGCTTAGTTATGACAGTTGAACCTGGAAAGGGAGGACAGACTCTTTTGATAGATATGGTAGATAAGATAGCATGTTTAAAGGAATATGTAAATAAAAATAAAATAGAAATTGATATAGAAGCTGATGGTGGAATTAATTTAAAGACTGCTGATGCTGTTAAAAATGCTGGTGCGAATATATTAGTTTCTGGTACTGCTATTTTGATGGCTAGAGATTATAAGGTAATTATTGATGAGTTAAAGAAATGAGAATTATGAAATTTACATAATTTTATTGACTTTATTACATATATAGTATATAATATTAGGTATGCTAAGTATTTTATAGCAATGTAACTGTAAATCACGCACATATTATAAGGTGGTGAAGAAATTATGAAACGTATTAAGACCTTGAAGACCAAAAATTTATGTGAAAGCATGAAGAATGGCGGCTGCGGTGAGTGTCAGACATCTTGCCAGTCAGCTTGCAAGACTTCTTGTGGAATCGCAAATCAGAAGTGCGAGAAAGCAGCCACAAAGAAGAACGCGTAGGTATTAAGGCGGTTCGAGAGAAAAAGGACCTATACAGATTAATGTATAGGTCCTTTTTCAAGATAATAATATGTTAACTAATATTTACTATCTTATATGATAAGTCAAAATGCTACTAAGATTAATAATGTTATATATTAATATTTTGAAGTCAAAGACCCAATGGTAGACCCTAGATATGTTTTTGACTAAAATATTAATATATAACATTATTAATCTTAGTAGCATTTTGACTAGCAAAGAACTGTATTAAATATATTACAAATTAGGCTTACCAGTAACACTACTAATCTTTTAATAATGAATATTTAGTTTTATTACTTGACATTTAAAAAAATAAAAAGTAAAATGTTAAGGTTAAAAATGCCCAAATAGAAATTAACTATTGGGATGTTAATAAAAGGAGGAGAGAAAGTTGGAAAAAGAAGAAAACATATTAGGAACTGAGAAAATAGGAAAATTAATAAGAAAATTTTCAATCCCATGTATAATATCAATGTTAGTAAATTCACTGTATAACATTGTAGACCAAATTTTTATAGGTTGGGGAGTAGGCTATTTAGGAAATGGTGCGACAAATATAGTGTTTCCAATAACTATGGTTGCATTAGCATTTGCACTAATGATAGGAGATGGTACATCAGCATATTTAAGCTTAAAACTTGGTGAAAGGAAGAAAGAAGAAGCAAAAAGAGGTGTAGGAAATGGAATAATGGTATCAGTAATAATATCGTTGTTATTATGTTCTGGTACATTAATATTTTTACCTCAACTATTATATATATTTGGATGTACAGATTTGTTAAGAGATTACGCAACTTCATATGGAAAAATTATAGCAGTAGGATTACCATTTATGATGATAGGTACTACTTTAAATTCAATTATCAGAGCAGATGGAAGTCCAAAATATTCAATGATAACAATGGTATCAGGTGCTGTGTTAAATACTATTTTAGACCCAATATTTATTTTTGTGTTTAAAATGGGAGTAGAAGGGGCTGCAATTGCAACAGTAATAAGTCAGTTTGTTACATTTATATTTAATATTATATATATTAAAAAATTTAAATCAATTGAGTTTGATATTAATGCAATAAAAATTAAATTTAATGTTGCTAGAAAAATATTGGTACTAGGAATAAGTAGTTTTATTACACAAATGAGTTTTGTTTTTGTTATGGCAATAGAAAATAATTTGCTTGGAAAATATGGAGTAGAATCTGAATATGGTTCAGAAATTCCAATTACTGTTTTGGGAATAGTTATGAAGATAAGTCAAATTTTAAACAGTATTATAATTGGATTAGTAGTTGGATCACAACCAATTTTTGGATATAATTATGGTGCTAGAAGATTTGATAGAGTAAAAGAAACTTTAAATGTTGTTCTAAGAACTAGTTTGATTATAAGTACAATAGCATTTATTTTGTTCCAAGCAATTCCAGACAAACTAATTTCAATATTTGGAAGTGGAGATGAAAAATATATAGAATTTGCTTGTTTGACATTTAGAATATATTTATCATTATGTATTTGTAATGGAATACAAATACCATCAGGAATATTCTTTCAAGCGATTGGAAAAAGTGCCAAAAGTGCAATATTATCATTATCAAGACAAATTATATTTCTAATACCAGCAATGATAATATTAAGTAATATATTTGGGCTTATGGGAATTTTATATGCAGGTCCAGTTGCAGATGCAATATCTTTTATATTAGCAGTTATATTTTTAGTAAAAGAATCTAAAGAATTAAGTAAAGTTGTACAAGATAATAGAAAAATCATAAATGATGAAAGTAATGGCAATAAATTAAATAAAAATGTAGTAATTACAATATCAAGGGAATATGGATCTGGTGGAAGGTATATAGGTAAGCTTATTGCAGATAAATTAGGTATAAAATTGTATGACAAAAACTTCATTACCAAGATTGCTGAAGAAACAGGATTATCGGAACAATATATAGAAGATAATGAACAAAAGAGAGATGTTTTAGAAAATTTGAATAATGGTTATTATTTTGGAATGAATAATGCTGATGAGATATTTATTGCAGAATCTGAATTTATAAAAAAATTAGCTGATACTGAGTCTTGTGTTATAGTAGGAAGATGTGCAGATTTCATTTTAAGAGATAGAGAAAATGTTATAAAAGTATTTATTTATAGTAATATGAAAGATAAAATAAAAAGGGCAATAGAATTTTATGGCATTGAAGACAAAAAGGCAGAAAAAGAAGTTAATAGAATTAATAAATTAAGAGCTAATCATTATAAACACTATACAGATAGGGAGTGGAATGATTGTAAAAATTATGATATTTGTATTAATAGTGATGCTTTAGGAGTAGAAAGGTCAGTTGATTTAATAGAAAAAATCTGTAGAAATTAGGAAAAGTCCCCATTATATTAATGGGGACTTGCCTTTGTACTTAAGCCCATGCAGAGGACATATATTCGTATTCTGTCATTATCTTAAAGCTCCGAGAATTATCAGAGATTTCATTGCTTCCATTAAAATGGAAGCCGTTGGGTAAAACTAAATCTTTAATATAAAACGATTTAACAATTATTGTTGCTGGATACATATCCAACCGGAAATCAAAGTCGATTTCTGGGTTCAGCTTCCGAAGATCCTGTGTTAATTTTTGAATGCTCAAGTAAATCATTTTTAATACCTCCGAAAATATTTAATAGGTTGACAAGTTTCTAAATGCAATACGAAGTCTACTTAAAACAAAGGCCGATAGCAATTATTATAAGTTTATTATATAATATTTTTAATAAAAAGTCAATTAAGAGGATGAATTTTTCCTTAGGTAGCTCTGGCTTGGGTATAAAAACATAGAAAAAGTAAATACTGTATATATGATTAATTATTATAAAAAAAGTAAAAAAGAATTTATTAAGTATATAAAGAAAAATCCAGATTGTACACAAAAAGAGTGGGATGAATATGCACATGAAAATTGTTTATTCAGTTCTTTAACATTATGTAGTCATATAGGTACAAATAACTTTAAAGAATTAAAGAGAAAGATAATAAAAAAGGTCTAGATATTAAACAAAGAGCATAGGTGTGAATTTATGCTCTTTATATTTTTAATTAACTTGCTCATTATTCTTTAAATAATTTTCTGTTCTTTTCAAGTATATTGCTGATATTATTAAGAAAAACATTAATATTGAAACAGATATTGCTAATATATTTACATCATAAAAATAATTATATAATATATATATTAGACTATAACTAATTATCTGCCCTATTGTCATATAAATATTATAGGTTCATTAAAATGTAGTATATTAGCAATGTAATAAAGCTTGAATTATATACTACTAATAATGAGGATAAAAATATTATAATTGCTAAGCTTGGGTAGAAGTCTTTTTTTATCTTTTTATTGTTTAGTATTTTTAATATTTGTAATGATATTATTGAAAGGATTGCAAATGCTGAATTATATGTACCTAAGTTCATCTCTGTTCCTAATTTTAAAAATAATATTATTGGTAATAATTCTGTTATAGCTCCTTGAGATGATATTCTTCTATAAAACATGCATTTATAAATATCTTGTATATATTTTTTATTTTTAGTTATCTTAAAATATTCTTTTAATTCTAGCTTTTTGTCGCTAACTGTAAAATCTTTTATTTTGAATGATATTGCAATAATAATTAATGTTTCTAATATTAAGATAACAAATAACATATAATAAGAAAAATTTTGTATTATAAAGCCTGAAAAAATAGGAGTTAATATTGTTGCGATACTTGAAAGTATATTTATATTTGCCATAAAGTTACTTATAGTGTTATTATTGTTTGAGCTAATTACTACTAATTCATATGGCATTGAATAACATACTTCTGCTAGTCTTTCTAATATTTTAAATAGAAAAATGTAGTTAATTATATTTTCCTTAAATACTAATAATGCCAGTATATTTAATATTAGCAAAGGAAAACTCGCTTTGTAGATAGTTTTTGCATTTTTGGAATTAATGAATTTTAATATTGTATAGCAAATTATAAATTCTGCAAATACTCCGAATAGTGTATATTTTATTATAAAACTTAAATCATTGTTTACTATTTTTAATATATATATGTTAAAAAATAAGTTAAAGAAAACTCTTATAAATTTTCTAAAAAACGATATTATTGCTATGTATTTTCTATTTTCTTGTTCCATCTTTTTCTCCTATGTTACTTTATCCAATAGATTGTAGATTCAGTTTCTTTCAGAGTCAATCGCAGACTCATCATAAACTAAAGCATGATTACTCCAGAACCGTTTTGGATACCAATGGTAAGCAAACTTGTTTTTGGTGTTTCTCTGCCAAACAGTATTGGAGTTCTACCAGTTCTTCCTTTGTCATTTCGATAATCTTAGCCATTGCAAACATTATAAGATTATATTTTGCAAAATTTATAAGAGTAGTTCTATATTCTTCGTTAATTTCTTTTAACATACTATTTTGAATTCTGGAATAATTTTAGTAAAGTTAATCCCTCCTTTGAAGTTTCTTCGTAGCACAAGCCAAACAAAGATTTTAAATACTTATGAAACAAATGCTAAAGAAAAATCTTATTAATGAAAACTTGAAAAATACTGACCCTTTAAAATGGACTGGTCTTATGAATAACTATAAGCATTGTGTTGAAGAAATTATATTTAAAGAGTTAATTAATATATAAATAATGCTATATAAAGTTCGTATATGTATTTTTGGCATAATAACTTGTATTTTATGTAAATATATGTTGAAATAAAAATGTAAACATTGTTGGTGTCCCCAATATTTTAAAATTCGGGGGCAACAGCCTCCGAAAAATTAAGGAGGTAAAATTTATGAGCTATTTTGCAGACACAAAATGTCCTAAATGCGGAAAGGTACAACAACATCATCTTGGAGGATTGGGCTTTTTCGGTCATGAAACTACAAAATGCTCCTATTGTGGTTGTGAATACGAAAGTATTCCTAACTGCATGGATATGGTTCTTGACCGCGATGAGATCACATCATGGCAAAGTTAAAACTATTAGGTGGTTCATCTAGCACAAACTCTGTTTATTTCTTTCTTAAAAAAAGAAATAAAGGAATTGAGGTAGTTCGGCAGGAGGATGGCACAATCGTAACAAAAGAGGTTGATTCAGTTGAACAGTTGAAAACAATGATGAAATTGCTAAAAGTCATTTGCATATGTTCCCTGTTCAAAGAATTTGGTTTTCTTTTGGATTTACCAAGGTGGCTGTATCATGTTCCTGCATTTATTTTCACTGGATTATTCTTAATTGAAATATTAGTTATGCTAGCGAATCGCGAAATGCGTATGTATCATGGAGCAGAACACAAAGTAGCACACTGGTATTCAAAAAAGAATGGAGGAAATGATATTGAAAGTATTAAAAGATGTTCACGGATACATGGTTCTTGTGGTACTAACTTATTAGCCACGATTGTAACTTTCCAATTAGTTTCATCAATATGTTTGAACCTTTTTAGCTTTCATATTCCTGAAATTATAACAGCCATTTTACCATTCTATGTGTATAACATCTTTCCATTTAATCTTCTTGGAATGTTTGTACAAATAATTACAACTGCACTCCTGACTGCTGAACATATAACTGTGGCAGTACGGGCCTTGTTAACGCTAATAAAAATTGAAAGTAAATAGGAAATCTCCTTATAACCTGCTGATGTTTTTTGTTGGCAGGTTATAAACATTTATTTTAATCTTTCAAACTCTGGTCTATGATTACCAGTTTTAGCACTTATTCCAGCATCTTCGTAATAGTCTACTATCTCATAGACTTTAAATTTACAAAAAGTTTCTAATCTTTCTCTTTGATCAAATACTAAATTCATACCAAATATCATTATAAACATCAACAATATTATAATCATTCTTTTCACAATATTTTTTAATCATATGAAGTTGCGAATCAATAGAATATACATTATCTCTTTGGGCGTAAATTTTCAATTTCTTTAAAATCTGTAATTAGATATTCAGTAGGCTCTATAACTTGCAAATTAGTATGTAATAAATGTCTTATTGCTCCTTTTTTAACTTTGTAAGTGTAGTCTTTAATTGCTTCTAAAATTTCAGTATTTGGTTTTAATGTTTCAGTATTTTTAAATTCCAACATCAAAAAAGTCCTCCTTCCTAGAAAGAGAACTAATTATATAAAATAAAAACTCACAAACCTTTTACAGTCCATAAGTTGCTATAAATTGGAGCGAACGTCGTAGTTATCTACAACTTTTTTCTCTCTTAACGATTGATACAAATATCAATCAATTTATTAAAGTATATCACATTCTTAATAAATTGCAATAGTATAAATACAATTTTTAAGCAAATAGATAATTTTCATAAGTTCTAATTATAATAGGATTATTATTTTTTTAATACTCTTTATAAATTATGAACTCCTATTCATTACTATATCCTTTCGCAATCAATGATTCTTCTATTTCATTAACTCTTGCTATGAGTGATAAGAAAAACTTTGACAAGATTATCTTCATATTTTTTACATTAAAAGTAATATTTTTTGCTATACAAGCTTCTTTAACTTCATACAAATCTTTTTTTAATACAGGAATTATAGATAAGGAAATACAGACCATTACTTTAATCTCATCTGTATTAACTTTAAAAAACGTAAGAGGAGAGCATATTAATTTTATTGTTTCTGCTATACCGTGCAATACTTGTGGTTTCGGAATATACAATTGTTATATTACATACGATAAGTAACTTAATTCCTATCCATAATGCATTAAAAAAATTATCTAGGATACAGTTAATGATAAAAGTAAAAACAATAAATGGTAGTACTTGTAAACTTTTATCAAGGACTTTTTTAGGTTGTATCTTATTTAAAAACATTATAAGTAAGTTAAACATAACAAAAAGCAATATAAAGTGATTGTTAGGTAAAAAGAATATACTTGTACTATATATGATAAACAACAAAAACTTAATTACATTTTTCATTTTTCATTTTTCCCTTCAGCTTATATACTAGTTCACTTACTGTAAAATCTTTCATATCTAAAATAATTTCGTTTTCTTTTAGTTTATTTAAAATTTCAAGTAATATAGGTTCTTTAATTCCATTTTCTGCTAATAAATAAGATTTATTTATTAAATCTTCCTTTTTTATTTCATGTGCTATTTTTCCCTTTTGCAATATTAAAGTTCTATCAGCAATGAGAATTTCATCTGCTACGTTAGTGATACATATTATAGTATAACCCTCATTTTTTAAACTTTCTATTATGTGGTAAATACTTTCTTTTCCTTTACTATCAATCATTGTTGTTGGCTCATCAAAAATAATATACTTAGGCTTTTTCGCTAAAACTTCTGCAATCATAATTCGTTGTTTTTGACCTAATGAGAGTGAATACAAATCATTATTTTTATATTCTAACATTCCAACTTGTTTTAAACTGTTTTCTATTCTATTTTCAATTTCTGTTTTTTCAAGACCTTTTAGTGAAAAAGAAAGTTCATCATAAATATTATTAAATATAATTTGATTTTCAGGATTTTGAAAAACAATTCCAATTTTATCTTGAAGTTTCTTATCTTTTATCTTCAAGTCATCAATAGTAATATTTCCTTGTTTTAATTTTATAATTCCAGCAATCAATTTTCCAATAGTAGATTTCCCAGAACCATTTTGTCCAACAAGGGAAACTATTTCTCCATCTTTAACTTCAAAATTTAAATTATCTAATATCTTGTTATCACTATTTTTATATTTAAATGAAACATTTTCTACTTTAATCATTGCTACTCCTTATATATGTGTCAAAAGGTTTTCTTAACATTTTTTCAACAAATAAAATTACAATTATATGAATCGGAATCATAACAAGTTCTTTTACAATTCTTGTTCCAAGTAATACTATGAATGCTTTTCCTGTAGTAATGCTTATCCACAATGTATTTAGTCCTATATTTGAAATACAAGTAACTAATATTACAGAAATAATTAACCTTATTATAAATTGTTTATCTTTATATGTATTAGCTTCTTTCTTATAAAGTAATAATCCATAAATAAGTCCTGCAATAGCAGTGCTTATAGTGTAGCCTATAAAAAATGCTCCTGTTGGAAATAATGTTGCTCCTATAATATCTCCTAAAACATTTAATAATACAGTCCATTTAGGACCTAACCATATTGCACACAACATAGTTGGAATAAATGCAAAGCTGATTTTTAGTAACGGCGTTTTTATAGATAAGAATCGTGATAATATGATAAGTGCTGCTAAAAGTATAGCTGTTAGTATAATTTTTTTGTTTCTAGACATAAAAAATCCTCCTTTTTCTTTATTTTCCGCATTAAAAGAAAAGGAGAGAGTTATACTATTCCTTATTCTTATTAGCGGAATGCGAAAATAAATAAGCGAATTTCTTCTTGCCTTAGTAACAACTTCCCGTCTACTAAGTCTTAACTATTTATTTTCTACTCTAATAAAATTATTAAAGATATTTTATCATAATCTTGTATTTTTGTATATATTTATAAATAAAAAACATATAAATTATATTATATTGTTGAACAAATATAAAGCAACTTGATTTTGTTCTTCTTTTGTCATTTCCATAATCTTAGCCATTGCAAACATTATAAGATGATATTTAGCAAAATTTATTAAGGTAGTTCTATACTCATCATCAATTTCTTTTAACATATTATCAAATCTTACATAAATTTCAGGCTTATCGTATTTTAGATTAGTATAACTACTATCACTCATACATATTGCTAATCTTAATTTATTCTTTATATCCATATATCATATTTATTAAATATTTAACTTTGTCTGTTTCCATATTCAAATTACCTCCATATTAAAATCTTGTATCATTTTTATTTCTATTTTTTGCAGATTTATTTTCATCTGGTATTGTTACTTTTCTATACATATTATTTGCTATTTCATTATCATTATCATCAAATATTCCGTTCTTATATAAGTCATCACTTACAATTTTATAGTTATTATCTTTATCATAGCAAATTCTTTTGTGAAAATGGCTCATAATACGATGCCAAAAGCCTTTAAATTTCTGCAATTCTTGTTTTAGTTTTTCTTTTTCAGCTTGTAACTTACCTATAATCTTGTCTTTAGTAGATAGTTCCCTTTTTAAGCTATCGATTTGATTATCTTTTAGTTCTATTTCATATTTAAGTGAACGATTTTCCTTTTCTATTTCAAAAGCAGAATGTTCAAAATCTTTAATAGCCATATTTAAGTCATTTACGTTTCTTACTGTCTGGGTTATATCTTTTACATCATTTGTATAATTTTTGATTTTCTGGACATCCTCGTTTGAAATAACCATATTATTTTTATTCATCAAAGTAGGTTTTAGATTGTTTAATATTTCTGTTATATCTTTGCTGGTATTATCAAGTTCTTTAGTTTGTGTATTGGCTTTCTCAAGTTTTTGTTCCTTTTTAGCTAGTTGTTTCTTGATTTCTCTATAATTGTTCATATCTCTAACATTTATATCTTGATTTCTGCCTTTTTGCTTTTCTTTTAGCTTAAAATCCATATCATAGAACTTATTAAAAGACTTTATACAAGCATTTCTCATTTTATCTTGTATTTGTGTTAATGTGGTTTTAGTAAATAACTTTGATTTTACTACTTGTTTTTTCATTCCTCTTTTACAATCATAAGAAACTGGAACACCTACAATGTGCATATGGGGAGAAACTTCATCAAAATGTATTGTTGCATTTGCTATCTTAAAATCTGGGACGATTCTTATTAAGTCTTTTATTTGTTCATTATATACATCAACCATTTTAAATCTATATCTTTCATCTTTATCATTCCAAAAGTCCATATCTCCAAGTTCTATTATTATTTCACACGCAATATCATTCTGTGATTCGCATACTTTTATAAAGTAATTATCTATTTTTCTGTCATTTCTAGTTTGCTTATTGTTATATTCAATTCTTGCTTGTTCAAATTCTTCTAAATATACTTGTTTAACATCATTTACAATATCACTTGTCCCATATATTGTTCTAATTAGTTCTGTTTGATTATCATAATCTCTTAAATTGTGTTTATTAACATCTGATAAATCTTTTGCATTTTGAATTGCATTATTAGCTAGAGAAGTAGTACCAGATACATTTTCTTTTGCAACTTTCTTTGCTAATTTACTTTTATTTTTATCACTACCCAAGTGAAAAGAATATGCTAATTCTTGCTCCATAAAAGCACCTCCTTTGAACTTTCTTCGTAGCACAGGACTTTGACCTTGTCACAAGTCCTAACCCCCTATATGTTATGACATACTATCATAACATGGGGGCTCTGCGAGGCAATAAATTTTATCTCACAGAGCTAAAATTTATTCAAATTAACTATCGCCACTTTCATTTTTACTTTGTAAAAACAAAACGTGTCACGTTAATTTTTTTCTTCTGCATTTTCTTCGCAGAATTTTACTGGCTTTACACCTACTGAAATAGAAGTAGGCTCTTTTGTGTAAATAACACTATCGTTACTTTCATCTGGTATATAATCAAATGCAGAGTCAATTTCTTTCATTTGGAATTTATTTTCCTCTCTAATATAGATTATACCGAACTCATAAGTCTCCATTTTATTATTTAGATCTAATTTGTAGTAATCTTCTAATGGAAATACTCTAACAATAGCACTATTGTCTTTAGCAAAGTTAAAATAAAACATTTGCTTATCTACATAGTAGGTTGCCTCTGTATAACGAACATCATAATATTGCCTTAATCTCATAATGATTTCGCCGACTTCTTCCTCTGGCAAGTAATTACTAAATCTAACACTACCAAGCACATTACCTAATATCATAGGCTTTGTTGTATCAATGTAACCATTATCATATAATTCTTGACAAGGTTTACAAATTGATTCTCTAAAGTTTATTTGTTTAACTACTATTTCTTTACCAACTAAAGCAAGTTCTATATCATCAACATATTTCATTATTAAGTCTGCTTGTTCTTGTCTTGTATAATCTTTCCAAGTTTTAGTTCTTTCTTGATATTCCTTATCTAGTTTAATCTTGTTGATAAAGTCAATATCTCTTTTTAAAAGTATATCTTTTGGAGTAAATTTAAGTTCTTCAGTGCAATCAGTAGTTTCTAGTTTGTTTTGTAATTCACTTATTGCATTTTCAACTATTTTCTTTTCTTCTTTATATTCTTGTACTTCAAAAGTACCGTTAATGTAAGCCTTTTTTATTCTCTCTAGTTTTACTTTTTGCTCATTTATTTCCTTTTCTAGTTGTTCTCTAGGCTCATCAAATTTTTGCTTTATCATAGGCAAGAAGAATTGATTTACAACAGAGTCATATTCCACTAGCTCACTAATAAATTGATTGAAGTAGTCATTTATAATCTTTTCTTTAAATTCAATTTTACAATCATTACAATAGTAATAGAAATAAGCATTTCCATTTTTCTTTGTAGTAGCTTTACCACCTAAGACTCTATCACATTTAGGACACTTTAACTTTTGTAAATATAAATAAGTTAATGTTCTTTTATAACTTCTTGAATTTTTCTTTTTCTGTACTTGGCAATCTGCCCACATTTCTTTTGATATAATAGGTTCGACAACATTTTCATAATAAGTGGGGTGTTTGGTTTTCTTACCATGAACAAAATCTCCCTTATATATTTCATTTTCTAAAATACCCATAATTGTTGAATCTCGCCAATTATCTTTTCCTAATACTTTTTCTTCTTTGAATAGATTACTTATTTTCTGATAAGAATAGCCATTATAGTATAAATCAAATATTCTAATAACAATATCTTTAGTTGAGTAATCAATTACTAATTTCTTATCTTCGTGCTTATATCCTAATGGAGCAACGTGAGGAATATGTCCTTGTTTTATTGCTCCTGCCATACCTACTTTTGTTCTTTCACTAGTTCTCTCAATTTCATTTTGACTAACACTCATTAAAAGTCTTGAAATCATCTTACCATTTGCACTTGTAGTATTTATTTCATCATTTACACAATCTAAATAGGCATTATTCTCATCTAAAAAGGTCATTAAATTTTCCCAATCATAGATACTTCTTGTTATTCTATCTAACTTTAAAGCAACAATAGTATTTATCTTTTTAGCTTTAATATCATTTTTTAATCTTTCAAACTCTGGTCTATGATTACCAGTTTTAGCACTTATCCCAGCATCTTCGTAATAGTCTATTATCTCATAGCCTTTGAATTTACAAAAAGATTCTAATCTTTCTCTTTGTTCTGGCAAACTAAAACCCTCACGAGCTTGGTCTTCGGTTGATACTCTCAAATATAACCCACATTGTTTCTTTTCTTCGTTCAATTTTTAAACCTCCAATCTAACAAAAAAGAGACATCAAAGTACACACGAGTACTACTGACATCTCTTAAATACATTTATCATAAACTAAAATATAATAATGTAATATAATATAATTTTTTTCAAAGTACTCATATATCTAACTCTTGCCGAGCAAATATAAATTTTTCATTGATTATATTATACTACGATTTTTAGAAATGTCAAATATTTACATTTATATGTTTTTCAAATATTCTTCTAACTCCGATAATTTAATCTTTTGAGTCAAATTAGAAATGTAAACATCGTTTGAATAATTAAAAACTAAAAAAGTAATATCTTTAATAATCACTCTGTGTGGCTCAATATATGTAAGATTAGTTTTCTCTAATTTTCTAATACTTCCATTTACAAAAGTAGGAGTAACTTTAGAAAACTCACATATAAATTCAAGCCTTTGTTTTAGACATTCCTCAAATTCTAGTTCTTGCTTAATTATCTTAACCATAAAAATAATCCTCCTTTCTGTTGGAAGATTTTTTCACAAACAAAAAATCAACCATTTTACTGATTGATTTTCATATCTATCTGCTCTATAAAAAGTTCGAACAGAAACGTCGTTGGAGCGGGTAGCGAGAATCGAACTCGCGCAACCAGGTCGGAAGCATGGGATTCTACCACTAAACTATACCCGCAATCAATAATATTATACAATATAAAAAAACAAAAAGCAACATATAAAGCTATTTAAAATTTGGTATTTGGAATTAGTTAATTCTTTTTATATCTAATTATATAGAATAGTTCATACAATTATTTTAACAGAATTAACTAGTAACAAGTATTTTCTAAAACGAAGCATTTAGAATTAAGATAATTTAGAGGACCAGAATCATTTTTAAAATTAAATTTTAAAATATAACTACAAAGCATTTGCTCCTTTTTACCAAACAATTTATTAATATCGTTTTTTCCATATTTGCCATCACCAATAATAGGGTAACCTAAATAAGCTAAATGAGCTCTAATTTGATGAGTTTTACCTGTTTCAATCTGGACATCTAAAATACACGTATTATCAGACTTTTTTTCAAGTACAGAAAAAGAAGTTATAATTTTAACATATCCTTTTTTGGGTATATTAGAAATATAAACCATAGACTTTTTATTATCTTTAAATAAGTAACTTTCAACTCTTTTATAATCAACAGTAGGAATACCATAAACCCAAGCTAAATAATGTTTTTCAATTTCATGTTCTTTAAACTTATTTAATAAAATATTTAAGCTTTCTTCGTTTTTGGCAAATAAAATTAAACCAATAGTATTTCTATCAAGTCGGTGGCAAGGCATAGGCTTAAAAGATGAATCTTTATAATACTGATGAACTAAATCAGTTAAAGAATTATTACCAGTAACTTCAATATTAGAAGGCTTATTAATAACCAAAATATTAGAATCTTCATAGATTATATCTAGACTACTAATAGAACTATTCTTATATTGAAGTAATTCATCTGAAATATATACTAAAATTTCATCACCATTATAAATAGAAACATCCTTATTTGTACGTTTACCATTTATTTTAATATCTTTTTTTCTAAGAGTATTACAAAAAAGACTATAGGACAAGTTTGGAATATTATCTAACAAAAATTTATTTAATTTTTTTCCATCATATTTTTTATCAACAATTAACTTTTTCATAATAGTAATTATACTAGAAAAGTACAAAAAATACAATATATTTTAGTTCGGTATTTTTTTACAATGAATTTCTTGGAACCCTTCCTAATAGTACCTAAAATTAATAAAGATTGCTTGAGTGGAATGAAAGATAGAAGTTGTAAAATAAAAAAATAAGTAACGTTCACGGGAAAAAATTATTAATGTATCTTTTTCAAAAACTTTTCAGCTCAATACATAAATCAAAAACTTCTAAAATTATTTTATGGCACCCTTCCATAAACTAATTAAGAAGTTTTAAATTTATTCCAGTCACATTAAAAGTTTTATCAAAAGATACATTAATAATTTTTTAGCCTAAGTGAAAAATAATCATTCTTTTATTTTACAACTTCTATCTTTCATTCCACTCAAGCAATCTTTATTAATTTTAGGTACTATTAGGAAGGGTTCTAGGAAACTCATTGTAAAAAAATACCAAACTTAAAACAATATAATATTGATTTTTAAAATGAAAAATAGTATAATCTGGTTACAAGTCAGCCTTAGATAATAAAAAATATATTATAATGAAAGGAAAGAAAATGAAAGCAATAGAAATAAGAAATAAATATTTAAAATTTTTTGAAAATCACGGACACAAAATAATACCATCATCACCATTAATACCAGAAAATGACCCATCTGTATTATTTAATACAGCAGGAATGCAACCATTAGTACCATATTTATTAGGAGAAAAACATCCATTAGGAACAAGACTTACAGATTATCAAAAATGCGTAAGAACAAATGACATAGAAGAAGTAGGAGATAATAGACACTTAACTTATTTTGAAATGTTAGGAAACTGGTCATTAGGAGATTATTTTAAGGAAGAGTCAATACAAATGAGCTTTGACTTTTTAACAAAAGAATTGCAAATACCAGTTGAAAAATTATCAGTAACAGTATTTGCAGGAGATAAAGACTGTCCGAGAGATGAAATAGCAGCAGGATGCTGGAAAAAAGCTGGGATATTAGATGGACATATCTATTATTATGGAAAGGATGATAACTGGTGGATAGCAGGAGATGAAGGACCTTGTGGACCAGATACTGAGATGTTTTATGATACTGGGAAACCAGCATGTTCTCCAAATTGTCAACCTTCTTGTGATTGTGGAAAATATGTTGAAATATGGAATAATGTATTTATGGAATACTATAAAACTAAAGAGGGAAAATATACAAAATTATCACAACAAAATGTTGATACAGGACTTGGACTTGAAAGAATGACAATGCTATTACAAGGAAAAGAAACACCATTTGATACAGAAATTTTTAAGCTTGTAATGGATAAGCTGGTAGAATTACAAAAAGTAGATATAATAGAAAGCAGAAGAATTATAGCAGAGCATTTACGTTCAAGTATGATGATAATATGTGATGGTGGAAAACCAAGCAATGTTGATAGAGGGTATATTTTAAGGAGATTAATACGTAGAATGGTAAGACATATGAACAAGTTGCAAATAGATTTAAATGAGATTTCAACATTAATAGATGTAAATATTGAGAACTTAAAAGAATTATATCCAGAACTAGAAAATAATAGAGATAATATTAAAAATACAATTATAGAAGAAAAAGACAAGTTTGTAAAAACATTAGAACATGGAGAAAAAGAATTTAAGAAAGAAATGAGCAAAGCTAAAGAACAAGGAAAAAATATAATAAATGGAGAAATAGTATTTAGATTATATGACACATATGGATTTCCACCAGAGGTAACTAAAGAATTGGCAGAAGAAAATGAGATTTCAGTAGATATGAATAAATTTCAAGATCTATTTAAAATGCATCAAGAAAAATCAAGAGCAGGTTCAGAACAAAAATTTAAAGGTGGTTTGGCGGAACAAAATGAAGAAACAACAGCATACCATACAGCAACACATCTTTTAAATGCAGCATTAAAAATAGTACTAGGACCAGAAACACATCAAAGAGGTTCAAACATTACAGCTGAAAGAATGAGATTTGATTTTAATTGTGATCATAAGATGACTGATGAAGAAAAGAAACAGACAGAGGACTTAGTAAATAAATGGATTCAAGAAGGCTTAGATGTAACAGTAGAGGAAATGAAAAAGGAAGAAGCTGTTAAATCTGGTGCAGAATGTATGTTTATAGAAAAGTATCCAGATGTTGTAACAGTATATTCGATAGGAACAGTATCAAAAGAGTTGTGTGGAGGACCACATGTTAAAAATACTAAAGAACTTGGAAAATTTAAAATAAGTAAGGAAGAAGCAAGTTCTGCGGGTATTAGAAGAATAAAGGCTATTTTAGAGAAAGGGATTTAGGGACGTTCCTAAAAATCCCTTTAAAAAGTGAAAGAGGAGTACTCTTATAAGAGAGGAGAATAAATTTGGAAGATTGTATATTTTGTAAAATAATAAAAGAAGAAATTCCTTCAAAAAAGGTTTATGAGGATGAAGAAATATTAGCATTTAATGATATAAATCCAGCTGCACCAATTCATATATTAGTAATACCAAAAAAACATATAGAATCTTTAGCACACATAAAAAAAGAAGATGAGCCAATTATTGGAAAAATATATGGAGTTATAAATAAAATAGCAGAAGAACAAGGTTTTAAAGAAAGTGGATATAGAGTAATTGTTAATTGTGGCAAAGATGCTGGACAAGAGGTAATGCACTTGCATTTCCATATATTAGCAGGGGCTAAATTTGGAGATAAAATTGTATAATTTGTATTTTAGAAATTGTAAAATGTATTTTTATATGTTATAATTATATTATAGTCATATAAAGATACGGAGGTAAAAGTATGTTTGAAAGTAAATATAGTAAGGTATTAACAGTAATATTAATAATAGTAATAATAGCAATAGTATCATTATTAGGATTTTTGACATTTGATTATATACAAAAATTTAGTATATCAAAACAAGCATCGGACTTTGTAGATTCGTTCCAAAGTGGGGTAACATCAGAAAATACAATAATAGGAAATATATCAAATAATAATAAAGTTAATGATGTTATAGAAGGAAACTTGACTTTAAATTCAAATGAGATAATAGGTAATACTAACACAAATGTAAATTCAAATACTAATACAAATACAAATTCTTCTTCAAATACAAAGAAAAAGTATAAAGGTTTTACTGCTGTGGGGACTATGAAAATTCCTTCAATAAACTTTGAATATCCAATACTTGAAGAAATAACAACAAAAGCACTAGAAACAGCAGTTGTTGCGTTATATCCAAGTGGTGATAATTTAAATAAGCCTGGTAATACTGTAATAATAGGTCATAATTATAGAAATGGATTATTTTTCTCTAATTTAAAGAAAATTACAAAAGGGGCAAAAATATATGTAACAGATTATCAAGGAAAATCAATAACTTATGAGGTTTATAATAAATTTGAAGCTTCACATACAGATACATCATTTTATTCAAGAGATACAAATGGTTTAGCAGAATTAACTTTATCAACTTGTACAGATGCAAGTAATGATCAAAGAACAATAGTGTTTGCAAAACAAATTTAATAAGATAAATAAAAAGTTGGTATATTAGATATCAACTTTTTTATTTGGTAAGAAATGAAAGACAATTTTTTTGCCCTAAAAAATTTTTAGAAAAGCTTTAAAAATGTTATAAAATGTTGTACAATATAAAAAAAGTAAAAATAGGAGAAAAATATGAACAAAAAATGGCAGATATATGAGACAAATGAACTAGAAATAGAGAGAATTTCAAAAAAATATAACATAAATGAATTATTGTCGACAATACTTGTAAATAGAGAAATTAAAGAAAAAGACATAGAAACATTTTTAATGCCAACAAGAAATAACTTTCATAATCCATTTTTAATGCCAGATATGGAAATTGCAGTAGATAGAATATTAAAAGCAATAGAAAATAAGGAAAAAATAATAATATATGGGGACTATGATGTAGATGGAATAACGAGTATAACAGTACTAAAAAGCTTTTTAGAAGATAGAGGAATGAAAGTAGATCAATATATTCCCAATAGATTAGAAGAAGGATATGGATTAAATAAGCCAGCAATAGAACAAATAGCAAAAGAAGAATATAATTTAATGATAACAGTCGACTGTGGAATTTCTGCAATTGAAGAAATAGAATACACAAATTCTTTAGGAATAGAAGTAATAGTAACAGACCATCACGAGGTTGGTGAAAGTTTGCCCAAAGCTTTAGCAGTTGTAGATGCAAAAAGAAAAGATAATCAATATCCTTGTAGAGACTTAGCTGGAGTTGGAGTTGCATTTAAATTGATACAAGCAATTGGAATAAAAATGGGATTAGAAGAAAAAGAATATCTAAAATATTTAGATATTGTATGTATAGGAACAATTTCAGATATAGTACCATTAGTTGATGAAAATAGAGTTATAACAAAATTGGGGCTAAAATTAGTAGAACAAACAAGGAATATGGGATTAAAATCTCTTTTGATGTCCTCAGGATATCAAAATATAGACTCAAATTCTATATCATTTGGAATAGCACCAAGAATAAATGCTTCTGGGAGAATGGGACATGCATATGAAGCTTTAAGGCTATTTTTATCAAAAGATATTTATGAAGTAAATGAATTGACAAAAAAATTAAATGAATATAATACTATAAGGCAGGAAAAAGAAAAATCTATTTATCAAGATGCAGTAGAGCAAATAGAAAAAAATAGATTATATGAAAAAGGTGCAATAGTAGTAAGTGGAGAAAATTGGCACCATGGAGTAATTGGAATAGTTTCATCTAAAATTACAGATTTATATTTTAAACCTAGTATATTACTTTGTAATGAGGAAGATATGGCAAGAGGGTCTGGAAGAAGCATACCAGGGTTTGACTTGCACGAGGCATTAATGAAATGTCAAAATACAATTGAGAAGTTTGGCGGACATGCTATGGCAATAGGAATAACTGTAAGAAAAGATAAAATAAAAGAGTTTTCGAAAGAATTTGAAAAAGTAGTTAAAGATGCTCAAATAGATGATATTATTCCTATAATAAACATAGATGCAAAAATAACTTTAAATGAAATCAATAAAGAAATTGTTGAAAGTTTAAAACAACTAGAACCATTTGGCGAAGGTAATAAAATGCCAATATTTGCATTTAAAAATTTAAAAATAGATTCAATTAGAGCTTTGTCAGAAGGAAAACATATAAAAATGACATTAAAAGATGGAAATAATATTATTAATAGTATCGGATTTAATTTAGGACATTTAGCAAATGAATATAAAATTGGAGATAAAATTGATGTTGTTGGAAATTTGGAAATAAATACATTTAATGGTGTAGATAATTTGCAGATAAATATAAAAGATATAATGAAATCAATATAAAAACGGCTATTTTGAATAGCCGTAGACTTACAAAAAGCGATAAAAATGCTAAAACCAAATAAATATATCAAAATTGATATAAAACGTCAAGAAAAAGAGGGAAAGCGATGCAAGAAAATAATAAAGAAATAACAATACAAGATGTAATTTCAAAAAAGAAAGAAATAACGAGAAAAGTAGATTCAAAACAAATAATAAAAGCATATAACTATGCATTTGAACATCATGGAGACCAAAAAAGGCGTTCTGGAGAGCCATATATAATACATCCATTAAATGTTGCATATATTTTAGCAGGAGTAGGTCTAGATGAGGCCACAATAAGTGCAGCACTTTTACATGATGTTGTAGAAGACACAGAGGTAACAGATGAAGATTTAAGAAGAGATTTCAGTGATGAAATTGCAGATATGGTTGCAGGTGTTACTAAATTAGGAAATATGATGTTTACAACAGTAGAGGAACAACAAGTAGAAGATTATAGAAAAATGTTCTTAGCAATGGGAAAAGACATTAGAGTAATAATAATAAAATTAGCAGATAGACTTCATAATATGAGAACACTAAAATTTTTAAAAAGAGACAGACAAATAGCAAATGCCAAAGAAACAATGGAAATATATGCACCACTTGCAAATCGTCTAGGTTTATACTCTATGAAATGGGAGCTAGAAGACTTATCATTTAAATACTTATATCCAGAAGAGTATCATGAACTAGTAGAAGGTATAAACAAAAAAAGAGAAGAAAGACTAAAATTTATAGAAAAAATTATGGATGATATACGTGTTCAACTAAAAAAGCAACATATAGAAGCAGAAGTAACAGGAAGAGCAAAACACTTATATAGTATATACAAAAAAATGCAAAGAGATAATAAAACTCTAGACCAAATATATGATTTATTTGCATTACGTATATTAGTAAACTCAGTAAAAGACTGTTATGCAGCACTTGGCGTAGTACACGAATTATATAGTCCAATGCCAGGAAGATTTAAAGACTATATAGCAGTGCCAAAACCAAATATGTATCAATCAATACATACAACACTTTTAGGAGAAAAGGGAACTCCATTTGAAGTACAAATTCGTACATGGGATATGCATAGAATAGCAGAATATGGAATAGCAGCCCATTGGGCATATAAAGAAGCCAATTTCTTAGGAAAAGGAAAACAAGTTGTAAAAGTAGAAGAAGATAAATTAGCATGGCTTAGAGAATCATTAGAATGGCAAAAAGATATGCAAGACCCACAAGAATTTTTAGATACACTAAAAACTGAATTATTTGAAGACGAAGTATATGTATTTACGCCAAAAGGAGCCATAAAAGTATTACCAAGAGGAGCAACACCAATAGACTTTGCATATAGCATACATGCGGAAATAGGCCATCATATGACAGGATGTAAAATAAATAGCAAAATGATGCCAATAATTACAGAAATAAAAAGTGGAGACATAGTTGAAATAGTAACATCTGACAATTCAAAAGGACCAAGTAGGGATTGGTTAAAGTTCGTAAAAAGTACAAGTGCCAAGAATAAAATAAATAGTTGGTTCAAAAGAGAACAAAAAGCTGAAAATATAGAAAAGGGAAAAGACTTAATAGAAAAAGAAATAAAAAGAATAGGAATTTCATATAGTGAATTATTTAAGACCCAATATATTGAACCAATGTTAGAAAGATATAAATATAAAAACCTTGAAGAAATGTATGCAGCAGTTGGATTTGGAGCGAATACAGCAGGAAAAATTGTTGCTAGAATTTTACAAGAATATAGAAAAGAACACGAAGAAGAAAATATAGAAGAAAAGATAGAACAATTAAACAAACAAAAAGAGAAAAAAGTAAAAGTATCAAGCTCAGGAATTGTTGTAAAAGGAATAGATAATTGTTTAGTAAAATTATCAAAATGCTGTAATCCATTACCAGGAGATGAAATAGTTGGATATATAACAAAAGGAAGAGGAGTATCAGTTCATAGAAAAGATTGTATAAATGTAGAAGACTTACTATCAGAAGAAAATAGAATGATAGATGTAAAGTGGTACGAAGAGGCAAAAGAAAATTATAATGTAAATATAGAAATATTAGCTAATGATAGAAATGGATTATTGGTAGATATATTAAATCAATTAAAAACAACAAATAGCAATTTGATAGGAGTAAATACAAAAACAACAAAAGAAAGAATTGCAATTATAGATATAAATATTGAAATTGAAAATATAGAAGAATTAAATAAAGTTATAAGAACTATAAAAAAAGTAGATAGTGTTTATGAAGTTAGAAGATGAGACAAAGGGGACAGTCAATGTTTGTCTCATTAAAAATGTAGAAGCTTGTCGAAAAAAAGTGCTAAAACAAAATATAGCAAAAAATGACAAAATAATGAGACAAACATTGACTGTCCCCTTTGTCTCAAATGAGGTAGATAGAAATGATTTTAAAAGAACTAAAGATAGATACATGGATTGGTGATAAAACAAATTGTTATATAATATATGAGGAAAATAGTAATGAAATTATGGTCATAGACCCAGCAGGGGATGTTGATAAAATAGAAGATTTAATTGTTAATGTGTTTAAAGGAAAACTTAAATATATTTATTTAACACATTGCCATGGTGACCATATAGCAGGGGTAACAAATTTAAAGAACAAATGTGGTGGAAAAGTTTTGATACATAGACAAGATGCTATTGGATTGAATGATGTAAATGTAAATTTATCAGAATATATTGGACTTGAAAATATTGAGCTTGAAGCGGATTCTAGAATTGATGATAATGATTTAATTCATTTAGGAGGACTAGAGTTTAGAGTTATTTATACACCAGGCCATACTATAGGAAGTACATCTTTATATTGTGAAAAAGAGAAGTGTTTGTTTTCAGGTGATACTATTTTTGCTGGTACATGGGGCAGAACTGATTTACCAACATCAAGTAGAGAAGATATTATGAATTCAATAGTAAATAGAATATTGATTTTACCAGATGATACTTTTATTTATCCTGGTCATGGAAAAGCAACTATGTTAAAAGATGAAAAAACTATATATTTAGATTTAAAACCAAAAAAGTGGTAAAATATTGAAAAATATATTTTGGTATGTTATACTAGTAATAGTACTAAAAAAGCAGTTTGGTTAAGGAGGATGTAAGATGAAAAATGTTGTTATATATCCAAATGATTTTTCTGAAATGCAAAAAAGGAATTACTTAATTAGAGAAAAAGACAATGAATTGATAATACGGAATCCTAACGGAAGACAACTGGTTAAAATATCGTATGATGAAAATAATGACAAACTTTCATATAAGTTTAAGTTAAGGAAAATGAAAGGATTATTCAAGATTTACGTTAAAACATATCCTCATGGGATAATAATTAATGGTTTTTATATTTTCGATAAAGAATTATATGAAAAGTCTAGGAAAAAGTTTATAACCAAAAAGGGGGAATAGAAATCTATTCCCCTATTTAAAAATAATAGGAGATGAAGTAATATGAATAAAGTACAGCCAAGAACATTGCCAGGATTTATGGAATTAATGCCAAATGAACAGATTGTATTTGAACAAATAAAAGAAAAAATAGAAAGAACATATAGAAAATTTGGTTTTTTACCATTAGATACACCTATATTGGAATTATCAGAAGTATTATTGGCAAAAGCTGGTGGGGAAACAGAAAAGCAAATATATAGATTTGAAAAAGGTGATACAGATATATCAATGAGATTTGATTTAACAGTACCACTTGCTAAATATGTAACACAAAATTATGGAAATTTAAGTTTTCCATTTAGGAGATATCAAATAGGAAAAGTGTATCGTGGTGAAAGAGCTCAAAAAGGAAGATATCGAGAATTTTATCAATGTGATATAGATATAATTGGAGATGGTGAGTTAAGCATAATAAATGATGCAGAACTTCCAAGTGTTATTTATAATATTTTTAAAGAATTAGGATTTGATGATTTTACTATTAGAATTAATAATAGAAAAATATTAAATGGACTATTTGAATATTTAGGCCAAAAAGAGAATTCTGCAGATATATTAAGAGTAATAGATAAAATAGACAAAATAGGAAAAAATGCTGTAATAGAAGAACTAGAAAAAATCGAAGTTCAAAAGGAATCAATACAGAAAATAATTAATTTTATGAGTATAGAAGGAGATACTGACCAGAAGATACAACAGTTAGAAAATATGAATATAGAAAATGATGTATTTAAATCTGGGCTAGAAGAGCTAACGCAAGTAGTTAAATATATTAGAGTATTTGGAATTCCAGAGCAAAACTTTAAAATAGATTTAACAATAGCTAGAGGTTTAGATTATTATACAGGGACAGTATATGAAACATTTTTAAATGAGTATAAAGAAATAGGAAGTGTTTGTTCTGGTGGAAGATATGAAAATTTAGCAGAATTTTATACTGATAAAAAATTACCTGGTGTAGGAATATCAATTGGATTGACAAGACTATTTTATAAATTAAATGAATTAAATTTAATAAATACAAACAAGAAATCTATATCAGATGTTTTAATAATACCTATGTTAGAAGATATGAAAGTTCCAATTGAAATTGCAAGTAATTTAAGAAAAGAAGGAATAAATACAGAAATATTTCTAAATGATAAAAAGCTGAAGGCTAAGATGAAATATGCTGATAAGCTTGAAATTCCTTTTGTCATAATAGTTGGAGAAGATGAAGTTAAATCTGGGATTATAAAAATAAAAGACATGATAACTGGGAATGAAAAAGAATGTAAGATTGAAAATATTGCTAAAACTTTATTAACAAGTTGTAATATAAGAATTTGAGAATATACTGAAAATGTTGAGGGATTATGCAGACCTCAATTTTTTCAGTATATCCAATTTTAGTTTTTTACTTATATAAAAGAGTTATTTTACTTCCGATTTTTTTTATGAAACCTTCATCTTTTAGTGACTTTAGTTCTCTCATCATAGCACTTCTGTCAACACTTAAGTAATCAGCCAAATCGGTTAAAGAGAAAGGGATGGAAAAAGTATTACTTAAGTTTCTAGTAGATAGAATGTTAAAATATCCACGTAATTTTTCTCTAATAGAGCGTTTAGTTAATATTTCGACTCTAGTATTTAAGTCCATAATTTTATTTAATATTAAATTAGAAAAGTTTTCAGATAATGTTTGATGAAATTTACAGTTATTTCTACATTTTTGATGTATATTGTCATAAATAAAAAATAATACTTCGCAATTTTTTTTTGCTTCAACAGAAAGTTCATTATTAGTTGTTACAATATAAAAAGCCTCTCCCAAAATATCATTTTTGGTAAAATGTTCTATAATTGATTTATCTCCATTTGAATCATATCTAACGAGGTCTGCTTCTCCATTTAATATAATACAAATTTGGTTTCTTTTTTGTATGTATGTTGTTATAGTTTGATTTTTTCTAAAAGACTTTTTTTGTACATTTTTACAATTTATACAAAAATCATTTAAAAACGTTTCAATATTTTTATTTGAATTCACAACTTATTCACCTCTTTTGGGATTATAACACTATTTAGTTGCATTTGCAACAAAAACAATGTAATGAAATTGTAATAAAACCTAAAAACTTAGATACAAGCGGATAATAAAATTTGTAAAATATTTTTTTACGTTTTGTTGCTTTTGCAACAGAAAAAGAATTTTATTGATATATAATAAACACATAAAAAATGTGGAAACACAAAATCAAAAACTGCATTGATTGTGGAAAAAATATGGGGGAGGAAATGTAAAATGAAAATTATTAAGAGAGATGGAAGAGTTGTTGATTATGATAGACAAAAAATTTCAACAGCAATTGAAAAAGCAAATCAAGAAGTAAAAGGAAGACAAAAAGCAACAAAAGAAGAAATAAAAGAGATAATAGAATATATAGAAGATTTAGATAAAAAAAGAATGCTAGTAGAAGATATTCAAGATGTAATAGAAGAAAAATTGATGGAAATAGGAAAATATGAATTAGCTAAAAGATATATTGTATATCGTTATAATAGAGCATTAATAAGAAAATCAAATACAACAGATGAATCAATACTAGGATTAATAAGAAATGAGAATAAAGAATTAGCAGAAGAAAATTCTAATAAGAATATAGTACTTGCTTCTACACAAAGAGATTATATTGCTGGAGAAGTTTCAAGAGATTTAACAAACAGATTACTATTGCCAGAAAAAATTGTCAATGCTCATAAAGATGGTATTTTACATTTCCACGATGCAGATTATTTTGTCCAACCAATATTTAATTGTTGTTTAATTAACATATCAGATATGTTAGATAATGGAACAGTAATGAATGGAAAATTAATAGAAAGCCCAAAAAGTTTCCAAGTTGCTTGTACAGTAACAACACAAATAATTGCAGCAGTAGCTAGTAATCAATATGGCGGGCAATCTGTTGATATGAAACATTTAGGAAAATATTTAAGAAAAAGTTATAACAAGTATACACAACAATTACAAGAAAAATATAAGGGAAAATTGGCTAATGATGTTATTGCTGAATTAGTAGAAGATAAAGTAAAAGCAGAACTAAAATCAGGAGTACAAACAATTCAATATCAAATAAACACATTAATGACAACAAATGGACAATCACCATTCGTTACATTATTCTTACACTTAGAAGAAAACGATCCATATATTAAAGAAAATTCGATGATTATTGAAGAAGTTTTAAGACAAAGATATGAAGGAATAAAAAATGAGGCAGGGGTATATGTAACACCAGCATTTCCAAAGTTAGTATATGTTTTAGATGAACACAATTGTTTAAAAGGCGGAAAATATGACTATTTAACAAAATTGGCTGTTAAATGTTCATCAAAGAGAATGTATCCAGATTATATATCAGCAAAGAAAATGAAAGAAATATATGAAGGAAATGTATTTAGTCCAATGGGATGTAGAAGTTTCTTATCACCTTGGAAAGACGAAGAAGGCAATTATAAATTTGAAGGAAGATTTAATCAAGGTGTTGTAAGTATAAACTTGCCACAAATAGCTATAATTGCAGACGGAGATGAGGAAAAATTCTGGAAATTGCTAGATGAAAGACTTGAACTATGTAAGGAAGCACTAATGTGTAGACATTATGCATTATTAGGAACACAATCAGATATAAGTCCAATACATTGGCAATATGGTGCAATAGCAAGATTGGCAAAAGGAGAAAAAATAGATAAATTATTATTTGGTGGATATTCAACAATTTCATTAGGATATATAGGAATATATGAAATGACAAAACTAATGAAAGGTGTATCACATACAGCTCCAGAAGGACATGACTTCGCATTAGGTGTAATGAAATATTTGAAAGACAAAGTTGCACAATGGAAAAAAGAAACTAATATAGGTTTTGCATTATATGGAACACCAGCAGAAAGTTTATGTTATAAATTTGCAAGAATAGACAAGGAAAGATTTGGAACAATAGAAGATATAACAGATAAAGGATATTATACAAATTCATATCATGTTGATGTAAGAGAGAAGATAGATGCATTTGATAAACTTACATTTGAAAGCGAATTCCAAAAACTATCAACAGGAGGAGCAATATCTTATGTTGAAATACCAAATATGCAAAATAATATAGCAGCATTAGAAACTGCAGTTAAATTTATTTATGATAATATTCAATATGCTGAATTTAATACAAAATCAGATTATTGTTTTGAATGTGGTTTTGATGGAGAAATAATTATAAACAATGAAAATGAATGGGAATGCCCAAATTGTGGAAATAAAGACCATAGTAAAATGAGCGTTGTTAGACGTACTTGTGGATATTTAGGTGAAAATTTCTGGAATGCAGGAAAAACAAAAGAAATAAAACAAAGAGTATTACATATGTAATCGAAAAGGGAATAAGGAACGTCCCCTTTTCCCCTTTTTCTTTTTAGGAGGATATTATGAATTATGCAGATATAAAAAAGATTGATGTAGCTAATCGGAGAAGGAGTTAGAGTTTCAGTGTTTGTAAGCGGATGTAATCATCACTGCCAAGGGTGTTTTAATGAGTGTGCATGGGACTTTAATTATGGAAATGAGTTTACAAAACAAGAAGAAGAAAAAGTAATGAACTATATGGACCATGATTATATAGAAGGTTTATCTCTTTTAGGAGGAGAGCCATTAGAACCAAAAAATCAAGAAGGGTTATTACCATTGGTAAAAAAAGTTAAAGAAAAATTTCCAAATAAGAATATTTGGTGCTATACAGGTTTTGATTTTGAAAAAGATGTTATGGGAACTATGGCTAAAAATAGCGAAACAACTAGAGAACTTCTTAAATATATAGATGTGGTAGTAGATGGTAAATTTGAGGCAGATAAAAAAGACTTAAAGTTGCAGTTTAGAGGTTCTTCAAATCAAAGAATTATTGATGTACCAGAAACTATAAAGAATGGAAGTATTGTAAAAGAAGAAAAATATAGATAGTAAATTAGTTATGAAAGGTATCAAGTAAAATATTTTACTTGATATTTTTTATTTTACAGTATATAATTAAAAAAAAGAGTAGGAGGTAATGTCTATGATTATGGATTTGCCAAGAGAGTTTTCTTATGGAAGTGGGATACAAAAAGATGATGCGTATATTGAAAATGGTATATTAATAATACGGAAAACACCATCATTTTATAGCATTGAAGGAATTGCATATGAGTTAGCTTTTAAACTAAATGGAGGAATACACAAGTGTGCATATTGTGGAAAAACATTTAAAAATAAAAAGATGACAATTGACCATATGTACCCACAATCTATGGGAGGGCCAACTATAACCAATAACTTACGCCCTGCTTGCCGACAATGTAATTTGGCTAAAACAGATATGACATTAGAGGAATATAAAAAGTGGAGACAAATTAGAAAACAAGGAGAACAAAAAGAGTTTTTAAGTGTATTAAGAGAGAAAAAAGAGGAAATACGAAGAAGAAAAGAATATCAAATTCCAAGAGAGTGGCTTTCTGAACGGGAGATAACAACAATTTTGGTTGATGTTAGGTTAGAAGATAATTCACAAAATAGAAAATACAAAAAAGTTGAGAGATTTTTTAATGAATATGGATATTTTCAAAAGCCAATTGTTGTAGACAGAAATCGATTTTTAATTGATGGATATAATACAGTTATTTTTGCTAAAAATCGTCATATATCGTCAATACCAGTTATACAATTAGAAAATGTAGAGGTTATATTTAACAGAAGGTAGTAATTTCTACCTTCTGTTTTTCGAAACATAGTTTATTATCTACTAATATTCTTCTTGTATGAACCTATCTAATAATTGATTTCTACATATATTTTCAAATTCATCATTTAGACAAGATAGTGAAGTGTCTTCATTATATTTTTTATCTAAGCAATATTTTATAATATAGTCAGCTAGTAATGGATTTTTAGATAGAAGAGGACCATGTAAATAAGTAGCAATTATATTATTTTGAAAAAATCCTTCTTCAGAATCTCCAAATTTATTACCATTACCCAAAATGACAGTTCCAAAAGGATTAGAAACATTAAATGTTTGACCACCGTGATTTTCAAAACCTATTACTTTAGTATTAAAATTATTTAAATTAACATCAATAACTATGTTACCAATGCATCGTTTCTTTCTATCAGGATTAGCTTCAGTATAATAATCAAAAATTTCAAGACCTGGAATTATATTACCATCAACATCTTTATAATATCTTCCAAATAATTGATAAGCTCCGCAAATAAGTAAGAAAAATACACCATTACTAATAGCTTCTTTAATATTATCTTTATAATTAATTAGGTCTTCCGCTAAAATGCTCTGTTCAATATCAGCACCACCACCAGCAAATACTATATCATAATTGTTAAAGTTAGGTGCATTATCACCAATAGAGTATCTATCAATAGTAGCAGTATATCCACGAGATTCAATTCGATATTTTAAAACTTGAATATTACCATAATCTCCATAAAGTTCAAGCATATCTGGATATAGATATAATATTTTAATTTCTTTCATTGTTTTCCTCCATCTGACACATTTTTAGCTTGTCCAAATTGTCTCAATTCTTTTCTTGTAGGTTGTAAAGCTGTATAGTTTGCAATTACATATTTTTTAATATCAGTTTTATATAAATTTTTAATAGCTTCATTTAAATCTAAATAAGGTTCGATTTTTCTAGAATCAAAACCACTAGTTTTAATTCTAATAGCTATATCATAAGCACGAGAACCTGAAGTAATGATTCTAGACACATTATTTAGGTTATCAAAATTAATATCCCAAATCCAAGAAACGTCGAAACCATCAGCTAGATTATCATTTAGTACAAATAATAATTCTTTTTGTTCACTGTCTTCATTTAAAATACGAAGACTTACATTACTTCCAGTTGGATTTTTTGCTAAATTTATAATAGTTGGAACATTACATATTTGCAATTCTTCTAATCTACCATTGTTTAAAGAAAAAGTAGATAAAGCTTTTTGTATAATTTCTGTAGATATATTGTAAAGACTGCAAACTGATATAACAGCAGAATAATTATAAATTAGGTAAATACTGTTTCCTTTTATAGTATAAGTAATATTATCAATGTCAAAACATCTATTTTCTAAATCTATATTATTAGCTAGTTTATATATTTCATTAGTACCAAAATTACAATTTGGACAATTAAATTTTCCAACATGAGAATATTGATAATATTCATATTCTAATTTTGTTTTGCAGAAGGGGCAAAATTTACCTTCACCAGCTTCTTTAATATTTTCTGTTGCATATATATATTTATCAACACTAAAATAATAGATATTATCATTTGATGGATTGGCAAAAGCTAATCTTGAAACATTAGGGTCATCACTGTTTAGTATTAAGTTGCCATTATAAGTTTTAAGAAAATTGTTGATTCTTAAAATTAATGATTCGACTTCGCCATTTCTATCTAATTGGTCACGGAAAAAGTTCAAAATTATTAAAGTGTCTAATTTAAAGTATTTGAATACTACAGAGAGATAACTTTCATCAACTTCGAAAACTAAGAAATCAGCTTTGATTTTACCAGTTAAAGTACAGCTTTTTAATATAGTAGAAAGTATTCCAGTCTCCATATTGTTACCTTCTATATTGCTAATAACTTTATATCCAGCTTGTTTTAAAGTATATGCAATGCAGTTATTTGTCATTGTTTTTCCGTTTGTGGCAGATATAGCAATTACTGGACAAGTCACTTTAAAATATTTAAATATTAAAGGATTCCAGTCAAAGGCTATTTTACCTAGAAAGTTTCCTCCATTTTTATGACATATTTTAAGAATAAAGTTTAGTATTTTCATTAATAATATTATTAAAAAATTTTTCATATATTTTTCTCCTAAATAAATTTATTAGAATTATAACATAATAGTTTTATTACTACAATAGACAAAGCATTTTAAAATTTTTAAAAAATACTAGACTATATGGTGTTAGAATAGATATATGGACACATTTTATGAGAGAGTGTATAATAAAT